>JAISJG010000006.1 GCA_031261625.1 Candidatus Methanoplasma sp.
GAACCGAGAACGTCGGATTTCCCGATGGCCTTGGCACCGCCGATCGTGGCGAAATCAAGAAGTTCCTGTGCGGTGGTCACCGTCGGATCCCATCTGCTGGACTTCTGCAACAGACCGAGTATCTTCATTTCCGAGATCATATCCAGACTGTTGTTCGTGGTGCTTCCGTCGGTCCCGATGGAAACGTTCACTCCGTACTTCTGGAATTCAGGTACAGGTGCGACGCCTCCTGTTGCTAATTTCATATTAGATACGGGGCACATGGCGACGGACATTCCCGCCTCTGCCATTAAACGGACCTCGTTCATCGTCAGCCATGCGGAATGTGCTGCTATCGCCCTCTCTCCCAGCACGCCTATATCGGATAACCATTCGGCAGGCCTTCTGCCGGTCTTTTTCTTGTGGTCGTTGACCTCTCCTCTCGTCTCCGAAAGATGGAATGTGAGCGGTGCTTCTTTCTCGTCAGAGAATTCTTTCGCTCCGACACAGGTCTCCTGATTGCAGACGTACACTCCCTGAAGTGCGGCCCCGGGGATTATTTTCCTTTCGTTTTTGAATGATTCGTAGAAATGCCTGCAGTTCTGCAGAGGATTTCCTACCTGTGTGGTCAGCTCCTGATCGAGGACGCACCAGCAAAGTACCCCTCTGATGCCCGATTCTTTGACCGCTTTTCCGATGACATCCTCGGAATAATACATATCCACGAATGTGGTCGTTCCGCTGCGGATCATTTCCAGACAGCCGAGTTTTGTTCCGATCTCGAGATCCTTATCCGTCCTTTCGGAATCTATCTTGAATACTTTGCTCAGGAAATCGGGAAAATGGAGGTCGTCGACGACACCTTTCATGACGGACATTGCGATATGGGTATGTGTATTGATGAACCCCGGGATCACAATATCTCCGGATGCATCGATCTCCGTATCGGCGGTTCCGTTGTATTTCGTGCCGACCGAGATTATTTTTTCGCCTTCGATGACGATGTCGCCTCTGATGATATTCCTGGACCGATCCTGCGTTACGATCCATGCATCCCTGATAACGGTTACAGATTTTCCGGACAATATATTCCCATCCCGAATTGTTCCTCAATGGGCCTGGATGTTTATAAGAATGGCGAATGGGAGTTACTGCGATTTAGTGTTAAAATGTTTCATTGATCCCACATTAGTCGCATTAACGTCTAGTATTATTCGTAAATGGGTTTATTTTTTGTTTATTATTGTCCTAATATGCGTTTTAATGTCTAATTTACGGCATTATATTTTATAATGTTTAAATATTATTTCATATACGAATATAATTTATATTATTTGAATAAATAAATCTTTAATATTTATACTATGCAGAATAAAACCGACATATAGTATTATATTCATAATTCTGGTTTACCTCAATAGATGGGGATAGTGCCACTGGGGGCAACCATATGAGCAAAGAGGAATTATTCAAACAGATAAGCGACGCAGTCGTCGGCGGAAAACAGGAGATCGCGAAAGAAGGCGCACTTGAAGCGCTGAGACTGGGCATCAGCCCGGTAGAGGCGATCAATGAAGGTCTTGTAAAAGGAATGGCCATTGTCGGCGACAGGTTCGCACTACACCAGACATATCTGCCGCAGGTACTGATATCATCACTTGCACTTTACGCGGGACTCGATGTCCTGCTTCCGGCGATCCCGAAATCAGAAACACTTAACAAGAAGACCGTCGCGGTAGCGGTGGTCGAAGGCGATGTCCATGACATCGGAAAGAACATCCTCAAAACACTGATTATCGCCGGCGGATTCCAGGTCGTCGACCTCGGAAAGGATGTACCTACGGACAAGGTCCTTGCAGAGACCGAAAGGCTCCAGCCGAACGTTCTCGCACTGAGCACGCTCATGACACCCACCTTGGTGGCGATGAGGGATGCTGTCGACGGATTGATCGAGAGCGGATACAGATCCAAAGTACTTGTCGCAGTGGGCGGCGCACCGGTGTCCCTGTCGTTCTCCGAAGAGATAGGAGCGGACCACAAGGACAACGATGCCGTCAATCATGTGGCATGGCTGAAGGAGGCATTGTAAATGACCGTCAAACCTATGAATCATATCGAGAGGGGGTTCGCCTCGCTCACCAACGAACCTGTGGACAGACTTCTCACTTACCCCCTGGCAATGGGAGTGAACAGAAGACTTGTCAACGGCGGCGTCTCGTACAGGGAATGGGCGCACGACCCTCAGTTGTTCGCCAAATCCTTCATCGAGGGACAGAAAGCATACGATTTCGATTTCGCTATCGGCCTGATGGATCTGTCCGTCATGGCCGGAGACCTCGGTGCACACGTCAGGTTCGATCACGAGAACACACCGTTCGTCGACGAACACATAATCCATGACCCAGAGGACTACGAGAAACTAGAGGTCCCCGACATAAGGAAAGGACGCTCGGGAGTCCTTCTCGAGGGAACGAAACTGTTCGCCCAGGCACTTAACAAGGATATCATCACCGCAGGATTCGTGGAGGGGCCTTTGCTTGCTCTCTCTCAGAGCGCGAGCGCGGAGCGTCTGTTCATCGACATGTACAGGAACCCGTCCGCGGTCCACCATGCACTGGAAACCCTGACGGAATACGACAGTCAGATGATAGACGGCTTTGCGGAGACCGGTGTAGCAGGACTCACATGGGATTATCTGTGGGGGAACTACTCATGTCTCGGAGATGCCGAATACCACGAGTTCGAGGCTCAATACGCAAAGAAACTGAACCAGCACACCGCTGACAAGGGACTCGCATTGTGCATTCACAACTGTGCGGATATGCCTCACCTCGACACACAGATCAAAGAGTTCAAACCCGCCATATACTCAATGGCCTGGTACCCTCTGAACCCCGATTCGCCGTCGGCCACAAAGACGATCGCCGACGGATATGCGGACAACTGTCTCATCGGCGGTAACATCGATCCCCAGCTGTTCCTCGGCGGATCGCTGGAGAAGATCACGAAGACCACATCCACAGTTACCCAGGAGGTCAAAACAGCACTATGCAAACGCGGACTCAACTCCAAGTATGTCATAGCAAGCGGTTGTGAGGTCCCCCCTGACCTGTACACCAGGCTCGATAACATAAGCGCAGTGGTCGACACCGTGAAGAAGGAAGGTACGCCGCTGGAACTCTGAAGGAAGAACAATGGCCGACGGATTCTACGAGGCTATGAGGAGCTCCGGCTTCTCATACAACACGACCGCATCCGTGAAGAAGTACACCTGCCCGTATTGCGGATTCATGTTCTCGCTGGTATACGCGAGGACATTCGCATGTCAGGGGTGTTCCGAAGCAACACGCGGATGTCCGAAAGTAAGATGCGAAAAGTGCGATACCGAGTTCCCGATAATGGAGCTGGAACATGTCCACACAAAAGAACAGCAGCACGTGCTTGCAGACCACATCTGCAAGATCGTGAGCGAGTTTAATAGTGATATGGGATATACTCCTAATCGGTGATATAGTGGGCATAGGATTAGGATTCGATACAGGCGGTACATATACAGATGCCGTCCTGATGGATCTTTCCACCGGGAAGATCGTACAAAAAGCCAAGGCTCTGACCACAAGGGACGATCTTTCGATAGGCGTAGGGAACGCCATCAGAAACTTCGATCCAAAACTTCTGGAAGAGATAGTAATGGTATCTCTTTCATCAACCTTGGCCACGAACTCCGTGGTCGAGGGGAAAGGATGCCGTGTCGGATTGATCTCGGTCGGCCATGATTTCGATAATTCCATCCCTGTCAACGCGTATGCGAAGATACAAGGGGGACACGACCTCAAGGGAAGAGAGGCTGCAGAACTCGACGAGAACGCGGTACGTGATATCCTTTCTTCTTGGAAGGGCCTTGTCGACGGTGTTGCTGTCACTTCCTATCTGAGCGTAAGGAACCCGGACCATGAAGTGAGGATCAAAAAACTGGCCGAAGAAATACTCGAAGTGCCGGTGGTGTGCGGTCATGAGCTTTCTTCGAGCCTCGGATTCAACGAACGTGCCGTAACGTCCGTGATGAACGCACGTCTGATCCCTATCATCAAAGAACTTATCTTCTCGGTCAAGGCCGTAATGGCCAGGAACAGGATAGCCGCACCGCTTCTGATCGTAAAAGGCAACGGGTCTATAATGGGCGAGAGCGTTGCAACTTCCAGGCCGATAGAGACTATACTTTCCGGACCTGCAGCAAGCATGATAGGTGCCAAGAACCTCACCGGAAGGAATGATGCGATAGTCATGGATATGGGAGGAACGACGACCGATATCGGTATACTCCGCAACGGATATCCCAGACTTGAAAAAGAAGGAGCGATAATCGGCGGAAGAAGGACCCGTGTCCTTGCTGCGGAGATCTCCACTTCCGGACTGGGCGGAGACAGCCGCATCGTTGTCAACGGAGGAAAATTCGTTCTCGGAACATCGCGCGTAATACCTTTATGTATCGCGGCCAGTAAATGGCCTCAACTCGTAGAGAGATTGAAAACGGCTTCGGAAGCACCTTCGAGACCCACTCCCGAAAGTCTCGGCATCGACAATGTCGTACAGGACATAGAATTCTTCACGCTTGTCAAAACGACCGGAAGAGATACCCTTACCGAGGACAATAAAAAATTCCTCGATCTTATTGCAGCAGAACCGCATTCTCTGAAGGAAGCGGGAGATATTCTCAAAATACACCCGTTCAGTTTCAATATAGTCAAACTCGAAGAGAACGGACTGATACAGCGCATCGGCCTTACTCCAACGGACATTCTGCACGCGGAGGGTTCTTACGTGTTCTATGATGCGGAGGCATCGAAATACGGTGTTTCCTATGCGGCAAAGAAACTGAACATAACAACGGATGAATTCATCGCTCTGGCTAAGGAAAAAGTCGTCGAGAAGCTCTCACAGGAACTCCTCAGGAAACTGTTCTTCGAGGAAACCGGGAAACTGGAATTGGACGGGGTCGGACTCGATCTCATGAACAAGGCCGTTTCCGGAAAGGACGGATTGGATTTCGGATGTTCCGTACGTCTGAACAAACCGATCATCGGCATAGGCGCGCCTGTCGCTGCGTACTATCCGCAGATGGCAAAGAAATTCGGAGCGGAACTGCTGCTTCCGGAACATTCGGAAGTCGGTAACGCTGTTGGAGCGGTCACCGGGAGCATTGTGGAGACACTCGATATCCTGATAAGACCGAAAACGACAGGATCCGATGATCCGCCGTGCACGGTATTCTCCGCCCTCGGAAAAGAGGAGTTCGAATCCATCACGGAAGCACTGAAGTACGCTGATACCGTAGGACGCGGATACGTTACCGACCAGGCGAAAAGGGCCGGGGCCGAATATGTCGATGTGAAGACGGACGTCCACGAAAAAAGATACGAGATAGGCGGAGGTCTGGGTACCGGCGGGGACGTGCTCCTTGAAACCGAGGTGCACATCACCGCCGTCGGAAAACCGAAAGAATTCCATGTGAATGCCACGGTCAATACCGACGAAACGTGGGATCATATAAGATGAACTCTGGAAAGGCTCCAGTGGTGGGAACCTTTCCATTCTGCCGTTAACTGAGGCCCGTGAGGAAAAAATAGAAACGGGACTTCGGTCCGAGGCAGTGTCAGCGTGAATTATCTGTTGGGACTCAGACCGTTGTCCTGACTGTATTCGGTCATTATCCTGCATATATGGTCAGCCAGTCCGCGTTGCTGTTCTTTCGTATGTACATGTTCCAGTTCCTGGATGTAGAACTCGGTATCGCACTTGTCGCACCTCACCTTCGGGCATCCGCGCAATGCCTCCGAACACCCCTGACATGCGAACGTTCTTGCGTATACCAGCGAGAACATGAATCCGCAGTACGGACAGGTGTACTTCTTCACGGATGCGGTCGTATTGTATGAGAATCCGCTCTTCCTCATCGATTCGTAGAATGCGTCTGCCATGTGTCTCCTCCTTCGGGTTAATGTGTTTGGCCGTCCTTCCGGACGGCCGGTCGACATCAACCGGACATCGATCCCTCTCTCTTTGCAGTCTCCATCACGGTGGCTATGTTCTCCATCTTCGTTGTAAGATCCGGAGGAACTTCGCAGCCGCTCGATATGCAGTACTTGGAGTTGAGTCCGCGCTTGCACAGAGCGGTCTTCGCCTCTTTGGTGAGGTCGCAGGTTATCTTGCCGATCTTCTCCGTAGAGCCTCTGATGAACAGCTGTGGGTCTATGTTCCCCATGATGATACAGTCATCGGCGAATCCGTCATCGATCGTCTTCGTGGCCGACGGAGAATCGGGATTCAGAGGATACCATGCCATGGAGTACAGCGTGGTCTTGTAGTCCTTTATCTGCGTCTTCAGATGGGGCATGTCCGCACAGTTGTGTACTGCAACGGCCATTCCGTGTTCCAGTGTGAGTTTGTTCAGTTTCTTTGCGTACTGTACCTCGAACTCCCCGTACTCCTTGTCTCCGAGACACGAGTAGTTACCCCACAGGTAATCCCAGCAGAGTGCGTTACATCCGGTGGTCCCGAATCCTTCGATCATCCTGCTGTCGTATTCCGTCATCACTTCGAGCGCGCGGTGCACCGCAGAAGGATTGTTGAACATATCGACGAACAATCTCTCCGCACCTGCGCTCTGGGACAATGCAAGCAAAGGGCCCTCGACGAACCCGGCACACAGGATATCTTTGTTCAGAGCCTGAGAGAACAGTTTGGTTCCCTCGATAAGAACTGCAGACCTTCCTTTCTTCACGTCCGGGACTTCGAATTTCTCGTAATCCTCGGTATCATGGACTATGTGCTCGTCGACGAACGGTGTGTTCTCCAGATCCATTCTGACGTTCGCACCGAGATCTCCTGCCATAACGGAGAGATCCATCAGCCCAACTGCCATGTCCGGATCGAATTTCTTGTATCCCTCTATGAAACTCTGTGCGAACAGTTTCGGGTCGTGCGCCCATTCCCTGTATGTCACACCGTTTCCGATGAGCCTTCTGTTCACGCCCATCGTAAGCGGAGATACCAGAAGTCTGTCGACAGGGTCTCCGGCTATCGATGCCATCCCCCTTTCCATGTGTGTCATTGGCTTGACGGCCATCTCAAGCAGCCCCCTTGAGCCACGCAACACAATCCTGTGCGCTGCTGTCCCTGTGGTCCGCACCGATCTCGTCCGCAAAGGACGGTGATGTGGGCGGCCCGCCTATGGTGACTATGAGTTTGGACCTCAGTCCGCTTTCGATAAGCCCGTCGATGGTGTCTTTCATGGCATCCATCGTCGGTGTCATGAGAGTGCTCAGTGCTATTACGTCCAAACACTCGTTCTTACCGCAATCGACTATAACCGTCACCGGAACATCCTTACCGAGATCGAACACCTGATATCCGCCTGCGGTCATCATCGTCTTGACGATGTTCTTGCCGATGTCGTGGACATCTCCTTCGACCACCGCCACGGCGCACTTCTTCCTGTTGAGTGATTCTGATTTCGGGATCGCGGGGAGAAGAACATTGAGTCCGGAGTACATCGCCTGTGCCGAGACCAATACCTGCGGAAGGTACACCTCATGCAGAGCATATTTGTCACCGACGACCGTCATTCCCTTTACGAGGCCTTCGTTGATCGACTCGACAGCGTTCAGTCCCTCGCACAAAGCCTCCTCTGCCGCCGACTTTGCATCATTGGGTTTTCCTACCATCACAGCTGTTGCCAGCTTGTCAAATATCTCCTCTTTACTCATTTTCTTGTCTCCTATACTATACTGAGCTTCGGGTTCAATCCCGACACTCGTCTTCTATACACTGTTATGACTATATATGGCGGACAGGAGGATGGTTAATACATCCATTATTTAATACATTTCATATAGATTAAATATAGTTGAATTTTTTTAACCGTTTTTAATCCATACTTTTCAGATGAATACAGTAGGGAATCCGCAAGAAAAACAGTAAAAAATAGAAAAAACCCGCACATCGGTCACATTATGTGTAAATAGACTCTGCCGGTCTGCATCTACTCTAGAATTAGTAAATAAAAATGGAATGTGCTTCACTCACTGCCCGAGTGCTTCGGCCGCGAGTACTTTAGAACGGGATATGGCGCTTCTTATCCCGTCGAGTCCGCATTTGCAACATTCCAGTTTGAGTTTGAGCGAGTCTGCGAACTCCTCCGATTTCTCCAGGAAATGGTCTTCGTTACCTACCCCGGGATCAACGAACAGACATCTCTGATAGGATCCGAACAGAATGTCAAGGAAAAACGATGGATCATATCCTTCGACAGAATCCAAATGGAGTTCCTTGATCAGACCGTTAATGCCCTGTTCCGCCCAACCGGGGGATGAGAACCAGGTTCCGGAGCATTTTTTCTTCTCTGCTTCGTATTCCTCGGTCCCTAACAGCACATCTATACAATCCGCACCCTGCAAAGTTGCCGTTGGGATCTCCAGGACATCGGTGATGCCGACGAGCGATTGACATGTGGCATATCCAAGGAATACCGAATCCACCGTTCCTACGAGGGAATTGACCTTTTCGATTATCACTTTCCTCATGTTCTCCGGATTCTCGTGCAATGCGAACTCGAGATATTCCCTGTATGTGAAGTCCGGGTCGTCCTTGGTAAGGAATTCGATCTCGTTCTTCAAGACGTCACATGCGACTATAGCTACTTTCATATCACTGCCTCACAGGTGGTGCGCTATACTCTTTTCGAGGTCATAGTAATCGGCAACGACCTTGTACGGAACGTTCCACTTCTCGAATATCCCCGGCAGAACTTCGAGCGTATTCTCTCTTACCTTGTCATCCCAGATCCCGTGAACGATTACGTGGAGTATGTATTTCGCACTTTTGATCTCGTCACCGATGACATTGTCTTTGACCCTGATCGGTGTGCGTTCGTCAAGAAGACTGCTCATGATGCTTCCGTTGTCGGTGTAGAGGAAGGATTTGGTATGACCGATGAGATCCGCTCCGTGATGCAGACAGTTCTCCGTTGACGAGCGCATCGTTTCCTCGATGACGTTCCTTATTGTTTCTTTGGGGATGCCTGTCTCTGATACGATGTCTATCTCTATCGCATATTTTCCCAACTCGTCTACGGCGCGGTGAAGTTCCAGATGGAGTGATTCGTGGTCATCGTGGGTATGTGTATCCTCTTCGTGCTTGTGATCGCCATCGTGATCATGGCCTTCATGATCGTGATCGTGATCGTGGTGATGTTCGTGATCATGGCCTTCATGATCGTGATCGTGGTGGCTCATGTCACGCACCTCCGTACTGTTTCTTCAGAAGTTCCTCTTCTATAGCCTCGTCGTATCTCGGGGAGATGCGGGTGGCGATGATGTCGCAGGCGTGGAGTATCCCGTCACCGTTCTCCGAGGACATCTCGGCTATCTCCGCCTTGGGATTGATGCTTTTTATAAAATCCTTGGTTATCCTGATGTTCTCTTCGGTGGCGGCGTCGACTTTGTTGACGAAACATACGTCGGCCTCGCGTATCTGGGTCTCGACAAGACGCCTGACCGCTTTCAGGAGAAGATCTATCCTTGTAGCATCCACCAATGTTATCACCGGTGCGTGTTCGATGATGACATCGGCCTTGGCCTCGGAATATTCCGCGGCACGTTTCAGTCCCCATGGGATAGCGACTCCGGACGGCTCCACGATCACGATATCGGGGTTGAACGTTTCATAAAGAAGCGCCAGAGTATCGGCGAATGTACCGGCTATCTGACAGCAGATACAACCGCCCGAGATCTCCTTTGCCGTGAGGCCGTGCGATTCGATGAATTTGGCATCCACACTGATATCCCCCACATCATTGACGATGATCGCGATCTTGAACCCTCTCTTCATCAGCTCGTCGACGATCTTCATGACGGCAGTGGTCTTTCCACTTCCTAGGAAGCCTGCTATCTGTGAAACTTTCATGATAATCCAAGACATATCGGTTATAGAAGTTAAAAGGGTATGCCAAAAATATTCTTTTAATCCCGATTTTCGTAAGGTCTTTGTATAATCTGTTTTGGAATGCATGCATATTCTCTGTTGCCTGAAAGTGCTATTATAACCGCACTTTTCCAACATCATAAAATCGATGTTTTCGACTGCATCCCATTAAATATCTACATCCCAGTAGTGTTTCCTCGGTGAAAACATGACCTGCGGATATAAAGAACACGAACACAGCGGATTCGAAGAGTACGAAGTCGACCTTCTTTCGGACTGTCTGTGCGGGTGCATGGAAGTAGGCAGGTTCCATAAGATCTATCGTTTTTCCAACGGTTACGGTGCATCCGTCCTCTCCGCATCTAAGAAAGATCCCAACAGCACCGGATACAAAGCCCTGATCATAAAATTCCTCGGCGAAAGGGATTTCGAACCTGTGGATGTGCTCGGAACGGGCGGAACCACGGTCGTATGTCCCGATTGGTCAGCGGTCGCGGATGTTCTGAACAGGCTCAAGGCGCTCTGATTCACCGGATATCTTTTCGAAGCCTTCAAAAAAAGGATATAGGCTTACCGTAATCAAGTCACATGGTTTTCAAGATCACATTCCTTGGTACGGGCGGAGGGAGACACACCACCATGTATCAGACCAGATGCACCGGAGGGATGCTGATCGAACACGGAACGAAATTCCTGCACATCGACCCGGGACCGGGTGCGCTAGTCCAAATGCACCGGATCCACTACGATCTTTCCAACACGAACTCCCTGATAGTTTCCCACGCCCATCCCGACCACTATTCCGATGCGGAATCCGTGCTTGAGGGAATGACATTAGGAGGGTGGAAAAGAAGAGGGCAGCTCTACGGAAGCCCTACGGTCATAGAAGGCCAGGGTACCCTCGGCCCCTGCATATCCAGATATCACATAAATGTGGTCGAAGGAGTGTCCGTTTTCAAGCCGGGCGATGTCTTCGATATCGACGGACTGAAGACAGAGATATGCAAAGCGGACCACAGCGACCCCACGAACGTGGGATTCAGGTTCCGCACGGAAAACGGCATCGTATCATATGTGAGCGACACGATCTTCACGGAAGAAATAGCAAAACAATACATTGGGACCAGGGTTCTGATCCTGCCTGTTACAACCCCGGGGGATCTCCGTATCAACTTCCATATGTGCTCTGATGATGCGATAAAATTCATCGATGTCGTAAAACCGGAGGTTGCGATCATGATACACTTCGGCATAGTGATGATAAGGACCGGCCCGAAAGACCAGGCCTCATACATAGAGAAAAAGACAGGAATAAAGACTGTTGCCGCAGATGACCTTATGATCGTGAATATCGGAGAAAACATAGAATTTTCAAAGGCCGAAGTGTTCGATGACGAGTGGATACCGCCATCCTCGATATGAACTTCTTTTCCGATAATGCTTAAATCCTGATGGAATATGTGATGTCGATGAGCATCGAATCCGAAATACTGGAGAGGATCAAACCCACTCCGGCTGAAATAGAGGCCATAGACGGCACCGCCGGGAAGCTTTTGGCTTTGGTGCAGGAGTATATTTCAGAACACGGCATAGATGCCAGAGCAAGATTCGTCGGATCCTATGCGAAAGGAACCTTCCTTTCCGACCCGGACCTGGATCTTTTTGTTATTTTCCCTGAGAATATGCCCCGCGAGGACCTCGTGAAACAGGGGCTCGAGATTGGTGATGCCATTCTTCACGGGACCAAGATGTTCGCCGAACACCCGTACACCAGAGGTGTGTTCGAGGGATTGGACGTGGATCTCGTTCCGAGCTTCGATATCCAATCCACGGATAAACTCAAATCGGCGGTGGACCGCACCCCGTTCCATACGGATTACATCCTGGCGCGCATCGACGATTCACTGAAAGATGATATACGCCTGCTGAAGAAATTCATGAAAGGTATCGGCACATACGGTGCCGAACCCAACACCAGAGGCTTCTCCGGATACATGTGCGAACTGTTGGTACTTCACTACGGCGGATTCCGCAAGGTTCTCGAAGCATCCGCGGAATGGAAAGAAGGCACCACCATCACCATCGAGAAAAAAGGACCTCCGATCATCGGACCTTTGATATTGTATGACCCGGTGGATCATAGAAGGAATGTCGCTTCCGCGGTCCATATGGACACGCTGGCACTTTTCATGGTGGCCGCACGCGCCTACCTCTCATCGCCTTCGAAGAAGTTCTTCTTCCCCGAGGACAGGAAACCCCTGTCGAGGGAAGAACTGGAAAAGAAAGCCAAGAAGAACGGAGCGAGGATCATCACTGTGGTCTTCAGAAGACCTGACGTAATAGAGGATAATCTCTACTCCCAACTCTGGAAAACAAGATATGCATTGATGCGCAAACTTAACGATTTTGATTATAATGTTCTGAGATCGGTCCATGACATGTATGATAAAACATTGGAGATCGCATTCGAGCTCGAACGTGACGTCCTTTCGGAAACGTACAGACACATCGGACCGCCGGTGTGGGTGAAGGCCGCGGATTCGTTCCTTACCAAATGGAAGAACAACGAATACGGAGATCCGTTCGTCGAGGACGGATGCTGGAACGTGATCGCGGAAAGGATGTACTTCTCGGCAAAGGAAATGCTGGAGGACGAGGCGGCGATATCCGGCATAGGAAGGGAGATCGATCCCGGAACAATGAAGGTCCGGGACCATGAATCGTCGCTCAACGAGACCGATCCCCTGCTTTTAACGGAACTTATGGATCCGAAACAAAGCTGGGAGATCTGATTTCAGATTCCTTTTTTTACAAAGGTCCTCAGAACGGCGGGTTTATCGCTACTATACATACTCCCAATGCGAGCATAAGGAACAACAGATAGTTTCCGAGCATGGTCTTCATTTCGAGAAGATCGACCCTGAATCCGAGTTTGAGGAAGAGTTTCTTCATTCCTATAACGGTACCGAAGGATATCAGCATGCCGAGGTACCAGATATCGGGATTGATGTGGTATATCACAGCTGCGACTATTCCTACTACGACAGCGAGTATGGTTACTACAAAAAGAACTCTCGTTCCATAGATATCCTTGTGAATGAACTCACGCTCATCGAACTCCTCAGGGGTGAACTCGTACTCCTCCGGAGCCTCTTCGACTATGCGTCTCTTCTTCTTTGCCATCGGGTGCGGATTCTTACACACCAATATAAACGTTTACCACAGGAAGCGGATTTTTCAGTACATCGGTCTGTCGGTTCACACGGTTTTCAGTAATCATCGCCCGTCAGGAAATCGATGCGGGCTCAAGCGTACTTCCGCTAAACCTGTGTTTCGGGCATATCCGAAAGAATATCGCATTCGACATCGATCATAGTTCACTTTCGGTATTTTCGGTGACCCCCTGATTCAGCTTATATAGTAAAATCTGCGTGATGAGAATTAGGTGACATCATTGTCCAGCAAAACCCTAGAAGACATACCAGGAGTAGGACCAGCCATAGCAGAAAAACTCCGCGAAGCAGGGTACACTGAACTGATGACCATCGCAGTCGCCTCGCCCAAAGATCTTGCAGAGACCTGTGAGATCGGTGAGAAGAAAGCGATGGATATCATAGAAGGTGCAAAGCTTTGCGCCGATATCGGCGGATTCGAGACAGGAGACTGTATCCTCGAACGCAGAAAAGCGGTTACAAAATTGACCACAGGTTCGAAAGCATTCGACGAACTCTTGAACGGCGGCCTCGAAAGCCAATCGATCGTGGAGTTCTTCGGAGAGTTCGGAAGCTGCAAGACCCAGGTCTGTTTCCAGCTCGCAGTGAACGCGACCCTTCCCGAAGAGAGGGGCGGATTGGACTCGGACGTCCTTATACTGGACACCGAGAACACGTTCAGGCCGGAAAGGATCATCCAGATGGCCAACTACCTCGGCGTCGATCCGGATGAGACCCTCAAACGTATCCACGTCGCGAGAGCATACAACTCACAGCACCAGGTCCTCCTGGTGGACAAAGCGATAGATATGGCCAAGGACAAGAAGATCAGACTTATGATAGTCGATTCTCTGACCTCCCACTTCAGGGCCGAGTATCTCGGAAGAGGTGCGCTCGCCGAGAGGCAGCAGATACTCAACCGCCACATGCACGACCTCCTGAACTTCGCGACCCTGAACAACGCAGTGATCGCGGTCACCAATCAGGTGGCGGCGAAACCCGATGCGTTCTTCGGGGATCCGACCAGACCCATCGGCGGCCACATCGTCGGTCACACGGCTACGTTCCGTATCTACCTCAGAAAGGGAAAAGCGGGAAAAAGAATAGCCAGACTCATCGACTCGCCCAACCTTCCCGAAGGAGAGGCGGTGTTCATGGTCACCGAAGATGGTATTAAGGACTGAAACCTAAAGGGGTTCTCGTGAACCCCTCTTTCTTTTTCGAACTCTCGGGAGAATCCAAGGACCTTCCGACAGCGGAAGCTGTCAGATGTATCGAGGCGGAAACGACAGAACACGAGATACTGGCCACCGGGCCCGGATATCTGATCGCATCGTTCCCTGAGGAGTTCTTGAATGCGATCGCGGACCGTATCGCACTGACCCACAGTATCGGAAGATACCTCGGAGTCTATGAACCTGACGATCCCTCTTCACTATCCGATGTCGAACTCCCCGAAGGAACGTTCGCCATCAAAGGAAAAAGATTCGAAGGCATGATGAAGGATGTCGATTCACAGAAGATCATCCGCAATGCCGGAGCCCTCCTTTCAAAAAAGAACCAGGTCGATCTGAAAAATCCCGGGATCCTTGTAAAAATGCAGATGTGCGACCGCGTACACCTGTTCATCGAAGAAAGGTCTATAGAAAAAGACCTCTTGGAAAAAAGGAAGGTAGGGGAAAGACCGTTCTTCTCACCTATTTCCCTGCATCCCAAATATGCCAGAACCCTCATCAATCTCACCGGAGCGAAGAAAGGAAGCACCGTTCTGGATCCTTTCTGCGGTACCGGGGGGATCCTTATCGAAGCGGCGGAGATGGGAATGAAGGCCATAGCCTCGGATTTCGACGAGGAAATGGTCATCGGCTGCAGAGAGAACATGGATTTCTACAATCTGAAATTAGAAGATTTCGATACCATGGATATCAGTGATATCGGCGACAGATTCGAGAACATCGATGTGGTGGCCACGGATCCGCCGTACGGAAGGTCCACAAAGACCGGCGGGGAGAATATATCCAAGATATACGACCGTGCGATGCAATCCATACCTGAGGTATTGGTTCCGAACGGACGTGCCGGAATGATTTTCCCCCACGAGGTCCAATCAGAAACGATGATCCTCGAAAATATCTACAGGCAGAGGGTGCACGGGTCGCTTTCCCGCCACTATCACATATTCAGAAAACAATGAGATTAATTACAGCGGAGATAATACGACTGATAGCATGAAAGAATACCTCCGGCTTTTCAGACTCGGAAACGGCATCATAGGGATATTGGGTGTCGTGATCGGCGCATTCATCGCCGTTGGTTGGGATATCGACGATTATGTTTTCGAAATAATCATTGGATGTCTCATCGTCATCGCGTTCATTGCCGGCGGTAATTCCCTTAACGATTACATCGATCGCGAGATCGATAAGGTCGGACATCCTGAGAGACCGCTACCCAAAGGGGAGATATCCCCGAGAACGGCATTATACCTGGGCATCGGCGGTCTCGTCATCGCTGTGATATTGTCGCTGTTCCTTGTATCTGTCCTTGTGACGACCGTGGTAATAGTTGCCGCAGTACTGATGGTCGCATACGAGATGTTCCTGAAACAGAGAGGATTCGTAGGCAATCTGACCATCGCCCTTCTCACGGGGCTGGTGTTCCTCTTCGGAGGCTCCGTCGTCGGAAACATCGAAGCAAATCTTATCATTGCGGCAATGGCAGCATTGGTGAACGTCGGAAGAGAGATCGCAAAAGACATCGAAGATATGTCCTCTGACGAAGGAAGAAGGACCCTTCCGATGGTGATGGGCGTCAGAAATGCCTGCATTGTAGGCGCTATTTTCTTCATTGCCGGCCCTGTTCTGAGCTTCTGGCCGCTGATCAACGATACGTTCGGTATATTGTATTGTGTGGTTTTCGTGGCAGATGCAATCTTTATTTATACTGCATGCCTTATTTTCGGCAAAGCACACATGGCTCAGAAGCTTGCTAAACCCGCAATGCTGATAGCTTTGGCCGCTTTCGTACTGGGTGTTCTCTGATGAACGTAAAAGAGTATCTGATTGACAGGATCAGCAAAGGAACCATTCATTTGGCACTTTTAGATCCGGACAAACAGGATAGTGCCGAAGCTGGCAGGATCGCTAAGAAAATCAAGGATGCCGGCACGGATGCTATCATGATAGGCGGTTCCACCGGAGTGACAAGCGACAATCTCGGAGCCACCGCACGTGCCATCAAAGAGACGTCCGGACTTCCTACAATTCACTTCCCGGGAGGACCGGGAGAACTGTCCGCTGATGTGGATTCCATATTTTTCATGAGCATGATCAACAGCACGGATCCGTTCTGGATCATAGGTGCCCAGGCCATGTCCTCGGTCTACGTTAAAAAACTGAAGATCGAGACCATATCTCTTGGTTACATCATCGTTGAACCGGGAATGAAAGTGGGTCAGGTCGGTAAGGCCGATCCGATAAAACACGAGGAGATCAACAAAGCCGTCGGATATGCATTGGCTGCAGAGATGATGGGCATGGAGTTCGTCTACCTCGAAGCGGGAAGCGGGGCCCCGACGCCGGTACCTCCGGAGATGGTCACCGCGGTGAAGAAGGCATTGACCGTTCCGCTCATAGTCGGCGGAGGGATAAGAACCCCGGAAGCCGCCGCTGCCGCCAGGGAAGCAGGCGCGGACGCCATTGTGACCGGTACATTCATCGAGAACTGCTCCGACAACCACCGTCTGAAAGCTGTCGTAGACGCATCCAAGGGCATCTGAGGCGATCATATGGTACAGAACCCCGCCTACAGCAGACCGGTTTCTCTGAAGACCCCTATGTGGCTCACTCCCGAGGAACAGTCGGCCAATATCACCAAGGACCTCAAGGTCGCCGCACGCAGATTCCTGTGTCCGGCATGCGGTAAGGAGTTCAGCCTATTCCAGTCACGCGCCGTTGCATGCAAATACTGCCCGCAGGCGAATCAGAACTGCCCCAACGTAAGATGCCCCCACTGTGACGGCGAGTTCCCCATCAAAGGGTTCATAGTCCCCGACAAAGAGGATACGGTCCGTATCAACAATTACACGGACAACGTTTTCAACAATTTCGACGACACGTACAACAGAAGATGAACTCAGACTATATCGAGTATCTTCAGACCGTTGCATTCAGTGACCCTGACCGGTCCGTCACCCAACAGTTCCGTTATCGTCACTTCGAGAACGAGCCACGCGATCATCCCGCTCCTGAGACATCCCGTGACCGCTTTGCCTTCTCTTCCTGCGGACCCGTGCATGTGTATCAACGGATTCCCGCTCTCGTCCGGGAACAATGTGCCAGTAGCAGTAAGTTCGTGCGGTGCTTCGAGTGTATGGAACAACGGTTTTATCTTTTCGTCATACGGAACGGTTGGGCCGACGACCATGACCGATCCCTTATCGACACCGCCGACCGCCGTTATCAATGCGCGTTTGATGCCGTTCTTCCGGGCGAAGTCCTCTATGATTTCGTGCAGGATCTCGCCTGATTCAAGCCTCAGAATGAATACCCTTCCCTGGGTCAGCTCCGCGGATCTCATGTGAGTTCAACGGTATTTGCTGTATTTATCCATTAGTCTGCTGATCCTATCGAATTCGTCCTTCGTAAGATCACCGCTTTCCAAAAATGTCTTGACGAATTCCCTGGCCTCTTTTGTAGAGACACGGGATGCTTTTGCGATCACCGATGCGAGGAAGGATGATGCCTTTGCCGGGTCCATGGCGGATGCTGCAAGAATCTCGTTCATGTCGTATTTGAACGGCGCGATCCTGTGCGTGTTCAACATGGACTGTCTTTTTGCTGTTTCCTTTGTTTTTGGCCTCGAACGTTTCTGCGGGGGCTTTCCTCCGCTTGTCGACGGTGCTGTCGACGGTGTTTTCGGGGCTGGACCTTTATTAGTTATACCTACCAAGACGATTACTCCGAAACTACACCTTCTTATGATATTTAATACTCTTGGCATTGCCAGAACGGTTTTTTGTCTTTTTGAAAGTAGATATTTCGGGTCATTTGCATAAAAAGTAAATTGAAAATATAAGGTTTCATGGACCGACATGCCCGAACCGTTCGGCAATATTCAGCATTATCGGCTGTATCATCGGTGTTGTATGTATTCAATCCCTAAGATTTTTGAGGGTCGATCTTCTCTTTTCTGACACTATGACTTTTTTCCCTTCTGATTCCCATTTTTCCAACATGCTTTTGAGCTGTTCGTATAATAGAACTGTGGCCTGATCAGTCAGTATTATGGCACCTTCAGCAACTGCAAGCTGCCCTTCGTCCGTTTCGAACGTTTCGTTAAAAGCATATATCCTCGTGTCAGAGTCTGTCTCCGATAACAGAACATTTGTTGCGTACAATTTAGGAAATACCGTTGTTCTGGCTTTAACCAATTTGTTTTCACTCATATTTATCATCCCTAGTTATCCGTATAGTTATGTGGCGGTCGGTGCTGTTTCCATTTTTATGGTTTCAGCACGGGCACTTCCGCCTGCATTGTGATTTCTACTGAGAATTCCACCATCGCCTACCATTACTTCTCTGAAATCGGTTCCGACAGTATCGATCGTTACCGTTCCGTGTTTTAAGTAGGAACAGTTCCAGTACTCCGGCTTACTGTCTTCTTCCGGTTCCTCTGATACCTGCATATCCGAAAACAGTACCCTATCCTCTCTTTCATCTGCCAGATCCATCGCATCCATAATTCCTTTTCTGGAAAGATAACATTTCAGTCCTGTCGCGATGATGAGTTCTTTTTCCTTTGCATCTTCCACATCATTATCATCGAATTGACCCAAAGATGCTGCTGTGTTCCCGTTGAATGCACCAAGGTCGAACAGATCCAAGATCAGTTTCTCGTATCCTGGAATGGACATATCGAGCTCCTGAAGGATTGTTATGCCCGCACTGGTGCTCTGATGTGCCCGACATACTTTCGGTATATTGTTCTGGATGTATTCTATCATTGTGAGATAGCTGGATACTGTCATATAGTGCATCCCGGTGGATTTTGATAACGCGGAGACCTCAAACTCATCTCCTGTCTTACCTTCTTTCAAAGCATATGATATTGCACGGACTATATCTTGTGGACTTTTACGCATCTGCTATCCCAATGTGTATATTTCGTAACAATATATAATGATTCTTTAAAATGTATCAACTCATTATAATGAATTATTATATACATATATGCCATCATCGAAGGCGTGACGCAGCACATCAGAGACTATTGGCCGGACATATCGGATTATCAGATCGAGGTTCTGGATAGTCTGACCTGTTACGAATGGTTGCTTGTGTCGAAAATGTACAATGAGAAAAGAATAGGCGCTCATGAGATATCCCTTGACGATCTTCTTTCAGGATTCAAATTACATTTGATCGATAAGTTCAAAGTTGCTGTTGAAAGTCTGGAAAAAAAGGGAGTGCTGGTGAAAAAACCCAAACCCGGCTTGATGATATATCAGTCCGTTCCCAGTTTTTATGACAGGAATGTAGCACACTTCTGCAAACTCATCAGAGAAAACCGCAACCTCCATGAGGCCTTATACGATAACGATCTGGAGTTCGAAAACCGCGTTTCAGACGTAATAATGACCAAATTACGTGATATGTATCAAAGAAACAAACACAAGTGCCTTCATGATTTTTCTTTGAAGCCCTCAGACAGCACCGTCAACGGCATATCGGGGGTCGTGGCCACCTTACATTTCATTTGTCCTGTCGATAAACATATTTTCACGATAGAGTTCGAGATCGATGACCCCTGTAAACTCTTCAAAGACTCCAGAAGTGTTCTTTGCAGTTGTGGTAATTATCATTGGTGCTCTTCATCTGCCAAACTATCTTGAATGGTCAGATTAAGAAATATGTAAGAGGTTTTGAAAATCGGTTTTACTTCGATTTTTCCTTCTGTTCGGCTTCCAAAGCTGCCTTCGTCTTCTTGACCGCTCTTGTAATCAAAAGTGTTGCGAGAACCGCAATAACGGTTACGATCAACGCATAAATGAACAGCCCCAAGAGATTGTCCTCGGCAGTAAAGAATCTGAGTATTGCTTCCTTGATAGCCTCGTTCCACGCAAGCGCAGCAACGAGTCCGAACGCAGCGATTATCAGTGACGATACCGCCTGCAAAAACTGAAGTTTGAATGAATCTGACTCATCGGCCATATCCGTAATGCTCTTTGCAAAGGTATAATCCTTTCTGAAAATCTTACCCTCGTTCTCACAGGATCCGCACGGATTGTGCGTATTTTCTGATGGACATATCGATATCCTTTTCCGCCTTTGAGAGCGCTGGACATCCTGTCTTTATCGGGATGGTTCTTGCACCTGTGGCCACGAGATACATACTGATCATGATCATCGCCCTCACCTTATCGGATCCGCACGGGTATTTCTTGCAGAAATTGGGTCTGACACTGTAGACCGAACACCTGTTGTCGGGTCTCAGGAAATCGCATTTTTTATCGGCCATCATGATCTTTTTGTCATCGGCAACGGTTACATGCTTCGCCTCGAAATCTTCCGGAGTGATCTTCAGAATCCTGGACATCCCCTTGATGTCCGTGGCTTCCAGTTCTATTCCCTCGGATTGAACGCAACATGCTCCGCACCGCTCGCATTTGAACACGGTTTTCATCTCGTCCATGACCTTGATCGAGAAATTGACCAATTGTCTCCGGCTCTGAGGGGATACGGATTCCATTATATGCTCGAACTCTCCGCCGAGATACTCCTCGAATTCTCCATCGCTCATGACCGCACTTCTCCTTTTTCTTACGATAAACGCACGTTTTGATGCGCAGGTGACCTGTGATTGGTGCGGGGGAGGGGATTCGAACCCCTGAACCCCTGCGGGACAGAATTTCTTCCCTTTGGAGTCTTAAGTCCTGCGCCTTTGGCCAACTCGGCTACCCCCGCACGCTTGGCGTTAATTCACAGAACACATATTAATGTTCTATTGTCTGAAAACCGTTAATTACACACACTGCATCATACCTTTGATGCCATACAGGATCCCCGACGACAACACCCTTTCCGATTCCATCGAGGCCGTGATGAAAAAACACAGCCATATCGTGACCCAGAGGGAACTTACTTCACTTGTGAAGAGGGAACTATCGAAAGAGGACCCCGAATACCGCGCGAGCGGAGAGCGCATCAGACGTTTGGGAATAGAAAGGGACCTTCTGCGTTTGGTGATAGAATACCGCGAAACCGATGTTGCGGACCTTCCGCACGTGTGTCCCGTCTGCGGCAACGCCATGTCCCCTGTCACCAACATGTCCCTCGACGGCGATATAGTGGAAATAAAAAGAAAATGCACCGTATGCCCGTACGCCGTCGGCAAGACACTTCTTGTCCCGGGCAGATACCACTTCTCGCCTTCGACGGGAGAGAACGCCTCGGATAGTGTAAAAACCGCAAGGAAACTGGAACTTGCCAAAGCGAAACTGAGAGAAGCCGCCGGGATCGTTAAAAAATCATTAGAAAACACAGAATTCGCCGGGAGAGGGATATCCGCTGCGGATGCCATACTTTCACTAGCCGAATCCAAAGACGATGCACGCAGCATCTCCAATCTCATCGCGGAGATCAAAGCACTGGAGAACGAAGACCCGGGATGGACCCGCCCGACCGTTTCGATCAAAAATTCCGACCGAAAAGATATATGAGTCCAAGCAATAACCGGGATGGATAAACATGAGGAACTGGGAGTTCACTAAAATCAAGGATAACAAGATCACGATCGACAAATGGTTGTCCGATGTCATGGGTCTGGTGGACGGCGGATACGTTTACAGTTCCCTGTTCAAATATCCGGTGGAAGGTCCGAAGAGATACGAACTGATACTTTCCATGTATCCTCAGGAGAATTTCCGCACTCTGATGCATATAGATGTCTACATGGAGGACGTCCCGGGATCAACGGTGCAGTCATCGAAGTTCCTCGGTGACCAGGGCGTCAATGTCCTCAATTCGGTTTCACTGAACGGGATATCCGATACTACGATCATCTGGAACATCCTGGGTGAATTGAGCTTTGCAGGCGAGGGCGAGATAATAAAAGAGAATTTCACCAAACTGAAAGCAAAGAACGACCCTTCTGTTTCTAAAATAAAATATGTCAGTATCAAACCTGCCAACATCGGAAGGATCTTCCGCAAGGATTCGGAAGGCCAGGTGAAAGAGGAACTCAGACACGGATCACCGGTCACCCTTACCGAAGGGACATTCGATCTCAGCAAGGAATACGGAGACATCCTCAACGACGTGGAAGGTTCTGAGATCATGGTCACCGTCGATCCGAGATCGTGGTTGGTCTCTGTGGTGTTCTTCAAACCGGACACACAATTGGTAAGGATCAACATCAACGTTCCGGACAGTCCGAAAACCATCGGTGTGGCACTGGAAACGGTGGCCGAGAACAACATCAATCTTATCTCGGTGTTCTCGAAAATTGCAATTGCATATCAGAAAATGACCCTCGAAGTGGTCGCCGATGTGAAGAACAGCGGCATACCGCTCGAAGAGATCGAGAAGAATCTTAAGGACTATCTTTCAAAACAGAACGGTGTTTACGAACTCATCGACATAGTGAGACTTAACTGAGGCGGGAATGAAGGTCGCAGGCTTCGTAAAAACGACCCTTCAGGATTGGGAGGGGAAGAACGCCTGCATGATACTGCTTTCCGGATGCAATTTCCGCTGTCCGTACTGTAATCGTCCCGACCTTATTGAACCGGGTGACAACGGGATCGATACCTCAGAGATAATAACATACATCAGACAGCACAAGGATTTTGTCAATGCCGTCGTGATAACCGGCGGAGAACCTACCACGAATCCGGAACTCTATACTTTGCTGAAAGAACTCAAACCACTGAAGGTCAAGATAAAAATAGATACCAACGGCAGTATGCCCCACATCCTCGACGATATCATAGGTGCGATGCTTGTGGATAAGGTATGTATCAACATAATGGCACCTCTGGCACATGATGAATATTCCAAGGCTGCCGGCGTTGATGTTGATGTTCAGAAGATTAAGGACAGTATAAAGATCACAGAGGAATCCGGCATATCATATGAATTCAGGATGGTTGCTGTTCCCGGGATCATAGGGTCCGATGCGATGCTTTCGGTGGCGAGATCCCTTCAGGGTCCGGGAAGTCTGATCATACAACAGTTCGATCCCTCTTCGGTCGCGGACCAGGAATTAAGAAAGACTGTACCGTATCCCGTTCAGGCGCTGGTACGCTTCGCTGAAACTTCGAAAAAATACATCAAACATGTCCGCGTCCGCGGAATATGATCATTTCGTGAACGTTTCGACCCTGGCTTCCAATGCCGGCTCCAAAGAGAGACTGCTCTCGTTCACGAATATGTACGGAACATCCACTTCTTCCTTTATTTTATCAAGGAATCTCGTGTCTTTGGAGAATACACCCACAGAAAGACCGCGTTCGGTGTAAACCGCCTCTTCTATTGCCGCTTCATCGTCCGCTACGATCTGTATCGCAAGTATCGGGAAACCTGAATCGATATAGGATATCTCGTCCTCCTCGTCGGTGGTCGCAGATATTATCAACGGCGTAACGTAGGATCCGTTCTGAGTGAACTCGTCGTTCACTCTCTTTCCTCCGAAGAGTATACGCCCGCGCAACGATTCTGCGAGCGTAAGGAATTCTTTCAGTCTCGGCTCCGATATTATCGGCCCGGCGTAAGTATCGATATCCGCCGGATCGCCGATCTTAATGTTTTTAGCCTGATCCAGAAGAGCATCCGTGAACTTCTGCTGTTCCGCAATGGTGATTATAACTTTGGACGAGGAATAAAGTCTCTGTCCGCTGTATGCGAACGCCGATTCCAATACGTCTTTAGCTGCTTTCTTTATGTCAGCCGGCCTATGTACCAGTATGGGATTCATTCCCTTTATCTCGTTGACGAATCTTAACTCGTCGTCTATCTGAAGGAACATGAGATCATCCAGGTTCTTCCCGGTACCCGATGCCACCAATCCTGCTAGGCGCGGATCTTCCGCGAGCTCTTCGGACGGGTCGTCCTTACGGTCGACAATGAGATTGAGAACGCCTCCGGGGAGTCCCGCTTTCTCGAATATCCCGTAAAGCTGGTACACCGGAACAGGACACGTTCTAGACGGTATCACGACTGCGGTGTTCCCTGCGAGTATGGCGGCCGCTGCGTACCCTATTGGCGACGCAAGAGGGGAGTTGAAGGATGTGAGTATGCCCCAGACTCCCGTGGGTTTTCCGGCCTTGTTCTCTTTGACCTTTTTTATCTCGTTTTCCAGGATCGCTATGAGCCTGTCCACCTCGGCCACCGAGGCCTGTCTGGTCATTCCGGAACTCAGAAGAACGATGGATGCGAGTCTGTATCTCTGCACCCTTACGAGTTCCAGGACCTTCTCGAAATATGCTGCTCTTTCGTCAGCGGGGATCTTGCTCCAGGTGCTGAATGTTTCCAAGGATGCTTCGACCGCACGGGCGGCTATGCCTTTCTCCGGTTCCTGGAAAAATCCGAATTTTATACTGGAATCGATAGGACTGGCAATGGGGAACTCGTTCCCCGACGCGATCTGGAATCCTCCGATGTAGGATGGATAATCTTTTTTCTCCAACTGGAGAACCGTCTGGAACGCTGCCTCGAATTTGGCGTCATCGTAGGTCCTTGAACTGTCGCCTGCCATGTATATGCATCACGGCGGTGTATGTTAATCTTTTCACTTTTTGAGACCGTTAATCGTTATATACAGAAAGTACGATAGGCCGAGACACGGACTCGTGGTCTAGGGGTTATGACGTCGCCTTCACACGGCGAAGGTCGCCGGTTCAAATCCGGCCGGGTCCACCATCTATTCCTGCCAGAAGGCGGGAAAATAAAGTTATTATTTCTTATCTGATGTATTTCGATGCGGAATAATTCCATATCGCAATATGGAACTATTCCATATCGAGCAGGGAGATGAGTACGAAATCGGCTCCAGATTCTGTTCCTAAAATATAATGGACCGGCGTACTGCAATTGCATCCCTTTCTTCCGGCTTAGGACATACCTATTTATCCTCCAACCCCGTGGCCTTCACGTCTGTCCGAAAATCTGTTTCCTTTGATGGGTAAACAGATAGAAAATCACACCGACAGCAAGCTATATATCAGTTGGATATATTATCCAACAGGATGATTTCATGTCAGGAAATACAACGAAGATAATCGCTGTGGTCATCGTATTGGTGATCGTGGCCGCAGCTGCCGTCGTGCTTCTGAGGAACGATGTGTCCTTGAACGACGGAGACGGAAAAGAAAGCGATTCGGATCATTACCCCGTAACGATATCCACGATGGATTACAATGCAAGTTATGTGGATATGACGTTCAACGAACGCCCTACAAGAGTGATAACCACCAATCAGATGCAGACGGAGATGTTGCTTTATTTCGGGCTCGGTGAATACATCGTCGGATGTGCGTATCTCGATAACGGTGTCCTGCCCGAACTATTGGACGAGTACAACAAATTGAATGTACTGAGTGTGAAATATCCAACACTGGAACAGTGTGTAGCCCTTCAGCCGGACCTTATACTGGGGTGGAGAAGCGCGTTCGCTGACACCGCGCTGGGAAGCGTTAACACATGGTTACCGAGAGGTTGCAATTCATATGTGGTGGATCAGTCCTCAACTATCGATGGGGTCCTCGATGTGATCGCCAATATAGGTAAGATCTTCAACATCGAGAAGAAGACCGATGCATATATCGAAGATGCGAAGAACACCTTGGCCGCAATACAGACATCGATCGACGCATCGGGAAAAGAAAAACCCAATGTCCTTCTGATAGAGATATATTCTACCGGACCTATGGCATACGGGGGACTTTCCCTGCCCGGAAGCACGATCGCCACCGCAGGCGGTCTGAACGTGTTCCCGGACGAGAAATATCCAGCAAGTTCGTACGAATCCATCGCGGGACTGAATCCCGAGAAGATAATCATAATGCACTTCGGGAACACCGATGATACAGCGGCATACGATGCAGCAGTGAAATCCGTAACGGAATACAAAGGCTGGGCCAGCGTAGAGGCCGTTGTCAACGGGGATGTGTTCCCTATAGGGCTCGCAGACATGTGGGGCGGAGGGATAAGGATAATAGATTCCATCCAAAGCATTCATGATTTCCTGTATGAGGATTGAATGAACAAGGCCCCGGGATTCCCGGGGCCACCTTTGACATTACGGGAGGCTGCTGTTTGAAAGAGAGGCTCGGACGCATTACCACAATAGGATTGATAGCTCTGCTTCTGGTGGCATTATTGTGTGCTGTCATATGGTCTGTCACGATGGGGGCCGTCGAAATTCCGGCATACGATGTTTTCAGAATACTGCTTTACAATATCTTAGGAATACCCGTAGGCGATCCCGGAACACTGATACACGGCGTGAACTACGATATCGTGTGGAACATCCGTGCGCCCAGGGTGTTCATGGCAGTGATAGTAGGAATATCGTTGGCACTTGCAGGTGTCGTGATGCAGGCGACCGCTCAGAATCCGCTTGCCGACCCGTACATCCTGGGAATATCGTCGGGCGCATCGCTCGGTGCCACGTTCTCCATCGCGGTAGGTGCCGGTGCGGTGTTCAACGGGGTGCTCAGCGGAACGGATACAACATTCTGGGCATTCGTCGGAGCGATGGTTGCCTCATTGGCTGTGCTCAGTCTGTCCTCGGCCGGCGGAAGGATCACAAGTGTGAAACTGGTCCTGTCAGGAATGATCATCGCATCCCTGCTGGGGGCGTTCACCAACATGATCGTGGTGATGGCCGCAGACTCGGAAGAGATCCATAATCTTACGTTCTGGCTGTTGGGAAGTCTTGCCTCTGCGACATGGACTAAGATCTGGGTACCGCTGGTTTGTATGGCAGGTTGTCTGATATTCTTCGCCACACAGATCAGATCTTTGAATACGATGATGTCCGGCGACGAGACCGCTACCACGCTTGGTCTGGATATAGCGAAGAAACGCAAGATGTATGTGTTCGCAGCCGCGATTCTCACAGCATCCACAGTATCCGCATGCGGAATGATCGGTTTCGTCGGATTGATGATCCCGCATATAGTCCGCAGTCTCACCGGGAACAACCACTGGAAATTATTGCCTGTATGTTGCATTGCCGGTGGATTGTTCATGGTGCTTGCCGATGTCCTGGCACGCACTTTGGTAAGCGGGTTGGAGATACCGATCGGCATTATAACGGCGTTCTGCGGAGCGCCAGTATTCGCATATATTATGATCAAACGGTCCTATTCGTTCGGAGGATGATGAAATGATAGATACGGATAATGTTGGCGTCACAATATCCAAAAAAAGAATCCTCGAATCACTGTCCATCCATGTGGATGAGGGCGAATTCGTAGGGCTTATCGGCCCCAACGGTAGCGGTAAAAGCACATTGTTGAAAACAATCTATCGTGTTCTCAAGCCCACGGACGGAGCTGTGTTCATCGGAGGCGAGAACATCGATGACATGACTCTGGGTCAAAGCGCATTGAAGGTGTCAGTGGTCTCTCAGCACAACTACTATAATTTCGATTTCACCGTGGAGGAAGTGGTCATGATGGGCCGTGCGCCCCATAAAAAGTCCATGGAACTGGATAACGCCGAAGACCTTCGCATTGTTTCGGAATGTCTGGAAAAAGTCTGCATGGATGATTACCGTGACCGCAACTTCTTCACTCTTTCGGGAGGGGAACAGCAACGTATCATCCTTGCAAGGGCTCTGGCACAGGAGACTCCGTGCATATTGTTGGACGAACCGACGAACCATTTGGACATAAGATTCCAATTACAGATTTTGGATCTAGTCAAGACTCTCGGGTCCACTGTGCTCTGTGCACTTCATGATATGAATCTTGCCGCTGCATATTGCGACCGCATCTATCTCCTCAAAGACGGAGAAGTATGCTCCGAAGGCACACCGGAAGAGGTCCTAACCGAGGAAATGATAAAAAGAGTGTACGGGGTCGAAGCGTTCGTGGAGAAAAACAGACACACCGGACATCTCAACATCGTGTACCGGTCGGCACTTCCTCCTGATTAACCTTGTTCCTATGATACGGATGTACCGGTCAGACACGATGGGCATATCCGTCCGCAAACGGATCGGTTGTCTTCGTTCCTACTTCGGTATCGACTTTATCTCCGTCATCGAGCCTCATATCCGTCCCTCTGACCGAAGACCTCATCTTTTCCGAAGCGGATCTTTTCAACGCCATAACCTCGGAGAAGGGCATATCGAGTTTCATCGCTATCGATATGCCGTCCATTCCGGACTCCTCGAGTGCGGCGACATGGGCTTCCTGGACAGTCAATCCGTAAAGCTCTCCCAAAAATTCCGCCTTATAGGCGCATTTACTGAACATGGATCCGATCTCTTCGGACATTCTGCGGAGGTCATCGTCCGAACATGTTCCGGGATGTTTGTTGGCGTTCTTACACCAAAGGTTGAAATTGACCGCCCCGACCAATCGGCCGTTGTCCCAGAGATACACCATTTCCCTGTGGTCCGCGATATATCTCAGAATATAACGGCCGTCATAGAAGATCGTGACATCCTTTCCTCCTTCGACCGCGGATATGCCTCTGTTATTGCAGTCCGGCATATTCGCGACACTGCGTGATTCACCGTAACGGTCACAGCGGGGGCACATCCCCTCACGGCTGTTGCTGCGCATTTCACGCTGCCATCCGCATTTGGGACATTCATATACGGTCTTCTCGATCCCCCAATCCTTCGAATGGCATCCGGGACAGAATCTGGGCCTGTCCCTTCCCCTTTGCTCCCATTCGGTCCCGCATCTCATGCAAACATTAGAAGTCGCGGGGTGGTCCCAGCGTGTGGATTTGCAGCTCGGACATCTTACAGGGTTTTCCGAATAACTTCTCCACCCATATCCGCAGCGGTTGCATCTCAGCATAATAACACCATGACGATCCCGGATCATCCGCGGAGGAAGTTGGCAAACTATGATACGGACGATCCGGTCTTCTCCTATGGTTGGAGGTATCATCCAATGTATGTTTTCAAGAGTATTAATAAATTTTGGTATCATCCGGTAATGATGTCCATCAATGTACATCAAAAACTTTTTTAATGCTTTGTAAATGTAGCCGACGATGGGTGTTTGACCCCCTTGAACACCCATCGCTATCTAATTTGTTCCTAATTGCGGAATTAATGATAGAAATTGTACAGAATTATCGCAGTATTGCGATCAGTTGTATTTCCGTCACAAACGACATTCATTCATCATCGGAACCGTACTTCGAAGATAATTCCGATGTAGTAATATAACCGCAGGTGAACTGAAAGAATGGAAGAGTGGACCCAGCCGGAATCGGACCGGCGATCTGCGCCTTGTAAGGGCGCCGTCATAACCCCTAGACCATGAGTCCGCAATAGCCCAATGAATGAAGGTGTATTAAAAACTCACCAGCGGTTTTGCGTCATGGACGGCCTTCAGAGATAATGCCGCCACGATATCCGATCCCGGAAAATGAATCCGGACCACGGGAATTACGATTGTGCAAGAAATTATAATAGATGTCTTCCATCAACCCAACCAGGCGATCGTAGTCCAGTGGTTAGGACGGATGCTTCCCAAGCCTCTGACCCGGGTTCGAATCCCGGCGATCGCACCTTTTGCTTCGGTTTGCATTAGAAGTTATATATTGTACGCTGACCATCCCCTTTTGATACGCATGCTGGAGATAGACAGTTCTAGAGGGGAGGGCGGAGGACAGATGGTCCGCACATCCGTAGCACTGTCGGCACTGACAGGGGTTCCCACCCGGCTCACCAGGATCAGGGAGAACCGCCCCACCAACGGACTTTCCAAGCAGCACACGACCGCGATCAAGGCTGTGGCCGATATGACGGGCTCCAGGGTCGAGGGTAACGTCGTAGGCTCCAGCGAATTACTGTTCATACCGGGAACGGAGAAAAAAAGCAATCTGAAAATGGATATCGGGACAGCAGGGAGCATCAGCCTCGTATTGCAGGCCACACTTCTGGCCGCAAGAAACCACAAAGAACGTCTGACACTGGATATCACGGGCGGGACGAATGTCATGTGGGCACCTCCTCTGGACTCGTACGATATGGTTCTTTTCCCTTTGATGGAAAGAATGGGCATCAATGCGCACGTTGACATCCTGGAACGAGGATTCTATCCGCTGGGAGGGGGGCACGCCGTTGCCACTCTCGATCCCATCGGAAAAATACAACCGCTTGAACTCACGGATCTTGGAAAACTGAAACGCATCAAAGGAAGATGCTTCATCCAGCACCTTTCGGAAAGGATCGAAAGGGAAATGCTGGATGCCTGCGAGGATATCCTGGGCAGGAATTACAGGATAGATCTGGAAGTGCAGAACTGCACCGGGGATTCCCGCGGTGCCGGACTCGTGCTCGTGGCGGAATACGAGAACGGGAAACTGTCCAGTAACGTACTGACCTCCAGAGGCCACTCCGCCGAACAATCGGGGATAGATGCGGCGAACGACCTTCTCCAGGAGATCGATGCCGGTTCTACCATAGACGTGCACACTGCCGACCAGATACTTCCGTACATGGCGATGGCAGAGGGAAAGAGCAGTTTCGTCGTTTCACGCATAAGCAAACATCTGCTGAGCCAGATGGATACTTTGGAGTCTTTCCTGGAAGTGAGGTTCGGAGTGGAACGCAAGGACGACGGATATCATTTCACCGTATCTCCGGGAGAATCATCATGAGACCTTTCATACACATCAACTGCGCCATGTCCGCGGACGGCAAGATAGCCGGAGAAGACAGAAAACAGGTCACGATATCATCAGATGAGGATAAGATCAGAGTCAGGAATCTCAGAAAGAAGTATGATGCCATCCTTATCGGCGTAGGTACCGTCATCGCGGACAATCCGCACCTGACGGTCAAGGAACTGGATTACGATACTAATCCCGTACGCATAATCCTTGATCCGAATGGGAGGACCCCCGAGGATGCTCTGGTCCTGGACGACCGTGCGCCTACCGTGATCGTTACATCGAAGAAATGCAAAGAGGAGTGGGACTGCGAAGAGATAATCCGCTCCGGCGATAATATCGATCTTTCTGAGGTTTTGGAACAGCTCGCCGAGGACATAGGGATAGAAAGCATCCTCGTGGAAGGCGGCGGAGAGACCATCGCATCGTTCTTCAGGGAAGGTTTCGTCGACAGGTACACCGTGTTCGTCGGCGGCCTCATAATCGGAGGGAAGGGATCTCCGACACCGGTGGACGGTGAAGGATGGATCAAAGAATCCGGGATCAAGCTGGTACTTAAAGAAAGCGAGGTTCTCGGGAACGGAGTATTGTTGACATTCGAACCTATCAGGGAGAAGTGACACGCTTCCGCTGGTTGTATATAATCAATAAGGATTGAGTTGAAAAGGAGAGATTGTTTTGAAGGTCAGGACAGAAAGCGGCTATGATGACATAAGAGCGGTCTGGTTCAAAGACGGAAAGGTCGTGATGATCGATCAGAGGGACCTCCCGCACAAAGTAACGATAGTCGAATTCGATGACTATCTCGATGTTGCCGAGGCCATCCGCAACATGACCACACGCGGCGCACCTTCGATCGGTGCCACCGCCGCGTACGCCATATGCCTTGCTGCCATTTCCAACAAGGATCTGAAGAAAGCAGCAGCGGATGTTAAATCCGCCAGGCCCACGGCCAATGACCTGTTCTATGCCGTCGATCACATGATCGCGGAACTCGGAAAGGGAAAGGATCCCATTGAGGCTGCTGACGCATATGCTCAGATGATGGTCGATAAATGCACCAAGATCGGTGAGTACGGAGCACCGCTGATCAGGGACGGAATGAAAGTCATGACCCACTGCAACGCGGGAGCGCTTGCAACGGTGGATGTGGGAACGGCACTTGCTCCCATAAGGAAAGCCTGGGCGGACGGTAAGAAATTCTTCGTATACGCCTCGGAAACACGTCCGCGTCTGCAGGGAATGCAGCTTACGGCATGGGAACTCAATCAGGAAGGAATAGACCATGCCATAATCCCAGACGGTGCATCGGCGTACTATCTGGCACAAGGGGTCGGACTGGTGATCGTCGGAGCTGACAGGATAGCCGCGAACGGGGATTTCGCCAACAAGATCGGTACTTTCGACAAGGCCATAGCAGCGAATCATCTCGGTGTTCCGTTCTACGTTGCGGCACCGATCTCGACATTCGATTTCAATACAAGAACGGGAGACGACATCGTAATAGAACAGCGTTCCGAAACGGAAGTGACAGAAGTATACGGCCAGAGGATCGCTCCGGTCGGATCGCCCGCACTCAACCCCGCTTTCGATGTGACCCCGTACGGTCTGGTCACCGGATTCATTACGGAGAAAGGGATATTGTCTCCCAGAGATATATGGAAAGTGAGGGAATGAACGAACTCTACGCACGCAGAAAACTCGCCGAGATATGCCATCTCCTGTACGAACGTAATCTGACGGTATCGGCAGGAGGGAACATGAGCGTCAGGCTCGGGGATAATGAGTTCCTCATAACTCCCAGCGGAAGGAACAAAGGATTGCTTAATCCCGAGGACATGGTGAAGATCAACGGCAAAGGGAAAGCCCTGTCCGAAGGAAAACCTTCGATAGAGCATAAATTCCATCTTGCGATCTATGCCGATAATCCAGAGACGAACGCCGTCGTCCACTGCCACCCGCTGCACTGCACCGCACTCGCCGTGGCCGGAGAGAAGATCAAAAGTGCACTCACTCCTGAGGGGGTACTCCTTCTCGGAGATGTACCGTTGGTGGGTTACTACACCCCCGGATCGAAAGAGCTCGTGAAAGCTGTCAAAGAGTATTCGACGTCGCGTGCGATACTGCTTGCGAAACACGGTGCCATAACCCAGGGAAGAACACTGGAAGAAGCGTACAACCGCATGGAAGAATTGGAATTCCAGGCTAAACTGCAACTGCTCGTCGGGGATTCGGAAGAACTCCCCGCAAAAGAAATAAAAAAGATACTGGGACAGTGAACCGATGGCCGTACTTGTTACCAAATGGTTCGGTGTTTTCCTCGTCAACGAGAAGAACGGGTACATAATCGATAAATGGCTGATGCCGTCCGATACCGACATTGTCGCTGCCAAACTCGCGGAGATACAGCGCGGTGCGATTCTCCCCGAAGAGAAGGAACTCGCATCCAAGGCGGATAAACCGTCCGTCTCCGAGAGGAGACAGTCCGAACTGGGAAGACCGACACTATACGACTCGTCGTTCATCACTCCCGATAAGTTCGGATTCGACGGGGATGTGATGCATGAGGTCATGCTGAAATTGGGGAAACTGAGGACTTCCGAACCTATAGCCAGAGACAAGAATCTTGTACAGGCCATAAGAAGCCTTGACGATCTTATCGAAACCGCGAATCTGCTCAACGAAAGACTGCACGAGTGGTACGGGATGCACTTCCCGGAACTCGCGGATATCGCCAAAGATGACAGATATTCTCTTTTAATTGCAAAACACGGAGACCGCGACGGGATCATTGACGAATTGGATCTCGGGATCACATCCATAGGTGCCGATTTCGACGATGACGACATGAAAGCCGTCACCAATCTTGCAGATACGCTGTGCCGCATATACGAGGACAAGAAAGAAACGGAATCGTACATCTCGGAGATAGTTTCCGTTTCCTGCCCCAACATGTGCGCCATACTCGAAGGCCCGCTCGCCGCCAGACTCATATCCCTGGCCGGCGGATTGGAGAGACTGGCATCGCTTCCGTCATCCACCGTTCAGTTGCTGGGTGCGGAAAAAGCGATGTTCAGGCACCTGAGGTCCGGGAAGAACCCACCGAAACACGGTGTCCTCTATCAGCACCCCGATATACACAGGGCGCCGTATTGGCAGAGAGGCAACATAGCCAGAGCTTTGGCGGGAAAGGTACTTATCGCCGCCAAGATCGACGCATACAAAGGAGAATTCAAGGGAGATGTCCTGAAGGCCGAATACGCCCTGAGAGTGAAAGATATCAAACGCAAATACCCCGATCCTCCTAAGAAAGCCGAGAAACCCAAAGGCCGTCCGAATAACAGAAACAACAGGAATAAACAGGGTCGCCCGCGTAAATAAGAGAAAATGTATTTATGTAGCTGTCCGTTAGGGAATTCCAGATATCATGCGGTCTATAACCAATCAGTCACAGTACGCCCAATCATTCAGAAGGGAGTATGACGACCGGCCGACCGCGTAATTAACAAAAGAAGGTAAGTGTCCATGTGGGAAATGAGAGAGATCAGAGAGCTTAAAGTTGGAAGGTACGTGAACATCGACGAGTCGCCGTGCAAGATCATTTCGATCAGCACCTCGAAACCCGGAAAACACGGATCTGCAAAAGCGAACATCGAAGCAACCGATATTTTCACCGGCTCGAAGAAATCCATAAACGCACCTGTGAGCACCAAGGTCCAGGTCCCTCAGATCGACAAGAGAAAAGGACAGGTCCTCAGCATCAACGCAGCAAGCAACGAGGTCCAGATAATGGATCTCGAAACCTTCGAGACGTTCACCATGGGCATCAACGATGACCACGAGAGCGTCCTTGCCGAAGGCGGAGAGGTCATGTACCTCGTCGCCATGGGCAAAAACAAACTCATGTAAGGGTGGTCCGCTTGCCTTACGGGATATCGTATGCCGGTGCGGAGTCCGATTATGACGACTCCGATGCCGTGATCATAGGTATCCCGTACGACAGGACCGCCAGTTTCAAATCCGGGGCCAGGGAGGCCCCGGCCCACATCCGTCGGGCCTCGTATAATTTTGAAGAGATACATTTCGAGCACGGTCTCGACCTTCCCGAACTCAATGTCCACGATTACGGTGACTGCGGGGATTTCTTCCTTCCGCAGGATCTGTTCGATGATGTGAGGTTCGCGATCGAACCAGCAATCCGCGACAAGAAGTTCACGATCGCCATCGGCGGAGAACACACCATCAACATGCCCATAATACAGGCGTACGATGACATCTCACTCATAACGATCGACGCGCACCTGGATTCCCGCGATGAGTATCTGGGGACCCCGTACAGCCACGCGTGCGTCACAAGGCGTGCTTCCGAACACTTGGGAATAGAGAACGTGTTCGCATTGGGTGTTAGGGCCATTGCAAGAGAGGAATTGGAAAGGGACGATGTCGTTCCGCATATAACCTCTTTCGAGATCTTCGACAAAGGCATCGACTGGGCTGTGGAAAAAGCATTGGACAGCGTGAAGAACGAAAAGGTCTACATCTCCCTGGATATAGACGGGATCGATCCCGCCTACGCCCCCGGCACCGGTACGCCTGAACCTTTCGGATTGAGGCCGATCGATGTTAAGAAGATCATCAATGCGGTGGGCGGACGTCTCATCGGTTTCGATGTGAACGAGGTATGTCCCCCGGCAGACCCTTCCGGTATAACATCTGTTCTTGCCGCAAGATTCATCAACGAATCACTTGCAGTATATGCAAAGAACCTGTGATCAGCGGATACCCGCGGACTGCAACGCTTCTTTCACGATAGCTTCGTACTTGTCCGCTCTTTCTTTTGCGATATCCGCATTCTTCGATTCGGAATATATCCTGAACGCGGGTTCGGTCCCGGAAGGTCTGGCAAGGACCCAACCGTCATCGAATATCAGTTTGAGACCGTCCGTACGGTCGATCTTCGCATCTTTGCTGACATCCGCCAAATGATCCGATATCTTCTTTTTGAGATTGTTCGGGCATTCGATCTTCTTCTTTTCGGTGTGGTACACCGGAAGTGCGGATATCTGCTGATCCAAAGGTCCTATGGTAACGATGCACTCCAGCATCTTCGCCACTGTCATCGCACCGTCCCTGCAGAACTGCATCTCAGGAAAGATAAGTCCGCCGTTCTCCTCTCCTCCGAACACTGCTCCTGATTCAATCATCTTCCTTGCCACGACAGGAGAACCCACCGCGGTGTATTCCAGGGTCCCGCCCGAATTGATGGTGATCTCTTCAACAAGGGATGATGAACTCACAGGGGTGACTATCTTACCTTTCTTTTTAGAAAGGACATATTTCGTGATGAGCGTAAGGCTCTTGTCCCCGCTCACGAATTCTCCTTTACTTGATACAAAAACGCAGCGGTCGGCATCGCCGTCGTGCGCAATACCCAGATTCGAATTTGTTGACTTTGTGAGATACAGAAGGTCCCTGAGATTCTCCTCGGTCGGCTCGCTGGGATGTCCAGGGAATTCTCCTTGTTGATTGCCGTTGATCGTTATCGCTCTAACGTTGAGTTTCTTCAGGAGCAACGGTGACGTTTCGCATGCTGCGCCGTTGGCGCAGTCTAAACATGCGGTCAGATTCGCTTTGCGTATAGCGTCCGCATCGACACGCGAGATGACGGCATCGATGTATGCCTCTCCGGCCCCGCTGACCTTCTCGGTCCCGCCGACCTTATCCCATGTGACGCCGGGGATCTCTTCTGCGTACAGTTCCTCGACAGCACCCTCTTCGGCGGGACTCGCCTCGGTACCGTCCGGGGATATGCACTTGATGCCGTTGAATTCCGGAGGATTGTGGGAAGCGGTTATCATAACCCCTCCGGTGACGTCCGCGTGTGTCTTAATGTAATACTGAAGCGCCGGGGTCGGTACCATTCCCAGATCGAGAACGTTAGTACCGACGGACATCAGTCCTGCGGATACCGCCGTCCTTATCATATCTGCTGAAACTCTTGTATCGGTCGCCAGTGCGACAGTGCCTTTGAATACAGTGCCGATAGCCTTACCCAACTGAAGTGCCAGACTCGGATTCATATCCTCATTCACCACTCCGCGCACACCGTTTGTACCGAAAAGTTTCGCCGCCAAATTCAGATCCTCCTGGATGTGAGCAATATTGTAAGCGTATCCGCACACGCTTTGCATGTGTCCGCTGCCATTTCCAACGAAAGGATCAGTTCGCGCACGAGCATTACGGATTTAGGGTCCATGGATGAAAGGTGGACACGCTTTATCGCTTCGAAGTACAGAGTGTCTACTATCCTTTCCTGATCGTTGACGGCATCGATGTTCCTCACCGTCTCCGCACTGTCGGAACTGAGGTTCTCTACGGCTTTGATGAGATGTTTGACCGCGGGGATGAGTTCGTCAGACATCTTCTTGATCTCAAGCCAGATGTTCTCCGGGACTTCTGAATTGGTCTCTTTTATCAACTGGATGTGGAGGGAGGCTTCTTTCGACCAATTGGCGATGTGGTCCATCTTACGTACGAAATGGATGAGATCCTCTCTTTCCTGGACGCTCAGTTCCCCTCCGCTGACCTCGGCACAGAGCCTGTCCTCTATCCTGTCGGCCTCGCGCTCGCAGAGTATCAGACGATCGACCGCTTTCATAGCCGCCGCCTGGTCCCCTTTGGACATCTCCAGTATTGCGGTGTCGAGTTCCGTCACTGCGTCCAACACTGCCAGCCCGTGGCTTCTGGATCCAGTACGGACCGTGTCTTCCTTTCTCTTACCAAACCATCCCAACATTCCCTTTTCACTCAAGTTCAATCGCCTCCTCTAATCCTTTTCCCGGTCTGGCAAACACCTTTGTGGCTTTTTTGTTGAAGACCAGATGCACTTTGTCACCTATTTTAGGTATCTCCTCGTTGGAAGAGATATTGTAGTCGACATAATCACTTGTCTCGGCCAGGGTTCTGACCCTCCAGTATGTTCCCATGAACACAATGCCGATGACCTCCGCTTTCAGTCCGTCGTTCGCTGTATAGACGTTCTCCGGACGCACGGATATCACTACCGCATCCCCCGATTCGAATGTGGATCTGGATGCGCGGACCGCGGGTCCGCCTCTCAGGCGTACCACGGTCTTACCGGTTTTTGTTTTTCCTGTTACTATTGCTTCCATCAGATTCGTCTCGCCGATGAAATATGCGGCGAATATCGATCCGGGGTTGCGGTAGATGTCCAGAGGAGTACCGATCTCCTCTATCCTTCCTGCCCTCATGAGTATGATCCTGTCGGAGACCGACATGGCCTCCTCCTGGTCGTGCGTCACATGCATCACGGTTATACCTAACTTCTTGACGAGCCTTCTGATATCATATCTCAGTTCCACTCTGACGCGTGCGTCGAGTGCGGATAACGGTTCATCCAGCATCAGCATCTTTGACCCGGAAGCCAACGCTCTGGCTATAGCGGCCTTCTGCTGTTCTCCGCCGGAGAGTTCTCCCGGGAACATACCCGCGCGGTCGAGCAACTTCACAAGTTCGAGATACTCCGCAGACGTTCCATCGATGATGTCTTTCGGCATGTCCCTTACTCTGGGACTGTATCCGACATTCTCGGATATCGTCATGTTCGGGAACAATGCGATGTTCTGGAACACATATCCGACATCGCGGTCCTCGATCGGAACATCGGTAACGTCTTCGCCGTCAACGATAACCTTCCCCTCAGTGGGTCTGAGTATTCCAGATATCGCTTTGATGAGGGTTGTCTTCCCACATCCGGACGGGCCGAGGATCGTAACATATTCGCCTTTGGCTATGGAGATGCTGATATCCCTCACGGCGTAGAAATCGCCGAACTTCATCGACATGTTCTCGAGTTTTATCTTCATCAGTCAAGCCTCAGTTCCTCTTCGAGTCCGCCTGCCGGCACGTCGAACACGACCGCCATCTCGGGGACCCATCTTACGGCGACCCTATCGCCTGTTTTGTAATCATCAAATTTCCTGTTGGGGAGTTTTGCGGATACGATTCCCAGATCCGTCGATGCCTCAATGGTGATCGTGGCACCTTCGTAAAGGATCCTTTCCACTATTCCGAAGAAATATCCTTCCGGCTGCTCCGGTTCCGGGTCTTCGTCGGTGGGTTCTTTGAACCTGTCAAAGCGGGTGGATCCGATTTTCACGGCAACCACGGCTTCCGTGCCGACGGGGAGCTCCGTTCTGCGGGTTTTTATCGTGATAGGTTCTTTGTCCTCTACATCTATCGAGATCCTCGAATTCGCTTCGTCTGTTTCCGTGACCTTACCGACGAAGACGTTCGATCTTCCCACGAAATTGGCAACAAACGGCGTAGCCGGATCCTGGAACACCTCCATGGGCGTTCCCACCTGCACTATGCGGCCTTTCCGGATAATGGCTATGCGGTCGGCCATCTCCAGCGCTTCGTCCTGGTCGTGCGTGACATGTATGGATGTCAGTCCCATCTCCTTCACGAGTGATTTTAACTCTTTCCTGAGCTCGAGCCTCAAACGCGCGTCCAATGCCCTCAGAGGCTCGTCCAATAACAATATCTCCGAGTCGGAGGCAAGGGCCCTGGCCAATGCGGTACGCTGCTGCTGTCCGCCGCTGAGCTCGCGGGGATAGGAGTGTACCTTGTTCCCCATGTGGACCATGTTGATCATACTCTTGACGATCTGTTTGGAATCGTCCTCCGGCCATTCCTTGATCTCCGGAGAGAACATCACATTCTCGTAGACCGTTTTCGAAGGGAATAAAGAATACACCTGGGACAGCATGGTGGCCTTGCGTGAACCGACCGACGTTCCGTTCATATCCTTTCCGTCGAAACGTATGCTTCCGCTGTCCGGTTCGGTCAATCCGCAGATCATTCTGAGACAGGTTGTTTTACCTGATCCGGTTGGTCCGAGGATGCAAAGATACTCTCCCTCCCTTACGGTAAGGGACAGACCGTCGGCCGCTCTGCATTTGCCGTAATCCTTAACGAGGCTGTCGAGAACGATCTCAGGCATTGCGGGCACCTCTGTTCATTACTATCCTTACTGCGAAAATAAGGATGAAACACACTGCGATCAGTATGATCGAGCACATTGCGGCTTCTGAATAACTTCCGGCCGTTATCAGGTCCATGATGTAAACCGGTACGGTCTTCACGGTATCGCTGATGGCAACGGTCGCTCCCGTCTCTCCGAGACTTCTGGTGAATGCAAGGATCGCTCCTGCGATGATCGATGTTTTGATAATGGGCATCAGAACCTTTGAGAAAGCCTGGAACGGTTTTGCTCCCAGGGTCATCGCCACCTCTTCGTAAGATGCGTCGACCTCCTCCACCGCCCCCGTTATGTTCCTGACCACAAGCGGATAGGTGAAGGCTATGTGCCCCAGGATCACAAGGATCAGAGATAACGCATCTCCGGAATACAGACTTCCCCAGAACAACGCCAGTGAGAATCCCAACGCGGTCGTGGGTATTATCAGCGGTATGTTGACCGCTTCGTCGAGTATCTTCCCCAGGACGGTTTTTTTCTTTCTGGCTATGTACAGCGCCATAGGTATTCCGAATATGATATCGAATGCCACGGCCGCGCCCGCGATAAGGAAAGACAGTCCTGTGGATTTGAAAAGCGTACCGAAATCTATCGCCGCGATAGGCTGCGTCAGATAAGCGAAAATGTAGAAAGACGGAAGAAGTACGATGATCGCAAGGAAAGCGATCGAGAAGATGTCCTTGAACTTCGGGGCTTTCCCTCTGCTGAGCAGCCTTCCGAATTTCGGCCATACTTTCCTAATGGGGATCTTCAGCCTCATCATGAGGATCCTGGCCACCACGAGAAGCACAAGTGCCAGTATGATCATGAGCACGCTTATGAGTATCATCGGACCCATTGCTCCGTCCGGACCGAAATTGTTCTTCGCTTCCGCGATGAACGTGGGCCCGGTGAAGAACGTGGTCTGAACATTCATCAGCTTCAGTGCTATGTACGTTCCTCCCGTTTCCGAAAGGGATCTTGCGAAACAAAGAATGAATCCCGTTACGAGCCCTGCTCTGAAAAGAGGCAGTGTTATCGTCCTTACTGCGGTGAATCTTGACGCAGAGAGGGTCATCGCCGCCGTTTCGTAGTTCGGTTCGATCTGTTCCAATATGGCGGAAAGGGATCTCACCATGTAAGGGTATGTGAAAATAATGTGGAGAAGGATCATCATCAGGTACGGGGAGACGATCAATCCCAATCCGGGAACGCTGATACCGTCGGGTGCGCCCCAGAACATGACGACGGATATTCCCAGAACGGCCGTCGGGAAGGCCAGCGGCATATCCATCAGCGTATCGAGGTAGCGTTTACCTTTGAACTGTTTCCTGACGAATATCCAGGCCATCGGTATTCCGACCAGGATATCGATCACGGTGACGATCAGGGCGATGCTGAACGAATTGAACATCGCGGAACTGATGGTACCCATCATATCGGGATCGCCGAGGACCCCGCTGACAAGATTCCATTCAGTGAATAATTTGAAAACCACGAAAATCGAGGGGACGATTATAAGGCACAGAAAGATAACACAGACGAAACCGAACCATGATTTACGGACTTTGCCGCTATCTGAGATATCGTTTATCTTTTTGAAGAGGGACATCTGTGCCTTCCCGCGCTGTGCCTTTGGCACAGCGGCAACTTCTGTTATCTCAGAGGATTGAGATGCTTACTACGTTGTTTCCGCGGAGGACGACCGATCCGAGGCGTCTTTCCTCTGCGCCTGCCGCGTTGTTCTCAATCGTCTCTTCGAGCACCATGTTCATGTACTCATCGAACCCCGTGAGCTTACCTTCCAGTATCCTTCCGTCTTTCAGAAGGAGGGAGACACGCTTGTCAACAGACTTTTCCAGCAGGGCTTGCGGCATGACCATAATTATCATTCAACCCATAGGTTGATTCGATTAAATATCTTTCCTTTATCTAGACCGTTATCGGCAGACTGGAACTTTTACGGACAGATATCCGATAACATTATCTCAGGTCTCTCGCGCACGGTCCTCAGTATTCCGCGGTACTGAAAAATTCACTGTTCCGCATTCTTGGCCTGGTTCTCTATCCACTTCTTGATATCGGCGACCCTTGTGCTGCCGATCCCGAAATATTCCGAGAATTTGTGCGTCGTCGTGAGTTCCAGCGTCTGTCCCGATTTCTTGCCGGCAATGAATCCCATCTCCACCAAAGCGTGAACATCGTCGTAGGTCCTCGGCCCGCGTGTTTTGAAAAGTTCCGACTGCAGAACCGGCTGATTATACGCGATCGTGCTGAGCGTGCGCATCATACCGCCGGACATCTCCGCTTTCCCGAATCTCCCTGTGAAATCCGTATACTCCGGTCTGAGCATCATCCTGTATTCGTTGCCGATCTTCGCAATCACGATGGGAGAATCCCTCTCCTCGTATTCCCGTCTGAGATCCTTCAACGCATAACGCACATCGGATTCCTCGATCCCCGTGCGTTCCACTATATCGGACACTTTGAGGTTGGTCGCACTGGAGAAGAGTGCGGCCTCGACCGCATTTTTCTCGTCCATGTCAGTTCACCGCCTCTAATCTCTCTTCGTGGGTCTTCATCCCGGGTACGATCATCTCTATGTAGATGTCACCGTGCGGGAGGCTTTCCTGCCAGACATCCAGTCTTCCGTCCCTCACTAAGTGAAGAACAGAAACGAACGTCTTGAGATTCTCCATTATATCGTCGACGTAGAGTTCGTTGATAAGCAACGCGCCGGCACCGAATTTTATTACTCTGTCCCAGACCCTCTCAACATCGCGTTCATCGTCTTCCTCGTGCGCCTTGTTGTCGAAGGTCCTGGGCTCTTTCGCCCTCAGTTCGAGACGTACACGTTCCCTTTCCTGCTGTATCTCGATCTCCGTTCTGGCTTCCTCGAACGCATCTAGAAGCTCGTACATCGTGACCGGGCGCATCTCCTCTCTCTGGAACGCCGCTCTGAACGAGACCTCGGGAACGAACATATGCTCGTCCTCGTCCTCGAAGCTGAAGTCGAAGTCGAAGAACTCCTCTTCCTCCGGCTGGTCCACTTTGGACCTCGTGGCCTCGGACTGAAGTCTGAGGATCTTCCACGCCATGAGCATCAGCTTTCCAGCTACGATCATATCGAATGTATTATCATCGAGTTTGCGCGAGTACATCCTCACGAACTCCCTGAGGTCTATCTCCCAAGGGTCTATACCGTTCTCTAATACAAGACTGAAAACGGCCCTGATGGACTCGTCCACAGGATCATTCAACTTTTCCCCCGTTTCCGCCTTATCGAGGATATCCATGTATCCGTTTATCCTCACGAAGGCATCCCTGTCCTCCGTCAAGGCTTTATGAAACAGCAGATGCTGCTCCATTTCGTCTCTCTTCACGTCCCCATCCATCTACATCCCATCCTTTTAATCTTATGGAGGAGTCTCCGTCTCCTGCTTCTTCAAAGCCTCTTCTTCATACCGCGATACTTCTGCAAGATCGGGTTGGATTATCACCTTGCTTATTCCCGACGGGGGTCTCGTGACCCCTATCAGATGGTCCGCCATCGCCAGCGTGACCTTTCTTAACGAAACCTGAATGAATTGTGCCTTTGCAGAGCTTTCTTTGACCCTCTTGGCGACCATCTCCGCGTTCACCGAGTCTAAGAACATATCGACCTCGTCGAGAACGTAGAACGGTGACGGCTGATACTCCTGTATCGCGAAAATAAATGCCAATGCCGTGAGGGACTTTTCTCCTCCGGAAAGGGCCTCCAGACGCAGAAGCTTACCGTTCTTCGGCTTGGCGTTTATCGTAAGGCCTCCGACGAACGGGTCTTCCTCGTCCTCCAATGCCATGAATGCCTCTCCTCCGCCTGATAATTGAGCATATATCGCTCTGAAATTGATATCCACCGCTTCATAGGACACCATGAACAGTCCTTTCTTCTGGGCGTTCAGAGCAGCGGTGAGATCGTTGAGGTCCTTGATCTGACGGTTGAGATTACTTACGTCTTCTATCAGACCGTCGTGCCTCTTCTTCTTCTCATCGTAATCCTCAATTGCACGGAGATTGACCGTTCCGATCCTGGAGATCGTGCCTTCGAAGTTCCTTATCAGACGTTTCAGCTCTTCTTCGGAGGGTATCGGGGTTGGCACTTCCACGTTGAGCGCGGCGACCTCCGCCCTGAATTGGTCTATGTTGGCATTGACGATAAGGATCTGCGCTTCCTGCGTGGATCTGAATCCTGTCTTTTCCTCGATCTTACTCTGTGAAGTCTCTTTTTCCGATTCGAGTCTGTATTTTATCTCGGTGAGCGCATCCCTTTCCGTCGTGAGACCTTTCACGACCTCTTCCATCTCTCTCTCGATGCTCCTGTGGGCAGCGAGTTCGATATCGAGTTCGGAACGTGTCTTGGTGTGTTCCTCGATCGCGGCGTCATCGTCGGCGATTTTCTTCTCGGCGGATTTCTTCTGGTCCTCCATGGACTTCCTCTGCTGGTCTATTCCGGAAAGTTCGGTCTCCAAAGTCGTCTTCTGGGTCTTGAGATCCGACACCTCGTCGTTAAGTCTGTAGATGCCGTCCCTGATGCTCTGCAGTCTCTCCTGCACATCGGCCGGAGCTATCTGAGTGATACGTTCCCTAACGTCCGTCCTCTCGTTACGGAGATTCTCTACGGATTCGGAAAGCACGGCGAGATCGTCCCTTGCGGATGCCAGTTCCCTCTCTGCTGCGGAGACCTCTTTGACCTTCTCATCGAGTTCCGTCGCCAGGGCCTGTTTGGCTTTCTTCAGTTCCGATATCTTCGCGTTGTGCTGCGCCATCTCCGTCTGAATGCCGATTCCGGCACTGGAGACCTTCCTCATGTCATCGTCGAGCGCACGTATGTTGTCCCTTAGCTGTCTTAATTGTACACGTAGAAGATCCAGCGACGTATTGGCCGCCCTTAATTTGGATCCCACTTCATCAAGTTTCGATTCTGAATCGGCACCGAACTTCATGATGCTCTGGGGACTGATCGTACCTCCGACCATGGCTCCGGACGCTTCTATGAGTTCTCCGTTCTTCGTAACGAGACGGATACCGCCCATAAGCGCCCTTGCCTCTGCAAGTGTTGCAACGACCAGGGTATCCTGAAGAACATACCAGAAAGCGTTCGCATAGATCGGATCGTATTTGATCAGGTCCGTAGCGTATCCTTCCGTCTGTTTCTCTGTCATTATAGCTTTGGCCCTGGGCTTTCCGCCGACCATCTTGTTCAGCGGAAGGAATGTCACCCTTCCCAGCCTCTCTTTCTTGAGATATGAAATGCAATCCGATGCTGTCTGATCGTCGTTGACGACTATCGCCTGCATCTTTCCGCCCGCTGCGACCGCCAATGCGGTCTCGTATCCCGGAGAAACCGTAGCCAATTCCTGTATGGTCCCCCTGATGCCGCTGGCCTGTCCTCTGTCCCTCAGTGCTAGTATCGCGTCCACCGCGGCGCTTCCGCGGTTGGCCCTCTCGGTGACCTTCTTCTCGGCAGCAAGTTCCGTATACTGGGTCTCCAGTCTTCTGATGGCGTCTTTGAGCTCGTTCTCCTGTCTTTCGTACTCCGCCTCTTTCCTCTTGGAGTCTATGATCTGTTTGGAAATCGCTTCGGTGTTGCCGGCAGGACCCGCCTGCTGTTTCACCTGCTGAAGGTTCCACTCCGAATCCTTTATCTCGAAATCCGCCGACTGCAGTCTTTCCTCGATGGATGCTTTTGCTTTACGCAGTTCTTCCGAGACCGTTCCGGCCTTTGCGAATCTTACTTCGGCATCGTGCTCTTCCTTCTCTTTCGCATCGATGTCCGCTTCCAAAGTGGTGAGACGTGTCTGAAGCACCGTGTGTTCTCCGCCCTGTTTGGATATCTCGGAGTTGAGCTTCATATTCTCGTCTTTGGCTTCGTTCAGCTGTTTTTCGGTGGATTCGAGTTTCACGACGACACCGGAAAGTTCTTCCGAAACGACCTCGCGCTCGACGAGATTCTCGCTGATGCTCTCCTCGATGTTGGTCTTGTACTCTTCCTGTTCGGTCTTGTCGTCCTCGGCGCGCTCGATGCGGTCCTTCTCTGTAGCAATCGCAACCCTGGCGTTCTCGATCTTATCCTTGATCTCCTTGTATTCGGGACCGAGTTTCGCGTCTATCTCCACCTGCTTGGCATTAATGGCCGATTCGTTGTCGGCGTGCTCCTGTTTGAGCTCTTCCTTGCGTGCGGTGAGTGTTTCTATCTCCTTCGTGAGATTGGCTATCTGATTCCCGAGACCTTCGAGTTTGGACTCTTCTATCTGCAACTGTCTGTGCGTGAGTTGGGCTTTGGCCACATCGAGATTGTTCTTGGCTTCGATGTATTTCCTTGCATCCTCGCGATCTTTCTCCAACCTCTCTATCTGGGTGACGAGTTCCTCGACGACGATGTTTATCCTATCGAGATTCGTTTCGGCCTCGAGCCTCTCCCCTCTCGCTTTATCGATGTCGGCATCGTAGCTTGCGATACCGGATATCCCGTCCAGAACACGGCGTCTTTCCAGATTACCCATCTGGACGATGCGGGTGACATCACCCTGCTGCACCATATTGTAGCCGTCCGCACTGATCCTTGCTTTGGTGAGGAGGCTGTCGAATTCCGTCAGCGACGATTTGCGGTCGTTGACGTAGAAATATGAGCTGTAATCCGTTCCGTTGTCGGATATTTTTACAAACCTCGTCAAACGGACGATGTCCTCATCCCACGGCATTAAACGGTCGGTGTTGTCGAAAACAAGAGAAACTTTAGTGAATCCTGCCTTTCCTTTCCCCTTTCCGCCGTCGAAAATAAGATCTGTGAGCTTGCCGGCCCTGACGGCTTTCGAGCTTTTCGGCCCGAGTACGAAGAGTATTGCATCTGTTATGTTCGATTTCCCGGAACCGTTCGGTCCCGTGACTGCCAAATACCCTTCCATTAGCGGTATAGTGAGTTTACCGCCGAACGATTTGAAGTTCTCTAACTCTATCTGTTTCAAGTACACGTTCCGACCTCTTTGGAGGGAAACGCGAGCTCTGCTCCCGTTATGCATCCCATTGCCCGTGTGCGAGCAAATCAGTATCTCATGCAGTATATTTAAATTAACACTCAAAATTCTGCTTAAACGGCATATTTTGTTTCATTTTGGCCTATATTGTTGACAATGATCGATCGATAAAATTTTGGGAATTTATCGGATGGTTGAAGAAAAATACTTCTTTGGATCTCTTCTGAAAACCATAAAAAAATCATGTTCTATCCGTTTTGATAATTACACTAATTACAATATTTGTTATTATATTCCGATACGTTGGTGTGTGTAATCGAATAGGTGTGAAGAATATATCGGACATGGATCGAATCGCAAAAATTGTACAGTATCTTCATGGGTTGTCGAGAGGTCGCCGAACACCAGTCATATGAGGCGGCAAAGCGGGACCTACCACAAAATATAGAATCGCGCCCACAAATTGCACGAATACGGTGAACAATTACGCTCTTGTAACGATCCATTGCATTTCCGATCTATAACGGAGAGAATCCAAAAGAGATGGACTTCACGACCGATGGTTTCAATCCAACTTCGACGGAATATCCGCTACCGAGTCCAAAACGAATGTCGGTTTAACCTCTGATGTTTTCAGATCCCCACGTGTCGTCTCTCCGCTCAGTACCAGTATCGATGTGGTTCCGGCATCATATGCCATCCTGATATCCGTGTACAGCCGGTCCCCGACCATAATCGTCCTTTCCGGCGGAACGCCCATCTCGTCCGCGGCCATCTCCAGCATCAGACGGTTCGGTTTTCCGATGATGTTCGCTTTACAACCGGACAGGGATTCGAACAGCCTTATGAACGGTCCGATGTCGACATCGTACGAATCCTCCGTGGGACAGAGATCGTCCGGATGCGTCGCTATAAGTTCCGCACCGCCCAGGATGAAGTGGAATGCCCTGTTCAGTTTGTCGAAGGTTATCGTACGGTCGAACGTCAGCAGAACTATGTCCGGATCCGTATCCGATATGGGAATCCCCGATTCTCTGATCTCGGCTTCGACACCGGGTGTGGCGATGGGGAATACTTTCTTCCCATCCCTGTTCTTTTTGATGTAACGTATCGTAGCAATAGTTGACGTCAAGATGTTTTTCAGTTCGACCTCGAACCCCATCTTCTTGACCTTCTCATAATAATACGAACGTACGTTGGACGAATTGTTGGTAAGAAAAACAAACGGAATGTTCTTCTCTTTCAGAGCATGGATGAATTCAACGGCTCCCGGGATCAGATTGCCGCCTTTGTAGACTGTCCCGTCCATGTCTATCATGAATCCCGCTGCTTCAGAGATGTTCATTCTTCATCCGATCCATATAATTGAATGAAGTATTCTATTTCATCACAGTACTTGAGAATATTCTTCAAAAGCTGAATATCACGCTTCGAATACGAGTCTTCTGTCACGTAATACCACCTCGGCAAGGTCCGTGTTCATAGCTTCCTCACAAAGAATATCTACCTTATTGCCGAGTGCATCTTCTAAATCGTACAAAAAGGCGCCCAACCTCATAAGGCCGCAATCTTCAGAGGTTACCACACAGAAATCGAAATCACTATTTTCGTTGTTATCTCCACGTGCTCTTGAACCGAAAAGGTAAACACGACATATACCGTGTTTAGACGCGATAGGTGCAACTATGTCACACAACTCATCGAACATTATTTCGCGTCTAATATCTGTCACACTCATTACAACAGTATCGATGGGCAGACCTATAAGGATTGCGCAATAAATTGTATAAAACTGTCATTCCGATCCAATATGTCAGAATTTCCGACATGTCGGAATTCAGATGCTGGGTCATTACCCCGATACTTCCGACATCAAAGATATTCTTCTTTTATCCTCTTGAGAGTTTCCTTCAGGGCCGCCTTGGACTCACGACTGTATATGCATGCCATAGGGTGATATGTGGGAATGAACAGTATCTCGCGGTCACCTATGGTTATGCTCGTATTCCTGTTCACTATATCTCCCATCTTCCCTTCGTATTTCAGAAGGTCCTTGCATGCGGAACTTCCCAGGCCGATGATCACTCTCTTATCGTATAGTTCGGAATCGAGATACTGACGGCAGGCGGCCATCTCTTCTTCCGTAGGCTTCCGGTTATCGGGAGGGCGGCATTTCACTGTGTTCGTTATCATCACTTTGGAACGGTCCAATCCCACTTCCTGCATGAGTTTATCGAGCATTTTTCCCGCTCTGCCTATGAACGGTCTTCCCTGGAGGTCCTCGTTCTCTCCCGGTGCCTCGCCCACGAATGCAACGTAAGACTTCAGATCGCCGCTCGGAAGTACCAGATTCGTACGCCCTTTACATAATCCGCACAAAGCGCAGTCCTCGTCGGGCCTCATTATCCCTGAATCATCGGGAATATCGTCGCGTCCCTGGTACTTTACGAGACTGGACTGTCTCATGACCTGTCCTTCAGAAGCTCCGATCCTTTTGCCAATGAGATCAGTGAGACCCCTGCGGCCGAGAGATTCTCCCTGCCTCCACCTTCCCTGTCTATAACGGAAATAGCATCTGAAACTACGGCACCGTTCTCTCTCAGAGTGGCAATGGCCTGGATACTGGAACCTGCGGTGGTTATGACATCCTCGACCACCAGCACCCTGTCCCCGGGATTGAGGTCGCCTTCGATGAGTTTCGATGTCCCGTGGTCTTTCTTCTCCTTTCTGACCATCACATACGGAATGCCGGTCGCAAGCGACAATGCCGCGGCCAGCGGTATCGAGCCCAGAACAACGCCTGCGATCCTGTCCGGTCTGATGTTGGCGATCTGAAGCTTCTCGGCCATCAGCTGGGATATCAGATACAGAACCCTCGGATTCGTGCTGGCTTTCTTTATGTCTATGTAGTAATCACTCTTCGCTCCGGATGCGAGCGTGAACTCTCCGAACTGCAGCGCACCGCAGTCCTCCAATGCCTTAGATATTTCGCTGATGATATCACCACGGTTCTTTTTTCAGACCCATTCTGTATCCGACGATATTCACCGCACGGTGAATGCCGAACATCAATGCTATGATCAAAATGAGGGCCAGGATATGCCATCCCTCGATGTATGTGCTGTAGATCCAATCGGGAAAGAAGAGAGCGGTCACAAGGAACGCACCGGCCACGAAATCATACTGATCCAGCACGGGTGCTTTCTGCCCTCTTTCCAATCCCAGTCTTCTTTTTATGAATGCTCCGGTGAGGTCGCCGAGCACGGCCCCGAAGGCCAATGTGAACAATATGCCGACATTACTCCAGAAACCTCCGTATCCCCAATAATCGGTGCTATCCCAGATGGATGCGATACCGATCATTATCAGACCGACGGCGATACCCGAAAATGCTCCTCCGAAAAGGCCTCTCCATGATTTTCCGTCACCGAAGATACGCTTTCCTCTCCATGATCTGCCGAAATCGATCTTGGTGCCTTTGCCGAACAGGACTGCCGCAGAATTCGGTATCATTGCCGGCAGGAAAAGCCACAGGCCGACGACCAGAATCAGGAGGATCTCGGAAATGCTCATTTTATCTGTCTCTGGGATGGACGTATATCGTTTAAGCTTTCGTCTTGGATCCGTATGTTTTCTGCCGTTGAATTATGTGCTGCAAAATATAATCTTGCGAAATTTATTATAAAATATATAAAAAGTCGTGCTATATTTATTGTATTTTATATAATAAATAATGCTAAATTTATTATAAAATAATCAAAAGTCGTGCTATATTTATTATATAATCAAATTATATACACATCTGGCACTGTGATGAGAAGAAAAATCGATAATCTCCTAATGGAATGGAAAAAATCCAAAGAAAAAAAGAGTCTCCTCATATTGGGAGCAAGACAGGTCGGCAAAACATATGCTGTCGATGAGTTCTCCAAAACATACAGCAATTATCTGTACATCAATTTCGAGATCCAAACCGATGCAATAGACCTTTTCAACGGAAACTTAGACGCTGAGACGATCATTATGAATCTGAGTATCAAATATTCGAAAATCCCGCTGGAGCCGGGATCGACGTTGATATTCTTCGATGAGATCCAGAACTGTCCGAGTGCGATCGTATCGCTCAAATCATTCACAATCGACGGTAAATACGATGTGATAGCATCTGGGTCGTTGCTCGGAGTAAACTACAAGGAAGTTTCCTCATACCCCGTCGGATGTGTGGATATCATCCGCCTCAGATCCATGGATTTTGAGGAATTCCTTTGGGCCGATGGCATGAAACAGGAACATATCGATAAAGTCAGATCCTGCATTTCAAAAAAAACACCCATCGATAAATTCGTATTGGACGCTTTTAACGATCTTCATCGCTACTATATGCTGGTAGGCGGAATGCCTGCGGCAGTGAAAACATATCTTGAAACTAAAAACTTCCAGAAAGTAAGGGCCGTCCAGGATAAGATCAACGAAATGTATCTGTCCGATGTCGCCAAATACGCTCCTAAGTTAGAAAAAGCCAATGCAGGAGGTTGTTTTCGGTCCATCCCTGCACAGTTGGCAAAAAACAACAAACGGTTCTCGTACTCGGATGTTATTCACGGAACCAATTCTAATGCAAAAACGCTGGGGGGAAGTCTGGCGTGGCTGCGTGATGCAGGATTGGTGTATTACTGCTACAATCTTCAGGAACCTGCTCTTCCTTTAGCATCCAACATCCGTTTGAATTCATTCAAACTGTATATGCATGATACGGGGTTGTTGCTCTCAATGATGGAAGATACTACGAGCGTTGCCATCCTCAACGATGATATTTATGTGAACGGGGGCGGGATCATGGAAAACGTTGTTGGAGAAGCTCTTGTAAAAAATAACATACCTTTGACATATTTCGAAAGGGGAGGAAGATTGGAAATAGATTTCATTCTTGGACTTGGTGAGGATATCACCGCCTTGGAAGTAAAATCCGGAAATAATCGTCAATCTAAATCATTGGACTCTATAATGTCCGACAAATACAAAGTCAAAAGAGGGATCAAATTGGAAAGATCCAATATTTACGTTGATGAAAAGGGAATAGAACATTACCCCCTGTTCACCGCTTCATTCATCGATTGCCTGGATTCTGCACGCAATATGCAATTCAAATCCATCAGGTTGTAACCAAATAATCAATTGTCTGTATATATCGACGATGAAACCCTTGAAAAATTGGAGGCCCGATCAGAACAAGAGGGCATATCCGTCTCGAAAATCGTTGTGAAAGCATTAAAAGAAAGATTTTCCAACACCTGGCCAGACAATTTCAGAGACTTGTTCGGATCGATTGATGATGACACATTCGTGAGGCCGGAACAACCACCACTCGATGATGATGCTCCGAGGAAAAAATATGACTTATTTTCTTGACACGACGGCCTGCATATCGTTCATGCGTGGAGAATATCCGGAATTGGCCAATTCAATAATACATCATAAACCAAGCGATATCAAAATCCCATCGATAGTCGTTGCAGAACTCAGATATAGTGCGAAAATAAGTTCTGAAAAAACTCGGAAATAAACCCTATTTTAGAGTTCTATCTTTCCCGTGTGTATCTCGGCCCCGAACTCTTTAAGCCGTTCCACGGCACCCAACACCGAATCCTCCAATTCGGCATCGAAACACAGGATGGCATCATTACCCAGAACACACTCTATGAGACAGTTCTCCAATGCGTTGAACACGTATTCCGCCCTGATCCCCGCATCATATGCAAGCTTTCTCGCCTCCATTCCATAAATGCCTATATCGACTTCTTCCCCGCGGGCACCGGCATTGCTGAGATCCGATCCCTGCTTAACCGGTGAAAGGAAAAGCGTTCCCGTCCTCTTGTCTTCCGGACGTATCTTACTGAGAAGCTGGGACGTTGTTCTCGGGTACGGAGCGACAGGCCCGCCCCTCAGTGTTCCGAGGCCGTCATTTATCCCGTAAACGGACGGAGGCACCAATCCTGAAAGATACACATTCACCCTGTCCGAATAGAACTCTTCCTGCCCTCCGGAGTGGATGAGCTTACCTCTTCTGAGCACATGTATCTCGTCCGCCCACGAATATGCAAGATCCACATCGTGTGTTGAGATAATGACCGTCGTTCCGGTGTGGTGCAGCTGGTCCGCGATCTCCATGATCTCCAAAGACATCTGAGGATCCAGTCCGGCCGTTGGTTCATCAAGAACAAGCACTTTCGGCTTCATAGCCAGAGCACCGGCGAAAGCTATTCTTTTTTTCTGACCGTAAGACAGCTGGGACACCGGAACATTACGGTATGATGTCATCCCCACACAGAACAATGCATCGTTCACTCTCTTCTCGACCTCGTCCCTCGGAAGGTTCAGATTAATGGGCCCGAATGCGACATCCTCTTCGACGGTGGCGGAGAATATCTGGTCATCAGGATTCTGAAGTACCACGGTCACATCTGACCTTAATTGGGAGAGTGCCTTTTTCGAATACTCTATCTTTTCCCCGTTGTAGAGTACCGAACCGGAAACGGGTTTGAAGATACCGTTGAAATGGAAGAACAAAGTGGATTTCCCTGCGCCGTTGGCACCCAGGATCGCGGTTTTGGTGCCTTTACGGATCTTAATGTTCACGCCGTCGACCGACATGCGTTTGCTGCCTTTGTATCTGAAGCAGAGGTCCTGCGTTTCTATTACATATTCCTGACCCATAATTTCACCCGAACACGATAGATGCGGGATCTATCCACCCCTCGGAGTACAACCCGAACAAATACAATCCTGCTGCTGCCCCGACTGCCAATACAACCCACACCGCTGTTATATCTTTCGGCGGACGGAACACCGGGAACACGCCGTTGAAATTCCTGCATAAAAGTGCATTTCCCGATTTATCGGCAATATCCAACGATGTGATGAACACATTCACCGCTATTCTCGCCACGGTACGGAACGATCTTCTGAACGATGCGAACCCTAACCTGGAAGATGCCGCATTCCAAAGCACCTGCAACTGTTCCAGAAGAAGGAAGGAATATCTGTAAACGAGTACTATTATCTCGATTATCTCTGCCGGAATATGCAGGCGGCGGAGAGAATTGGCAAAATACGGAATGGGCGTGGACGTTGCGAATGCCAACATGACCGTCACTCCGGCCAAGGATCTTGTGAATATCAATACGGCATAGTCGAAACTGTGATATGTAATTGAGAAATCCAATCCGATGAGGGAGAATCCCCATACTTCCGCACTTTCCACTCCGGACGGCATTATCGCGATGAGTACCGCACCCAACAGCACGATCAGCAGGGATTCCGCGATCATCAGCCCGATGATCTTCGGAAGTCTGATGCTTGAGGAATACACCATAAGCGATACTCCAATTACAAGTGTAATCAGCGGCACCACCAAACTGTCGGTGATGATATCCACGATCAGAAGGCATACAGCGAACATCAGCTTACCCAGCGGGGCCCAGTTTACCATCCTGGATCCGTAGGCGAGTGTGTCCATCTGACTGCATTCCGACATGATATTACCGTTACTGTTCCTTACTGCGTTCTCTGGAGAATCTGCCGATACAGAATCCTATGATCACTGCGCCTATGGCCGCCTGAAGGGCGAACAGCAGAGATGCTGTCTCGGACGGGATCTCCCAGTCTCCGAATATTCCGTCCCACCACGGTTCATAATCCGGATTGAGCTCTTCGATAATCTCGCTTCCCTGATCGTCGGATCCTCCGAAATCGCTGTCCACGAGTCCGAGCGCACCGACACAGATCACAGCGATCACCGCAAATCCCAGAATGTACCAGTATTTCCTGTCCATCATACCGCCTCACAATCATAATCGGGTTCGATCTCGTCATCTATGTTGAACAGATGCGGGCGGACACGGGACAGATAATCGGCGAAAATAGCGAACACTATCCCTTCTATAATAGCAATAGGAACCTGCGTAAGTGCGAACGTCGCCATGAACTCCGCGAATGCTGTCATATAGTTAGCGGAACCGTGGGCGAGCGTCAGTTGCAAAGCGGTCACAATGTATGTGGACAGATCGGCGATGAACGCGGTCACGAACATCGAAAGCGCGATCGAAAGTTTCATTCTGCGTAAAGTACGCCAGATCAGGAAACCCAATGCGGGTCCTGCGATACCCATCGATACTATGTTTGCACCGAGTGTGGTCAATCCGCCGTGAGCAAGGAGAATAGCCTGGAATATCAGGACTATGGTGGCCAGGAATGATGTGATCGCAACCCCGTAGAGTGCAACGGACAATCCTGTCCCCGTAGGATGCGAGGATGAACCCGTGACGGACGGCATCTTCAACGATGACAACATGAATATGAATGCACCGGACAAAGCCACGGTTATCTTCTGATCCGGACTCTCGCGGAATATTTTGATTACCTTTCTTGCTCCAATATATACTACCGGTATCGCGATAACGAACCAGATCAGACACCATATCGGTGGCAGATATCCTTCTATTATGTGCATTTGATTCCTCCGTTTTCCGGTGTCGTCGGACACCGTCCCCAAATATGTTGGATGAATAATCCAACTACATATCTTATCTTTTCATATATATGGTTAATTGACCTGTTCCCTAGACATAGGGTTCACTGAGTTTAAAATTCCATCTGATACCCGACCCTTGCCCGCAATGATCGCATTTTCAACTTATCTATAAATATAATGAATCCAATTGGACAATACATCCAATATAAAACAGACTATAATTTAGTAATACTAACAATATGTATTCGTGTTACTATATGGAAATGTCCGTTATCAGAATGGGGGAGGAACAAGCAATGTCGGTACGCGATATGAATGGTTTCGTTGGGACTATGATTAAAGGATATCTCCATAAAAATATCATACTGGCATATTGGGAGGGAATCTGTTGACGGATATGATACCTCTGTTCGTGGATCCTTCCCGCATCAGAATACTGGTCATAGGCGGCGGAAGGATAGCCCTTCGCAAATGCAGACACTTCTACGGCTCCCGCATTACTGTTATCTCCAGGTCGATTCTTCCCGAGATCTCGGAAATAGCCGAGAAAACCATTATCGGGGATTCCGAAGAAAAAATATCGGAACTCATGGACGGATCGGACATCATCATAGCTGCGACCGATGATAAGGAGCTCAACTCGCGTATCGTATCCTCGGCATTATCCAAAGGAAAATACGTGAACTCCGCCCACGGTGGAGGCAATATCCTGATCCCTTCCGTCCTTGAAAAAGAGAGGTACACCATAGCCGTATCCTCACGCGGGAACGCGCCCGCATTCCCGCCTTTCATAGTGAAAGAACTTGACATTGCTCTCGGTGAAGAATACGACAGGATGCTCGACCTTATGATCGAGATGCGCGACGTCGTGAAGTCTGATATCCCCGATCCGGAAGCCCGCAAAAGGATAATGGGTGAGATCGTGAACGACAGAACCATATTGACGTTGCTCTCGGACGGAGATCTTGCCGGCGCCAGGGAACTTGCATCGAAGAAGGTGACATCTTGATCGTCAGTATACATCTGACACATGCATCCGCCGGGATAAACGCCATGGTAGATGCCATACCGCTTCTGGAACATGCGATAATGACGTCTGTTAAGCACATGTCCGATGTTTCCGGACACGTCGTACTGAAAACCTGCAACCGGTTCGAAATCTACGTAGATTCCAGGGACGGTCACATAAAATCGGAAATGGAGAAAGCAGCTAACGGTGTTTCCGATGCATTGGGGATCCCCGGTGCTGTTTTCGTGCTCGAAAAAAGAGCGTCCGCAGGACAGCTTTTCAGAGTATGTTCGGGCATGGAATCCCTTATCGTCGGCGAGGATCAGATACAGGGACAGGCCAGAGAGGCTTTCACCAAAGCAAGAGCATTGGATACGACCACGCCGGACCTGGAATGTCTCTTCGACAGGGCCCTGAGAACGGGGAAGAGGGTAAGGACCGAGACGACGCTCAACAAAGGATCCGTCTCAGTGGGATCTGCGGCAGTGGACCTCGCGGAGAAGATCATGGGCACCCTTACGGGGATGTCCGTTGCCATAATCGGTGCCGGAAGTACATCCGAACTCATCGGGAAAAGCCTCCTTGACAGAGGAGTAAATGCAACATTCGTTTCAAGCAGGACGTTCAACAAAGCCCAGGAACTTGCCGAAACCCTGGGCGGAACCGCAGTAGATCTGACACAGAAGTACAATTGCATCGCGGACAGCGATATAGCACTCGTGGCGACCAGCGCCCCCCACATAATAATCAATAAGGAAGAACTGGAACAGCACCTTACCGGACGGACGAAAAAACTCCTGATAATCGATGTGTCCGTTCCACGCAATGTTGATGACGGTGTTTCCGATATCGGATGCGTGGAACTCGAGACCTTGGACGGATTGAAGTCCATAGCCGAAGAGAATGCAGCCGCAAGGAAGAGGGAACTCACCAAGGCAGAATCCATAATCGAAGAAGAGCTCGGATCCCTGGCCGACCGCCAGAGAGAGATCGACGCGGACATCGTGATAAGGGAGATCAACATGAAGATCGCTTCCATAAGAGAAGAAGAAACGCGGGTCGCCATAGGACGTGCGGCCGCCGCATCGGATGTGAACCGCGTGATAGAGGATTTCTCGAAAGCCCTGGTATCGAAGATAATGGCGGACACTTACGAAAGACTCAAACAGGCGTCGCGCGAAGGCAACACCGAAATATGCAAAGTCGCAGGAAACCTTTTCGGAACGGATGGTGGGAAAGATGTTTCCTGAAACCAGGATGAGACGTGTGAGAAGCAGCCCCGCGATAAGGGCATTGTGCAGAGAATCGAAACCCGACAAAGACAAACTCATACTACCGCTGTTCTTCGACGAGAATATATCGGAAGTAAAACCGTCACCTTCCATGCCTGGGGTAGAAATAAACCCTCTGGGTAATTATGGGAAACTCACATCCCGCATAAAAAATTCGGGCATAAAATCTGTATTACTATTCGGAGTACCCGCAAAGAAAGATGCTGTCGGGAGCGGTGCTTATGCTGACGACGGAGTAGTACAGCGTGCCATACGCGGAATAAAAGAATCTTCGGACCTTCTTGTGATCGCGGACCTGTGTCTCTGCGAATATACCGACCACGGACACTGCGGGGTCCTCTGCGAATGCGGCTGTGTCGATAACGATTCTACGTTGGAACTCTACGGAAAGACCGCTGTCTCCCTTGCAGAAGCGGGAGCGGATATCATCGCCCCCAGCGGGATGATGGACGGACAGGTCGCCGCCATCAGGAAAGCGTTGGACGGAGCAGGATTCAAGAACGTCGGCATTATGGCATACAGCGCGAAATACCAGAGCGCATTCTACGGTCCTTTCAGGGATGCCGTGCACTCCGCACCGTCCGAGGGCGACCGCTCAGGATATCAGATGCAATGGGGGAACAGACGCGAGGCCATGATCGAAATGGCACTCGATGCCGAAGAAGGTGCGGACATACTCATGGTCAAACCAGCCATGGCATATCTCGACGTGATACACGAAGCGAGGGAAAGCTTTGACCTCCCTATCGCGGCATATCAGGTCTCAGGAGAGTACGCCATGATCAAGGCCGCAGCGGCCAACGGATGGATCGACGGTAAAAGAGCCGCTTTGGAATCCGTTACATCCATATTCCGTGCCGGAGCGGACATGGTCATAACATATTTCGCCGAAGAGATCGCAAAGGAGCTGTGAAAATGGACCGCGGAAGATCCGGCGAGATGTACGAAAAGACCAAAAAGGTCACTCCCGGCGGCGTATCGAGTCCCGTAAGAAGATTCGATCCCTATCCGATATTCTTCGACAGCGGCAGCGGCTGCAACATCAAGGACATCGACGGTAACGATTACATTGATCTCTGCATGGCCTACGGCCCGCTCATATTGGGACATTCCCCGGAAAGAGTGATAAGCGCAGTGAAAGAACAGCTTTCCAAAGGTACGGTCTTCGGAGCACCGTCCCTTCCCGAATACGAACTGATCGAAGCCGTTAGGAAAAGAGTGCCGTGTGCAGAGATGGTGAGATTGGCAAATTCCGGAACGGAAGCGACCATGCATGCCATCCGCCTCGCAAGAGGATATACCTCGAGAAATACGATCGTGAAGACAGACAGCGGATTCCACGGATCCCATGATTCCGTGCTGATAAAGAACAACGGGAATTACAGAGGGGTTCCATCCGACACATCGGACAATACGAAACAGGTACAATTCAACGACATCAGTCAACTCGATAAGGTCCTGTCCAAAGAAGATGTCGCCGCAGTGATAATCGAACCCGTGCAGGGCAACATGGGCATCATACTTCCGGAAAAGGGATATCTCGAAGCCGTGCGCAAAACAACGGAACAATACGGAACGGTACTGATATTCGATGAAGTGATCACAGGATTCAGATTGGCGGCCGGCGGTGCACAGGAAATATACGGAGTGACTCCGGACATGGCCACATACGGGAAGATTATGGGCGGCGGATTCCCGATCGGGGCACTCGCGGGGAAACGCAGAATAATGGAGCTTGCCGCACCTGCCGGAGATGTGTACATGGCCGGGACGTTCTCAGGGAATCCGGTCACGGCAACAGCAGGTGTAGCCGCACTGACCCAGATGTCCGAAAATAACAATTATGACAGACTCAACAGGAACACCGCGACATTGTTACACGCAATTCGGGACAGCCTCACCGACCGCAAAATAAACGCTTCGCTCGTCGGTACCGGTTCCATGTTCCAGGTATTCTTCGGCATTGAAGCACCGCGCAATTCCGAGACCGCCAAAAATGCGGATACAAAACTTTACGGTAAATTCTTCAGGTCCCTTCTTGACCTCGGAATATATCTTCCTCCGTCCCAGTTCGAAGTGAATTTCACATCCCTCGCCCACGATCCTGTAAATTTGAAAAAGGTCTCGGATGCGTTCGATACCGCATTAAAGGGGCTGGTCGGTTGATAGTCGGTACAAGGGAGAGCGCACTCGCCATGCGCCAGACCACGATCTTCACGTGTGCTGCACGCAAACTGCTCAGAAATGAAGTATTCTCGATTATTAAGATAAAAGTAAGCGGTGACACCGACCAGGTGACCCCGATGCATGAAATGCAGGGTTTCGGAGCATTCGTAAGAGAACTCGACCGTGCATTATTGGACGGACAGATCGATGTCTCCGTCAATTCGCTGAAAGATGTGCCGATAGACGGCACACCGGGGATAACCACTGTGGCCGTATTACCCAGAGATGCCGTGGAGGATGTTTCGATACCTTGTCCTTTGTCCGAACTGCCGGACGGCGCTGTGGTAGGCACGTCCTCTCTGAGAAGAGAGGCACTGATCAGAACACACCACCCGAATCTTAAAACAGAACCGATCAGGGGGAACATACACACCCGTCTGGAGAAACTGGATTCCGGAAAATATGATGCTATCGTCCTCGCAAAAGCGGGATTGGACAGAATGGGGATCGAGAGAAAAGTGTCCGTTCTGGACCCGAATATATTCATTCCTGCCCCGGCACAAGGTACGATATCGATCTCATGCCGTTCATCCGACACTGTTACAATAAAGAAACTGGAGGCTCTCGACAATAAACCGTCCAGACTGGAGACCGATTTTGAGAGAACGATAATGAAGATGATGGGTGCGGGATGTACGTCCCCCATCGGCATCAACGCAAAGAAACTTGGAGGCACACTGCACGTGAGAGCCGTATCATTCGAATATTCCGAAGAACCGATATGCGTGGACGTCCGCATATCCGCAAAGTACGACGAAGAGGACCTGTATAACATCGTAAACAGACTGAAGGGGGGATCCTGATGCCCGTGTTCCTTGTGGGAGCCGGCCCGGGGTACACTGATCTGATAACCGTACGCGGTCTGAACCTTCTCAGAAAGGCCGACATCGTCGTCTATGACGCTTTGGCCAACGGCGATCTTCTCGATGAATGCAAGACCGCAGAACTCGTCGATGTGGGAAAAAGATGCAACAACCACAAGATGACCCAGACTGAGATCAATACACTTCTTGTGGATCTAGGGAAAAGCGGAAAGAACATCGTCCGTCTGAAAGGCGGGGATCCGTTCCTTTTCGGAAGAGGCGCCGAAGAAGCAGCAGCGTTGAGGAACTCGGGAATTGAAGTTCATGTAGTCCCGGGAGTATCGTCTTCCATATCCGTCCCGGAACTTGCAGGGATCCCGGTGACACACAGGGACCATGCGCCGTACGTTACAATAGTCACCGGCCACCGCAGGGAAGGGGCCGACGACAGATATTGGGAGAAACTCGCATCCACCGAAGGAACCCTCGTAATCCTCATGGGGATGTCCAATGCCGAAGAGATAACCGAAGGTCTCGTAAAAGGCGGAATGGGAAGTGACACTCCAGCAGCGATAATTACAAGTGGGGCCGGTCCCGATCAGAGAACGGAGACTACGATCTTATCTAAACTGTCATCGACCATTAAAGAAAAAGCTTTGCAGGCTCCGGGAATTATAGTCATCGGAAGTTCGGTCGAAGAACGCGACCTCCTGGGTGACCTCGCATGACGTTGCTAGCCTTCACCCGTCCCGCAAATAAACTGGATGAATCGGTTAAACTTGCTGAAAGCATGGGCTTCCAGGTCCTGGCGGCACCTTCCCTCGAATCATCTCCCGGCGATCCTAAGGAATTCGACAGGTTCCGTTCCAAAATAAAGAAAATGAAAGTCCCCTTTGTCATTTTCGTATCCGGCACGGCAGTTACGGAGTTCCGTAATTATTTCGGAGACGATGCCGCAAAACTACTGAACAGATGCAGAGTCGTTTCAATAGGCACGGGCACGACCAAATATCTCGGGGAGATGCACATCGACCCTTACGAGCCGAATGAATTCAATTCGGACGGCATTGCCGATTTGCTTGAAGATGTTGTGGACGGACGCGATGTATTCATCATACGTTCCGATAAAGGTTCCAATGTCCTGAGAGAAAGGCTCGAGGGGTACGGAGCAACCGTAGATGAGATCATCTCATACCGCCTGAGGTCGTGCGGGATCACACCGGAGATCGAAACGATACTGGAATCCGATCCGGATGTGATTGCTTTCACAAGTCCTCTGTCGGCGAGATCCTTTTTCGATATCGCTTCGGATTACCTGGGTAATGATGATTTTCTTGCCGAGAGATATGTCGCCGCCATCGGCAGACCGACCGCCGATGAACTTATGGATCTGGATGTTGATGTTGCTATCGTACCCGCACGCACCACGTTCGAAGACCTTCTGAACGCTATCCAGGAATTTTTCAAGGAGTGATTACAATGGGAAAAAGAGGAATAATGATAATGGGCCACGGATCCACGTTGTCCTTCAACAAGAGCATCATAGAAACACATGCAGAGTCCCTGAAAAATAAAGGTTTCGAAAACATATATGTCGGATACAACGAAGCCTCTTTACCTTCTATATCCGATACGATGGAAACGCTGGCGTTCGATGGGATAGATGAGGTCGTCTGCCTGCCGTTCTTCATTGCGTCCGGGCTGCATATGACCCGTGACATCCCCGAGAAATTGGGGATTCCCGGAAACGTCCCGGAAGCGACCGCCGAGATCAACGGGAAGAATATCAAGATACATTTCGAAACACCATTCGGGCTGGACCCGCTTCTGACCCGTCTGCTTGATGAAAAAGTAAAGGATCTCGATGACGGCAAGAAAAACGTGGGCATCATGATCATCGGTCACGGCTCCAAACTTCCGTACAACAAAGAAGCAATGGAATTCCATGCCGACGGTCTCAGAAAACTCGGACACAGGAATGTGTACATCGGATTCAACGAGATCAACACCCCTGAGATAGATGAAACATTGAAGAAGATGCTGGAGGACGGCGTCGATCACGTTATCGCACTTCCGCTTTTCATTACACTGGGTAAGCATCTGCTGGAAGATATTCCTCCGAGGCTTCACCTCAAAGAAGGAAGCAGCAAAGGAACCTTCGTTCATAACGGAAAAGAGATATCCGTATCGTATGCCATGCCTAT
>JAISJG010000014.1 GCA_031261625.1 Candidatus Methanoplasma sp.
ATTCAATCAAAAACAGATAGGTTACATCAGAGATGTCCTACATACCTGAAACCGCATTCGTTCATACATAAGCATCACGGCCCCAATTTGTCTATGGGAACAATTATCACTCCGTCATCTCTCGTGTATGCCACCCCTCCTCCTGCGGACAGAACCGCAAGAAACGAAGGTTTGCGCGCATCTTCGGCCATCTTATCTCTGAATTTAAGCAGATTCTTTGCCGCAACATCGAATTCGAAATCACCGAGTTTTGCTTCAATGGCGCCCCATCTGCCGTCATCCAGCACAATGATCTCATCGACCTCCAATCCGCTCTCATCACGATAGAAATACACCTCGCCTCCGATGTTCTGAGCATATACACAAAGGTCCCTGTAACATAACGATTCGAATATCCGCCCGGTGGTGCATGGGTCGTCCCTCAACAATCCTGGCGATGCTTTCAGAGCCGCCGCGGCCAGGGACGGATCCGTCAGATGTATTTTCGGAGAAGTGCGCATCCGTGCTTTGGAACGCAGAGAAGGTTTCCATGCCTCCTGCTCACATACCACGAATATCATCTTCAGTGCTTCGACGTAACTTCTTACATTCGAATCACTGATATCTATCCCGTCCTCCCTGGAAGCATCCCTGGTTATCGTTGTAGCCTTCACTTGCGTTGCACTGTTCCGCGCCAGGGATCTCATGATCGCCCTCCCTGCAGATATGTTCCTTTTTATTCCGTCCGCACGGGAAACATCGGATCCGACTATCGATGAGAGATATCCGTTTGCCAGAGCGGCACCGTTACCGCCTGCGGACCATATCGCATCCGGCCATCCTCCTCTGCATATTATCTCTGTTATCTTCACGAAATCCATTTCCGAAAGAGATGTTTTTATTGCCTTACCGTCGAAAAGCGCGGATAATGATATGGATCCGTCGCTGTCCCCGGCCTCGAAAGAAGATAATGTCCTCATCTCCACAGTTACGAATCTGCCTGTTCCTGTGTGCAGATGAGAGGCCTCGGGAGGTACCGCGGATCCGGTGAATATGAACATCCCCCGTATGCGTTCTGCATCGATCTTCCTTCTGGCCGTATCCCAAAGCTCCGGTACGTACTGCCACTCGTCCACAAGAAGAGGGTATTTTCCGCTCAGGACCTCGTTCGGAACCAATTTAGCCTTCGTCTTATCTGGTTCCTGGTCAACGAAGACCGCCGAATTGGAATGATGAAGTCCGGTCCACGATTTGCCGCACCACTTTGGTCCGGTGATAAGCACACCTCCGAATGTACTGAGCATATTATCGATATGCCCGTCCACCAGTCTCGGACGGTATTCCGTGCCCGTTTTCCTTGCTTTGGAAACTTTGTTCCCTGATGCTGGGTTCATAGTACGATATTACATCCATTGTATTTGTAACATCACTTTTGCGGACTTTTTAACATCACTTTTGCGGAATAAAAAATTAAACATTTGCGGACTTTTTAACATCACTTTTGCGGATATTAATCACAGTCTGTATGGTATCTGACAGTCCTTTTCTCCCTTGCAATTGGAGAATTATACGATTTGTCTGATTATCGCCGAAAACAGTATATCGTCGGACAATACACATGCACAGGACCGGATGACAGCCGATTATTGCCTGTAAAGATTATTCTGACCCGATTTCTTTGGATAAATAATATATCCGATACATCCAATCGCTTCCTGTCTTACCATGGATAAAGAAGCGGTCAGCAGGGTTGCGCGTGCGGCGCACATAGCGCTCACGGAAGAAGAGCTCGACAGATACAGCAAGGACCTCGGCGATATCCTGGATTATTTCAAGGTCCTCGACGAAGCCCCCGAAGGCGAAGGCAACGGTGTCGACCCTATCGAAATAGCAGACATCACCAGAGAGGACGAACCGCACATCGATATCGATCCTTTCGTTCTTCTCGAGAACATGAAGACCTACGACGGTTTCGTAAGGGGGCCCAGACTTTCATGACCTCCCTGGAGAAACTCAACTCGATATATTCCATATTCAGTGCCATTGCTCCCGAAAATGATAACACGGATGCAAAATTCCAATTCTCCGCTAAAGATAACCTAACATCCGTAGGCCTGGAAACAAAATGCGGATCCAGAATTCTGGAGGGCTACCGCCCCGCATTCGATGCCACCGCGATATCCAAAATGAAAGATATCGGAGGAAGACTCATCGGAAAAACGAACATGGACGAGTTCGGATTCGGTACATTCTCAACGAACTCGGCATTCGGCGTCCCCAAGAACCCTTTCGACCTGGAGAGATCCTGCGGAGGTTCGTCCGGAGGGTCGGCATGTGCCGCCGCCGTTCTGGAAGATCATGTTTCTCTGGGAGTCTCCACCGGAGGCTCCATATGCTGTCCCGCCAGCTTCTGCGGTGTCTACGGGATCACCCCTACATACGGCCGTGTCTCCAGATACGGACTTATCGATTACGGGAACTCACTTGACAAAATAGGACTTCTTTCGTCGAAAGCGTCCGACCTTTCAAAATATCTTCCGGTCATCTCGGGAAAGGATCCGAAAGACCCGACGTCCTGCGTACAGCCTGACCTTAAACTCGAAGGAAAGAGGATTGGATCCGTAGCGATTCCGAAAGAAGCTGTCGGGGGAGTGAGCAAAGACGTCCTCAAAGCGTTCGACGATTCCGTCGAGACACTGAAAAGCTCCGGGATCGATGTCGTTTACAAGGATATGCCGTTCCTGAAATACGCCATGCCTGCGTATTACATCCTGGCAACGTCCGAGGCATCCACGAACCTTGCAAGATACGTCGGAATGAGATACGGTCAGCAGGAAGGAGACTTGTCATTGAAATTCGATGATTATTTCACTTCCTTCAGGACCCAGTACTTCGGAGACGAAGCGAAAAGAAGGATCCTCCTCGGAACATATACAAGAATGGCTGGATTCAGGGACAGGTACTACGCCAAAGCACTGAGGGTAAGACTTCATGTGATCGAATCGTACAAAGCCGTTTTCAAAGAGCATGACGCCGTTCTGACGCCGACCATGCCGTTCGTTTCACCGAGATTCGACGAGATCTCGAAAATGAGCCCTGTCGATTCCTATTCTGCGGATTATCTCACTGTCCCGGCGAACCTTGCCGGAACTCCTCACCTATCGGTCCCGTGCGGATACGACGGAAGGGGGATGCCCATCGGAATGCAGCTGGTCACCGACCACTGGAACGAGGATCTTCTGCTTTCGTTCGCAAACGACTGGGACAAGACCTTCAAAATAAGAAAAGCAGAGGTGAAAGCATGAAGATAGGATTGGAGATCCACGTTCAGCTTCCCACCCTGTCGAAGATGTTCTGTTCCTGTCCCACGACGGATGCGGACGCTCCGAACACCCATGTGTGCCCCACATGTCTCGGCATGCCTGGGTCCAGACCCGTAATGAACAAGAAGGCCCTGGAATACGGTATAATGCTGGCGAAGATGCTCAACTGCAAAATCGCAGACACCACCTGGTTCTCCAGGAAGACGTATTTCTATCCTGACATGAGCAAAAGCGTTCAGATCACACAGTACGACAACCCCGTCGGATACGAAGGCGTGTACTATCTGAACGGAAAGAAACCCATACGTATAACCCGCATTCAGCTTGAAGAAGATCCTGGAAAGACGAAAAGAGTGGGGGATCTCTCCTCGCTCGTGGATTATAACCGCTCCGGGATCCCGCTCGCAGAGATCGTCACCGAGCCTGACATTGCTACTCCCGCTGAAGCAAGAGAGTTCCTCGGCCAACTGATATCGGATATCAGACACACGCTCGACCTCCCCGGGGACGGGGAAAGGAGCATCCGCTGCGACTGTAACATCTCGGTCGGAGTGGAAAGATGCGAGGTCAAGAACGTCACCGGTCTAAAAAACGTGGAAAAAGCGTTGATGTTCGAGGTCATAAGACAAACGAAGATCCTCAAGGCCGGTGGTAAGATCGACCGTGAAACAAGACGTTTCGACGAGGAACGCGGGGTCACGATCTCCGTAAGAAAGAAAGAATTCGAAGCGGATTACGGATTCATCGACGAACCGGACCTCGGCATATTCTATATCAAAAAGCTTGCCGAGACCGTCAGGATCAAAGAGAGTCCGCTTAACCTCACGTTACGCCTTTCCAAGGAGTACGGGATAGATCCGAAGGCGGCGAAACAGATAGTCTCCACGTCGGTGGAACTTGCAGCTGTTTTCGAGGAACTTGCCAAAGTTACGGACGTACAGACGGCACTATCGTGGACCGTCGGTACCATAAGTGCCAGCTGGAAAATATTCGAATCACGTTCCGTTGATAAAACAGGCATTGCAGATATCGTGAAGAAGTATTTCGACGGGACCATAAATGACGTTGAATGCAATCTTCAGTTAAAGTCATACATGACCGGAACGGACGTTGAATCCGCAAAGAACGCGTCTGCGGACCTTGACGTTCTTATCTCCGGCTATATCGAAGAGAACCCCGGGATCATCGACGAGATCAGGAAGAACGAGAAAGCTTCCAACCGTATCATCGGCCATGTGATGAAACAGACCGGCGGAGCTTATTCGTCCGCCGACATCGTAGAAGCGACGAAGAGGATCGTTTCTTCAAGATTGTAAAAATGGCAGATTTCGCCGGAAGGTTGTTGGCTCCCTTCCGGCGTGTGGTGATTTGGAGAATCTACGGAGGCGATTTTCCAGGCCCGCTGCCCCGGACCTAATGTCACAATATCTATAACGCGCACCGAGTATATAAGATTTAGGTATTCCTAAATCTCATTCCGATTTGGTATTATCCTCGGTCTCGTCGAAATTGAAATCCTCTACCGCGAGTGTGAGTATCTGCAACTCTTCGAGCTTGGAATCCTCTACCTTCTCCGGGGAACCGTCGAGCAGCGACACCGCTTTCTTGTTCTTCGGGAATGCGATCACGTCACGTATGGATTCTCTTCCGAGCAGGATCGTTGTGAACCTGTCTATTCCGAGTGCGATACCACCGTGGGGAGGTGCACCGAAACCGAGCGCCTCGACGAAGAATCCGAAATCCTTCTCGATCTTCTCGTCGGACATTCCCAATTTCTTAAAAACGGCTCTCTGAACCTCGGGTTTGTTTATCCTTTCGGAACCGGATCCGAGCTCGTTGCCGTTGAGACAGAGGTCGAAACACGCCCCTCCGACGTATTTTGCATCCAGATCGTGCTCTGGAAGAACGAACGGGTGGTGGAACGCATCATGTTTTCCCGAAACGGGATCGACCTCGAACATTGGACAGTCGACCAACCAGGAGAACTGGAACTCGTCCTTCGGAACGAGATCGAGATCCTCTGCGATCTTCTTTCTGAGCGTTCCTCCTCCTTCGTAAGTTGCTTTCCACGGTCCGGCGATAAGGAATACTAAATCCCCATCTTCCGCTTTGAGCGTGGATTTTATTTTACTCAGTATTTCGGGCGTGAAATATTTGGTGATGTTACTTTCAAGAATACCGTTCTCGCATCTCATCCATGTGAGTCCGCCGAGTCCGGCATCCCTCTTTGCGTATGCGATGTAACGGTCCACTTCGTTCCTTCCGATCTTGGCCGCATGTGCCGCTTCGATCCTGATACCTGCGACGATCCCGTTGGCTTTGATGATCCTCTGGAATATCTCGTAGGGAGCATCCTTCACCACATCCGTGAGAGAGACGAACTCCAGTCCGTATCTCATATCCGGCTTGTCGGATCCGAACCTCTCCATGGCGTCGCGGTATCCGATCCTTATGAACGGGGTCTTGATCTCTTTTCCGTAGAGACCTTTCCAAACGTATGCCACAAGTCCCTCGATGAGATCCTGTATGTCTTTGGAATCGACGAACGACATCTCGATATCCAGCTGTGTGAACTCGGGCTGACGGTCCTTTCTCGAATCCTCATCGCGGAAACATCTTGCGACCTGATAGTAACGGTCGATCCCTCCTACCATGAGCATCTGCTTGAACAACTGAGGGGACTGCGGAAGTGCGTAGAATGTTCCGGGGTGTATCCTTGACGGTACGATGTAATCCCTGGCACCTTCCGGTGTGGACCTTGCGAGTATCGGTGTTTCAACATCAAGGAATCCGTTCTTCTCGAGATATTGCCTTGCGAGGTTTGTGAATCTGCTTCTGAACTCTATGGCCTGGATCATCTCGGTCCTTCTGAGATCGAGATATCTGTACCTCATCCTGGTGTCTTCGTTGGGAAGAACGCCTTCCTTCTGGTCTCCGAGTTCGAACGGAGGTGCGGCGGACTTGTTGAGAAGTTCCGCTTTCGTGATGAGCACTTCTATCTCTCCGGTGGGGTTCCTGGCATCATCCGTGCCTTCGACCCTTTTCCTTACGGTTCCGTTGATGGAGACCGCAGACTCACGTGTGAATGTTTTTATGACATCCGCGATGCTATTGGCATCGATCCCTTCGGGCAGGTCTTCCGGATCGAAAACGATCTGGGTTATTCCGTACCTGTCGGCAAGGTCGATGAATTCGACTCCGCCGTGGTCCCTCGAGAATCTTACCCAGCCCTGCAGACATACTTCTTTTCCTATATCCGCCGGCCTCAGGTCTCCGCAAGTGTTGGTCCTTCTCATCACAATACCCCTTTGGGTTAGAATGTGTCCGCTAAGAACAGGGCCATATAAAACATATTTGCCGTGTTTCATCCCAATATATTGGGAATGTAGTCGTTAGGGTCTTTCACGACATTGAGAACAACGGAAGTATTGGTCTTCCTGACGCCTTTGATGGCATTGATCACTTTCACTGTCTCGGAGAAATCATCCCTGTCGAGGCACGATATCCAGACGATGGAGTCCGCATCACCGGTCACATCGAACACCGATATGACCTGCGGTATCTTGAGAAGCTCTTTCTGGACCTCTTTGACATTCTCGGCGTAGATGTGCACTATGCCCATGTACTCGAAACCGAGGTTCATGTAATCCACTTTGGCGCGGTATCCTTTGATTACGCCTTTCCCTTCGATCGCCTTCACTCTCTGGATCAAAGTCGTAGGGTGCACACCGAGCTGTTTGGCGATCTGCCTGTAGGAACCCTGACTGGAAGTGCACAATAATTCTATAATGCGCCTATCCAATTCATCATAGTCTTCTACACCTGCCATAGTTACAACTCCTTACTATGAGACATCGCATCGCATATTTATTACATTATGATTTGCATGTAACCCATATGACGGATGAGATCTTCAGAAGGGACGGTTACGCCTTCGAATTCGAAGCGGAGGTCATCTCTTCGAACAACGATCTGGTTGAACTCGATATTACCGCATTCTATCCCGGAGGCGGGGGGCAGGTGTGCGATACGGGCACGATACGCGGAACCCAAGTGACCGAAGTTTTCTACAAAGGTGACAATATTATCCACAAAGTCCCCGGGAACGATCTGAAAAAGGGAGAGCGTGTCTGGTGCAGCGTCGATTGGGACAGACGTTACGAACTGATGAAGGGCCATACAGGAGAACATCTTCTCTTCTGTGCCCTGAAAAGACAGGATCCCGAACTCACAATAACAAAAATTTCAATCGCCGAGGATGATAATTCCGTCATCGTCGACCATGATCCGGGATGGGATGCGATCGGAAAAGCATTGGAATTCGCCAATCAGGCCATTAGGGACAATCTCACCGTCACGAAAAGCATCATGAGCCGTAACGATCCCGAACTCGAGAAAGTTAGAATTAAATTAGACCGCATCTCCGAGGACGAGGAGATTTCCGTCGTTTCCATCGGGGATATCGACCTTTCCGCATGCAGCGGGGTCCATGTGATGGAGACATCCGAACTGGAAGCGATACTCGTGGACCGCAAGGTATCGGCGGGAAAGGACGGAGTCGCGATCCATTTCAAGGTCGGAAGCAAAGCCGTGGATTCCGCCGTGAAACTGGCGTTGGTCAGCCTTCAGGCATCCGACGAAGCGGGAAGCAAGCCCGAAGACCTGGTAAGATGGATCTCCAACACCAAACACGATCTGGAAGTCGGAAAGAACGCAGCAAGATCCCTCGTGAAGGACAGACTCCGCGACCTTGTTCCTAACAATGTGAAAGGAACCGACATCTTCTCCGGGATATTCCCCGCAGCAGACCGTACGGTATTCGCGGATGCTTCCGAATCCATACGCCGGAAGGGCGGAATTGCCGTACTGCTTTCCACCGGAGATACATTATCTGTCATCCTGGCGTCCGGAAACCCGAAGGTCGATTGTAAAACGATCCTGGGAAAAGTGCTGACCGGATTCGGTGGCCGCGGAGGCGGAAAGAACGATTTCGCACAGGGCGGCGTACCCGATACAAGCACTGCGGAATCCGTGTTGTCGAAACTTATCGAAGAGGTTGTACTTTCCCTATAATTAATTAAGAGGGAAGTCATGAGGTTGGATTATGGCAGGAATGCGCGGCGTAAATCCACGTCAGATGCAACAGGCAATGAAGAAGATGGGTATCAAACAGACTGACATCAAGGATGTCGTCGAAGTGATCATCCGCACCAGGTCGAACGAGATAGTCATAACCAACGCGGATGTCGTCTGCGTCGATATGCAGGGAAGCAAAAGCTACCAGATCTCGGGAGACGAGGAGACCAGAGCGGTCGGTGCAGTATCTTCCCCCGGATCCGCAACGGTATCGTTCCCCGCAGAGGATATCGATCTTGTGATATCACAGACCGGTTGCGACCGCGAGACCGCCGTGAAAGCGCTCGAAGAAGCCAAAGGACAGCCTGCGGAAGCGATCCTCAGCATAATGACGAGGTGATACCATGTGTCTTGCAATACCCGGAAAGATAGTTAAGATCGAAGGAGACGTCGGCGATGTCGATTTCGGTGGTGTCATCCGTAAAGCGAACGTTGCCATGGTAGAGGCGAAAGTAGGCGACTGGGCGGTCGTCCACGCAGGATTCGCGATAGAGATCATGGACGAGGAAGAAGCACTGGAGACCATCGCTCTCTGGAACGAGGTTCTTGACAGCGATCAGACCACATTCCAGTGAATATCGCCCTCACTGATTGCCTTGACACATGACATATTCACCGATCGATGCAGACAAGGACGCTCTAACGATAATGGGCGTTCGATTCCGTGATCTGAAAACGCTTGAAGATGTAGCAAGTGATATCGGTTCCAATATGTTCGGGGGATTTGTCCCTACGCGGGACTTTGTTGAACTGTTTCGTGACTATATTGAAGGGAAGGTCCCGCGCTCTGCTATTACTGCACTGATTAGGGAACAACTCTGATGGAAATTAGGCATGCCAGAAGGTCATCAGAAATCATTATATACTTTGTAGGTATGGCAGGAATTGGTCTGACGGCCACAGCAGCAGGGAAACACCCGGTCCCATCTCGAACCCGGCAGTAAAGTCTGCTCACGTACCTGTCATGTACTGTGATACGCAAGTTCACGGGAACTCAGGCACGCTGTCAACCACTTTTCCACTTCTATTTGTTTGGGCAGCGCTTTGATGGCAACCATTAAAACCGACTTCCGCCATGATTCTCCGATGATACTGATAAAACTGGGCGGTAGCGTGATTACCGACAAGACCCAGTACGGGACATTCAACAAGGAAACAGTGTCCCGTCTCTGCGGCGAGATCAAAAAATCCGGCCAAGACGTAATTATAGTCCACGGCGCCGGATCCTTCGGACATGTTATCGCAAAGGAATTCTCCCTTCAGAACGGTTCCACCGGCGATCCGAAGCAGACGTTCGCTGCGACAAAAGTGCAATACGACGTAAGGAATCTCAACTCGATGGTCATCGCAGAACTGCTTTCCAATAACATCCCCGCACTGTCCGTTCCCCCGGGATCCTGTTTCATCATGGATAACGGGAAACTCATTGTGGATAACCCGGAAGTGCTTCTTTCGGCATCCCGCCTCGGGATCATGCCCGTGCTCTTCGGAGATGTGGTATTCGACCGCACGAAAGGATTCGGGATATGCTCCGGAGATCAGATAATGGAGATCCTCTGCGATATTTACAAACCGGAAAAAGTCATCTTCGTATCTGATATCGACGGCCTTTATGACAAAGACCCGAAAACGGATAAAAAAGCAAAGTTCATCGCCGAGGTTACCGTCGATGCTATGAGAAAAATAGACAGCAGGATCTCCGTCGACGATGTGACAGGCGGGGTCCGCGGAAAGATGGAATCCATGCTCAGAATAAGCACAACGGACAGGGAATGCATACTTGTGAACGGAACCGTCCCGGGAAGGCTGTATTCATTATTAAATGGGGAAACCGTTACCTCCACCGTAGCAAAGGGAGGATTGGAATGACACCGATACGGGAAAGAAAGGCGGATCACATAAACATCTGTCTCAACGAGAGGATAGCACCCGGATACTGTTACTGGGATGACATTAGATTCATACACAACGCCCTTCCCGAACTCAACGGGGACGAAATAGATACAAGCACCGTCCTCTTCGGAAAGAAACTCGACTTCCCTCTTATCGTCACAGCGATCACCGGAGGATTCCCCGGTGCGAAGAAGATCAATGGCAACATAGCCGAAGCATGCGCGGAATTAGGTATCGGAATGGGTGTCGGAAGCGAGCGCGCAGGCATAGCCGGCGTGGACCCCGACAGCTACTCGATAATCAAGGATTATGACGTTCCTCTGGTGATAGGTAACGTCGGAGCACCGCAACTGGTACAGCAACGCGACAAGAACCCTTTCACTAAAGACGATATCGGCAAAGCGATCGATCTCATCGATGCGGATGTCCTCGCCGTGCACCTGAACTTCCTCCAGGAGGTCGTTCAGCCGGAAGGGGACCTCAACGGCAAAGGCTGCTTCGATGCCATCAGGGATATCGCAAGGGAATACCCCACCATCGTCAAAGAGACGGGTGCGGGGATATCCAAAGCCGTGGCTGAAAAACTCAGAGGCATCGGTATACTGGGAATAGACATCGCAGGCATGGGAGGCACCAGCTTCTCCGCTGTCGAGCTATACAGGGCGATGGCGGCCGGCGATAGCATAAGAACCAATATGGGAGAGTCGTTCCTCGATTGGGGCATACCGTCCCCGGTATCGCTTCTCGAAGCGGGGAACAGCATACCCGTGATCGCATCCGGCGGGATATTGGACGGAATACACGTAGCGGCATCCGTCGCAATGGGCGCTTCGAGCGCAGGTATCGCAAAAGCGGTACTGAGAGAGGCGACGGAATCCGCGGATGCGGTAAAAGAAAAACTCACACTCATCAGAGAGGAGCTCAAAGCGGCGATGCTGCTGACAGGCTCGGGAAACATCGATCAGCTTTCAAGAGCCAGATATGTTGTTCTCGGCGAAACTAAACAATGGTTAGAGGGATTACAGTGACAATAGACGCAAAAGAATATCTTGCAAAGACATCGAAAGAGTTGGACGGGCCCATTAGGCAGTACATACAGGACGAAGAGCCGGCCAACCTCATAGCCGCTACAAGACAGTACCCTTACGCCGGAGGAAAGCGCATGCGTCCGGCCATGGTCCTGGCGGCGGCAGGTGCTGTCGGCGGGGACAAGAGCAAGGCCATACCGCTCGCCGTTGCCATCGAATACATCCACAATTTCACTCTGGTACATGACGATTTCATGGACGGGGACGAGAAGAGACGCGGAATGACCACCATCCATGTCGCATACGACGTCCCTACCGCGATCCTCGCTGGGGATGCACTTTTCGCAAGGGCGTTCCAGATCATCGGGGACCTCGACATCCCCGACAAGAACATGCGCGATGCTCTCAGATACGTCACAAGAGCTGTCTGGGACCTTGCCCGCGGACAGGAGATGGATATCAACAACGAAGGTAAGATCGTCTCCGAAGCGGAGTACATCGAGACCATAAGACTCAAGACCAGTGTACTTTTCGCAGCTGCGGCGGCGGGAGGGGCATTGGCAGGCGGTGCTGATTATCCGAAGGTGATCGCACTCCACGATTACGCCATGGCACTGGGGCTCGGATTCCAGATATACGACGACTATTTGGGTATCGCCGGCGATCCCTCCAAGACCGGGAAATCGGTCGGTAACGATATACGCAAGGGAAAATGCACCGTCATGGTCACGCATGCCGTCAAGAACATCAAGGACCCGAAGGTCCTCGAAGAGTTCAAGAGCATACTCGGAAAGATAGCTGCGACCGAGGAGGAAGTCCTCCGCGCGAGACAGATACTCGAGGAAGCCGGAAGCATAGCCTACGGGAGAAAACTCGCAGAAGACAAAGTAAAGGAAGCGATCTCCAAACTCAGCGCGATAGGGCCGAGCGAGGACAAGGACTTCCTTATCGCTCTTGCCGAATACGCCATAAACAGAGATGTCTGATCAGACCTCTCCTATCCCTGTGGCCGTTATGCGGTAATTCGCGTAGCGGCCCTCGGGAAGACTGCGGTGCTTCATGATCACAGCGGTCCTGACACCGTTCCCTTTTTTATCCAATCTTATTATCGTTTTGGAATTGTGGGACATAGGGTGACCGCCGAGGAATTCTATGCCGCCTGTGTTCAGATTCGCATAGACCTGTGACGTGATAAGTACGGCGACATCCTTCTTCCTGGCCATTCCCAATAAGACCTCGACCTGTCTTATGAAATCCGTCCTGGACCTTGCATCATCGTGATTCAGACGGTAATACATGGTCATGGAATCGACGATCACCATTTCGATAACATCCTTCTCGGCCAGATTGACGACCTTATCGATCTGCGCCGACTGTTCCTCGAAACTGTGGACCTGGAAAACAAGAAGATTGTTTAACGATTTATCGTCGCCGAACACCTGCAATACCCTGTCGGAGGAAAGTCCCTCCGCATCGATGAATGCCACCCTCTTCCCTTCTTTGATAAGATTGTAGGCTGTCTGTAGACAGATGTTGGACTTCCCCGTACCGGCCTCTCCGTAAAGAAGCGTGACGCTGCCTTTCTCTATGCCTCCGCCCAGGAGGTCATCGAACGCTTTGCAGCCGGTAGGTATCCGTTTCACGACACCGCAATCGCGTTGGGATTGATAAATTGTCTGTATTGGGGCTTTGCAGAAATGCTGTTATGCGACGGCTATTCGGGACTTATTGTAGTTTTCTGCACAAATTCCTCGGGACTTATTGTAGATATTTACAAATAGTTCCAATGACTGATATCACTCATGCTCAATCGGAAGATATACTCCGATCTTTTGGAATGGAAAGGACGCAGTCATAAATGTCTTGTAATCAGCGGACAGAGGCAGGTTGGGAAGACCTACATAATAAGAGAGTTCGGAAAGAACGAATACGATCACTTCGTGGAGATCAACCTGAGTGATGATATCGAATCCAGATCTGTTTTCGGAGGTAATCTTTCTGCCGAAGAAATAATAAAAAGACTGATGCTGTATCGCGACCCGGATGAATTCGTTCCCGGCAGGACACTGATATTCTTCGATGAGATACAGGAATGTCCCGAAGCATACAGTTCGCTGAAATCATTCACAATCAGCGGAAAATATGACATTATCGCATCGGGCTCCCTGATGGGGGTCAACATTCCGAACCTGAATAAAGGTAAAGGAACGGAACCGCTTATTCCGATGGGGTATGAAGAACGTCTCACAATGCATTCAATGGATTTTGAGGAATTCCTTTGGGCTAAGAAAATACCTAAGGAGACGATCGCCGAAGTCCGTTCCGATATCAAAGGTAAAAAACAGATCGACCACGTCGTCTATGACAGATTCGCATCCCTGTTCAGGGATTTTATGATCGTTGGAGGAATGCCGGAGGCTGTACAGGCATTTGTGGGCGATGGCAATTACAAAAGAGCAGGGATCATCCTGGAAAACATAATCGCATCCTGCAGAAGGGATATTAACAGATATAATTCGGGCATTGATAAGATCAAAACAGAGGAATGTTTCGATTCCGTACCCGGTCAACTGTCCATGACGAATAAGAAATTCATGTATTCCAGAATACGCGGTGAAGGATCCAGGATGTCGTCTGACAAATATATGGAGAATCTCCTCTGGATCAAAAATGCCGGATATGGGAATTTCTGTTACGGATTGGAGCAACCTGCATTACCGTTGACATCCAATGTGAAGAGAGATTGTTTCAAGGTATACCTTTCCGACACCGGCATGCTTATGCATATGTACGGCGGGAATTCGATAAAAGCGATCTTCGAAAACAACACATCATACAACATAGGGGCCATCGTCGAGAATGTGACGGCCGAATGTCTGATGAAGTGTGGATATAGGATCTATTATTACGAAAAAAGAAAGGGAATCAACAGAATGGAATTGGATTTTATCCTGGAGACAGGCGACGGGATTGTTGCGGCAGAGGTCAAATCCGGAAAGGACAGGGTCGCACCATCGATAGAGAAAGTATCGGCCGTGTTCAAAATCGGTCGTAGAGTAATGTTCGAGGATTCGAATATCAGTGTCGGAGAGAACGGGATCGAACACTATCCGCTGTTCGTATCCGCATTCTTCGACGAGACCGAACCGGAATGGAACGGGCCTGCGTTCTGAACAGAATCCGAAGAATACATCAATGCAGAAGTATTGGAAATATAATGAAAAATGAAAATGGTTTTTCAGTCTGGCTCTGTAGGAATCAGATGACTGCCGGCATCAGGTCTTATGGAAGACCGCGACCCATTTCAGGAACGCATCCGCGAAGTTCTGAACGTTCTCCCTGGTCCTTTCGTCACTGATCTCACCTTCTTCATTGAAGGCCGATGCGACCTCTCCGATATACGCTTCCGGCTGCTGCATCACATGCACGTCAAGGAAGACTACGGCCTGTCTGAGATGATGGTTCGCTCCGAAAGCCCCGATCCTTCCCGGCGAGACGCTGATGATCCCTGCCGGTTTCCCGGCCAGACCGCTCTGCCCCGCAGGCTTGGATGCAACATCTATCGCATTCTTCAGTACGCCCGGTATCGAACGGTTGTATTCCGGAGTGACGAACAGGAAGGCATCGAAGCCTTTCAATTCCCTCCGGTAATCGGACCACGATCCCGGCGGGACACCGTCATCATCGAAATCCTGATTGTAGAGCTCGAGTTTACTTATATCGATAAACTTCACGTTCATGCTCTTCTCCAGGATCTTAGCGACGTTCTCGGCTATCTTCCTCGAATAGGAACCCTTTCTGAGACTGCCTACGAATATCCCGACCGAAGTCATTTCTCCTTCTCCCTGGAGTCTGTTTCCTTGACCGATTCCACATCGTCCAGGTCGTATGATGCATCGGTCTGGTACTGTTCTCCTTTTGCGGCATAATACGGAAGTGCCAGCACTGCTGCGGCAATGGCTATTATCACAACGATGAGAACGATTATGACTATTATCACGACCGCAAGATACAACAGATCCTCCCATATCCATGAGTTGAGGGCGACCGCGACTATTATCGCCACGATCACTATCGCCAACGCCAGTATTCCGAGTGCCGAGCCTAATGTGCTTTTCTTTTGGATTTCCGACATGTTATCACCTGTTGCTGGGAAGGTACGGGATCAACGCTCCGGCCAACTCCGCAAGCGTCATCGACTGGATTATTATCTTTCCGGGGCCGGTGAGAGTGGTGACGAACAGTCCCTCTCCGCCGAACAGCGCGGTCTTTATCCCGCCTGCTGCCGCTATGTCGTATTTGACGGTCTCCTGCCATGCAACGGCGTTGGCGGTGGATACCTTGTATTGCTCTCCCTCCTTCAGTTCCACGATGTTGAAATCACCGCATGCGGCTACGAAAGCTATCCCGCTACCGCTCAGTCTCTGTAGGATGAATCCCTCTCCGCCGAAGAATATGCTTCCCAATTTCTTCTGGAATGCCATATCCAATGCGACAGACCCCTGCGATGCCAGGAATCCTGTCTTCTGTACGATCCAGCTTCCCCTCGCGATATCCAGGTCCACTATCTTCCCGGGTGCGGAACCTCCGAGGCCCACTATCCCGGTACCTCCGTTGGATTTGTACTGTACAAGGAACATGGACGCTCCGGACAGGGAACGGCCTATGCCTTTCAGCAGCCCGCCCTGGAGTTTGGCCTCCATGGTCATGTTACCGGTCATGTATACCATCCCTCCAGCGACGGATTGGAAATCCTCGTTCGGCTCCAGCTGTACGTTAACGAATTGGAGATTATCTCCTGTAATAGTATATCTCATGAAATGAAAATACGCGTCCGGGGTATTAATTATTTACATATCGTCGGCAATGAAGGGGCATGCAGTCGTACGGGGACCCCATAGCGAGCGGTGCGGAGGCCGATGTGTTCGATTCCGAATACTTAGGGCGCAAAGCCGTAGCGAAGGTGAGATCCCCCAAGAGATACAGACACCCGGAACTCGATTCCAAGATAAGATCGTCGAGGATGAGGAACGAGGTCCGCCTGATGCGTGACGCACGCAGGGCGGGAGTGAGGACCCCCGTGGTGTACGACGTCGATATCGAGGAATGCTCCATCGTAATGGAAAAAGTGCAGGGTGTGAAAATCAAGGATGTCCTCGATTCCGGTAATAACAACAGGGAACTGTGCGACCTTATCGGAAAGACCGTTGCGGACCTCCATAATGCGGGGATATGCCACGGCGACCTAACGACATCCAACATGATCCTGACGGATGACGGCAAAGTGTGCCTCATCGATTTCTCTATGGGGAGATCCGCCTCGGAGATCGAGGATATCGGAGTGGACATCAGACTTCTGGAACGTGCATTCTCATCGGCGCATCCCGGCCTCGGGAATGAGTACAAAGTGCTCATCGACGCATACATCAAAAGGAAAGAACGTTCCGAGACCGTAATGAAAAAGGTCGAGGAGATCAAGAACAGGGGGAGATACACCTGAAGCTCAAGGTCATAACATCGAATCCCGGAAAGGTGAGGGAATACCAGCTTGCTTTCGACGGTCTCGGAATAGAGATGGAACATTACCGCCTGCCTTACGATGAAATTCAGACATCGGATCTCGAAGAGGTCGTCTCCAAAGGAATGGATGAGATCAGGAAAAAAGGCATCGGGGATTTCATCATCGATGATTCCGGCATTTTCGTTGATGGCCTCAAAGGATTTCCCGGCGTCTGGTCCGCTTATGCCCAGAAAACGATCGGCAACAAAGGTATACTGAAACTCCTCTCTGATTCTGAGAACAGATCGGCAAGATTCAGATGCTGCATCGGATGTGACATAAACGGGAGAACGATCATAGTCACCGGCGAGTGTGTCGGAACCATTCTCAACAAAGAACAGGGTGACGGCGGATTCGGTTTCGACCCTATATTCAGCATGGACGGGGAAAGATCCTTCGCGGAGATATCCACGGAAGAAAAGAACGGATATTCCCACCGCGGGAATGCCGTCAGACTCCTCATCGACGCTCTGAAGCAAGAAACAAATTAAAACCAGATTGTACATTATGGGCCAGAGGGGCTTTATTTGGCCAGCATCATCGAGGTCCGCGGTCTTGCGAAAGAATACAATAAGAGCGTACGCGCGGTCAACGATATCAGCTTCGATGTTCATGAGGGCGAGGTATTCGGATTCCTGGGCCCCAACGGTGCCGGGAAGAGTACCACGATCTCGATGATCACAACACTTCTCACGCCCACGGAAGGTACTATACTGATCGACGGAAAAGATTCCGTTAAAAACTCGGATGCCGTCAGGAAGATGATCGGCCTTGTGCCCCAGGACCTCACATCGGATGATGATCTGTCGGGAAGGGAGAATCTTCTTCTTCAGGCCGATCTGTACAACGTTCCGAAATCTGTTGCCAGAGAACGCAGCAAGGAACTTCTTTCGATGGTTCAGCTGGATGAGGCCGCCGACCGTCTGGTGGATACGTACTCCGGAGGAATGAGGAAGAGATTGGAACTCATCGAAGGACTGATCCACCGGCCCAAGATACTTTTCCTTGACGAACCGACGCTCGGCCTGGACGTCCAGACCCGTAAGATAATATGGGATTACATCAAAAAACTGAAGGAAGACAACAACATGACCGTCTTCCTGACCACCCACTATCTCGAGGAAGCCGACTCCCTCTGCGACAGGATCGCGATTGTCGATGAGGGGAAAATAAAGATCATCGGAACGCCGGACGAACTGAAAGCATCCCTCGGCGGGGACAAAGTGGATGTGGATATCCATGATCCCGTCGATGTCACCAAACGCCTGTCATCTTTACCCGGTGTCCAAGAGGTCACGAACAACGGCACCATATACACCATAAGGACCACGGACGGGGACGCCACCATGTGCGATGTGCTGTCCGAAGCGACCAACGGCAAATGGAAGATCGTCCACGCGGACATCAAACGTCCGAGCATGAACGAGGTTTTCCTCCGGTACACCGGAAAGAACCTCCACGATAACAATGCCGAATCCAGCAGAGAGGATTCCATCAGACAGAACGCCCAGAGCAGACGGAGGAAGAAGTAATGGGCGCATACTACAGGGCGGTCATATCCCTCACATCGAGGGAGATGAAGCACTGGTACAGGAACAGGATGCAGATCCTCATCACCATAGTTCAGCCGTTGGTGTGGTTGGGACTGTTCGGATTCGCCATACAGCCGTTCGTTGTCATGAGGGGTTTCGAATCGTACCCCGAATATTTCGATTTCCTTTCCATCGGTATCGTCATCGCCACGGCACTCACGACATCCATGACCGGCGGTATGTCGATCGTCTGGGACAGAAGGTTCGGATTCCTGGAGAAACTCAGGGCGGCCCCGATCCCCAGAGGAGCTGTACCGCTTTCGAGGATCCTTGCGGCCACCATTAAATCCGTGATACAGGCAGTGATCGTCCTGGCGGTCGCATTATTGCTGGGACTGGAACTTCATGGCATATCTATTGTCAGCATCGGGATACTTCTGTTCTCTGTCGTATGTATCGCGCTCATATTCTCGTCCGTGTTCGTTGCTTTAGGTCTGGTCATCAAATCGTTCGATACGTACATGACACTGAACACACTTCTCAATATGCCGCTGATGTTCGTGTCCGGTGTGATGTTCCCGACAGAGAGATTCCCGGATATCCTGAGGATTGTAGCGGATCTGAACCCGCTGACGTATGCGGCGGATGCCGTCAGAAGAACATCTCTTGATCCTGCATGGATGGGTAATGGGACGCTTTCGGTCCCTGAGATCGGATTGGACGGGGATCTTATCATCATAGCTGTGGTCGCGGTCATTGCGGTAACGCTGGGAATGGCATTCGCCAGAAGGGCACTCCGGCAGGAATGAAGGGTAAACCTTAATATCTTCAGCATTATCAAGGCTGATAAGGGTCTATGGGCTAGCTTGGTATACTTGTGGCTTTGGGAGCCATTGACTCCGGTTCAAATCCGGATAGACCCACTATTCTCTTCAATTGAAAAATGATGGAGACCTCTCTCATTATCGCTCAAAAAACAATTCATTTTCGTTGCATTTCTCCCCCTAAACAAGTTGCATTTCTCCCCCTAAATAAGTTGCATTTCTCCCCCTAAACAAGATAAATAGTGATAAGCCAGAGTAACATCGGAACCATCGTTCCTTGCCATACTCACCGCATCGGGACGTACCGGTTACACCCGCGAAGACGGAATCCGTGTGATCCCGTTGGATTGCCTCGGACCTTAACATTATGTCTGAATCTATTTTGCATTCTTTAAAGAATATTTATCTTAAACTGCAAAAAAACTATGATTATTCTTAATTTAATTTTCAGTATTATTCGGTTTGTAAACCATTCTGCAGTGATAAGAGATTTACTTCCATTTTTCAAACATTATTCACTCAAATTATCACCATAACGAACTGTATATGCCATCGATTTCCATATCTATGTGATATTATGATCGAGCGATAATCTGTCCATAATATTCACATTGAGAATATAATTATCAAATCCCATTAAATAATCTTCAAGGAGATAAATGCATATCTGAATAAATATCAGGAAATCAAGGGGAATGCATGATTTACGGTCGTGAGATTAATCCGTCTAAATGATGATTTGGATGATCGTTTTCATGCTTGAGGCGACCATGGCAAAGAAAATCAAACAGATAGCAATTTACGGAAAAGGCGGGATCGGAAAATCAACGACCACATCGAACATCACAGCCGCATTGAGCGAAGCAGGATACAACGTGATGCAGTTCGGTTGTGATCCGAAAAGCGATTCCACGAACACCCTGAGGGGAGGAACATATATCCCCACGGTTCTCGACACGTTGAGAGAGAAAACAAAAGTGGATGCCCACGAAGTGATCTACGAAGGATTCAACGGAATCCACTGCGTCGAAGCAGGCGGACCCGCACCCGGAGTCGGATGCGCCGGAAGAGGCATCATAACTGCTGTTCAATTTTTCAAACAGCAGAATATCTATGAAGAACTTGATCTTGACGTGGTTCTTTACGACGTCCTCGGTGATGTCGTCTGCGGAGGTTTTGCCGTCCCTATCAGAGAAGGGATCGCACAGCACGTCTTCACCGTATCATCTGCGGATTTCATGTCGATCTACGCTTCTAACAACCTGTTCAAAGGTATCAGCAGCTACTCCAAATCCGGAGGAGCACTGCTCGGCGGTGTCATCGCGAACTCGATCAACCAGCCTTATTCGAAGAACATCGTCGATGATTTCGTGAAAAGAACAAGCACCCAGGTGCTGGAATATGTTCCCAGGTCCACGACCGTCACCCAAAGCGAGCTTCAGGGAAAGACCGTCATCGAGGCGGCCCCCGATTCCGCGCAGGCAGATGTTTACAGAAGCCTTGCGAAGAAGATCGCAGCCCACACCGAGTCCAAGGTCCCCACACCGCTGGAGATCTCTCAGCTGAGGGACTGGGCAAGATCATGGGGAACCCAGCTTCTCGAGCTCGAGAAACAGAACGGGGCATTGGAGACGCTCATAAAGGTCTGAGGTCTAAATGACAAGGATCAATCTTGATACGACCGCGGTCGAAAGCCGCGAACAGCGTCTCGGAACAATCGTCAGCTGGCACGGAACGGCAAAAGAGCTGTCCGAACTGTCCGGATATTCCAGAGGAAGCGGTTGCGGACGCGGGCTTAAGTGTAGTCTGTGCGAAGAAAGCGGGCCTTTCAGCCAGAGTTCCGGATGTACCGATGCCATGGCAGAATGTCAGGCGGGAAACATCAGGAATGCGGTCCTGATCAAACATTCGCCACTGGGATGTTCCTCCTTCCAGGTGGCGCTCAACATGATCTACCGTTACGGACTGGCTATGCGCGGACATAAGGTCGAGAGCATCAACGTCACCTCCACCAATCTCGGTGAGGAGGACATGGTGTTCGGCGGCATAGATAAACTGAAACTCACCATTGAGGATGTCTGGGATCGTTATCACCCTCAGGCTATATTCGTAGGAACAGCATGCGCAACCGCCATCATCGGTGACGATATAGACAGCGTTTCTGCAGAATATACGGAGAAACTCGGTATTCCCGTCATTCCGATGCACTGTGAAGGATTCAGGTCCAAACACTGGTCCACCGGATTCGACGCATCGCAGCACGGTATCCTTCGACAGATAGTAAGAAAACCCGATCCCTCGAAAAAACAGGAGGATCTCGTGAACGTGATCAGCCTCTGGGGTTCCGATGTATTCACGCCTCTTCTCAAGAATCTCAATCTCAGGGTGAATTACGCAGTGGACATGGCAAGCGTCGACGATCTGGCACAGATGTCCGAAGCCGCCGCGACCGTAGCATTCTGCAACACCCTCGGAACATACATAGGAGAAGGATTGGAACAGAACTTCGGAGTCCCGCAGGTGAATGCTACACAGCCTTACGGCGTAGCCGGGACGGACGAATGGCTGAGAGAACTCGCAAGGATAACCCACCGCGAGGAACTCGCAGAGAAATTCATTGCGAGCGAACATGAAAGGATAGCACCGATCATTGCCGATCTGAGACAGAAACTCAGCGGACTTCAGGGTTATGTTGCAACGGGATCCGCATACGCACACGGAATGATGTGCGTGCTCAGGGAACTGGGAATAGAACTGAAGGGTTCCCAGGTCTTCCATCACGATCCGATATACGACAGCGAGAAACCCGAACAGGACACTCTCGCGAAACTCATCGATACCTACGGCGACATTCCCGAATTCGCCGTGAGCATAAGACAGCCTTACCAGTTCTACACCACTCTCAAAAGACTGAAACCGGATTTCATCACCATAAGACACTCCGGTCTCGCACCGGTGGCCGCCCGCCTCGGGATACCTGCGATACCGCTCGGTGACGAACACCAGTCCATAGGATATCAGGGTGTGATCAACATAGGATACATCATCCTCGCCGTACTGAACCGCCAGAGATTCTACAAGGACCTTGCAAAACACGTAAGGCTTCCGTACTCCGACTGGTGGGTCGCGCAGGATGATCCGAACATACTTTCGAAACATCCGGAGTTGATCTGGGAGAACGTCGAATGGACCCCGCCGAGCGATTCACGCAGACATATCGCCATACGGGAGGGTATCGAATGACCAAACACCCGACCGCGAAATCCGATTGCGTCACAAGGCCGAGATACGCCTGTTCCATCGGGTCCATGTATTCCGCGATCGCAATACCCAGAGTGATACCGATAGCACACTGCGGGCCCGGCTGCAACGACAAACAGTACACCGGTCTCGCATACATTAACGGACACCAGGGCGGAGGATATGCCGGAGGTGCGGCACCTCCTTGTGTGAACACCAGTGAAAGGGAAGTGGTATTCGGCGGGAACGAGAAACTCAGACAGCTGATACAGGCATCGCTCAAAGTGATGGATGCCGATCTTTTCGTAGTGACAACGGGATGCATCTCCGATATCGTCGGCGATGATGTACAATCCGTCGTTGGCGAGTTCCAAAGAAGGAACGTCCCCATAGTCTACGCCGAGACCGGAGGATTCTCCGGGAGCAACTTCATCGGACACCAGAATGTAGTCAGAGCGATCATCGATCAGTTCATAGGAGACTATGACGGCGAAAAAGAACCCAGACTTGTGAACGTATGGACAGAACTGCCATACCAGAATCCGTTCTGGAGAGGTGATCTAACCGAAATAAAAAGGATCCTGGAAGGAATTGGACTGAAAGTGAACATCCTGTTCGGTTACGGGTCCAGAGGCGTAGAGGAATGGAAGACCATCCCCAAAGCACAGTTCAATCTCGTTCTCCATACATGGCTCGGAGTATCGGTCGCCGAACACCTGGAGAAGAAGTACGGACAGCCGTTCCTCCACGTACCGGCGATACCTATCGGCTCCATCGAAACGACCAAGTTCCTGCGCGAAGTGGCGGAATATGCAGGTCTCGACAGAGCAAGGGTGGAAAGATTCATCGAAGCCGAGGAAAGGGAGTATTACAACTACATGGACAACTTCTCAGACTTCTATTCCGAATACTATCTGGGTATTCCGTCCGCGGTCGCCGTGGTCACGGACAGTGCCTATGCTTTGTCCGTGACGAAATTCGTTGCGAACCAACTCGGACTGGTGCCTGTGAAAGTGATACTTACTGAGAATCCGCCCGAAGAATTCCGCGATGCCATACTCAAAGAGTTCCGTGAACTCGGACCCGATGTTTCTATAACAGATGTGGAATACATCGAGGACGGTTTCATCGTCGATCAGCAGATACGCAAACTTCCGAGGAAACCGGCGGTCATTTTCGGATCGACCTGGGACGAAGATACGGCCAAGGAGATCAGAGGAAGGGTTGTGGAGATCGGTTACCCTGCAAGCCGTGAGGTCGTGCTCAACCGTTCGTATGTGGGATACAGGGGTGCATTGTCGCTTATGGAATCCCTGTTCTCGGTCGTTGTACGTCTGACACCTTAAAACTTAACAAACCCCCGGGAGTGCGATAGCCATAGGCGTGCTCCCGGGAACGATATTTTTGAAAATTCGTACTGAGCGAAGTTATATCTCCGCTTGGACATACCCTTCTGTGAGTCAATCCTTCGATCCTTCTGTACTCCTCGATTCTCTTCTTTTACTCCCTCCGAGAGAACTTGTAGAAACAAGAAATGTCCTTAATCAGTGCATTTTGTCATCAAGGGCGCTCTCAAAACTTCAAGGCATCGGTAAGATCATTCCAGGCCTACCGGTATCAATCAGCTCATTAGTGATTCAAGAAGCCAAACTTAGTTCCGAAATAGAGAACATCGTATCCACTCAGGATGCACTTTTCAAAGCTGCTGCGGAAATAGGATCGGTTACGGATCCTCACGTTAAAGAGGTCCTCAGATACAGGACCGCGTTGAAGCATGGTGGCGGGAAAGTACCATCCATCGCTCTGATTAAGGAGATCTGTTCCATAATTATGGCAGAGGAAACGGGATTCAGAACTAAGAAAGACAAAGTGACCCTGATGAGCACTGTGACCCGTGAGATCGTATATACGCCTCCCTCTCACTCCGCGATCGGCCCTCTTATGAAGAATCTGGAAGAATACATCCTAACGGACGATATCGATCCTCTCATCAAAATGTGCATCATGCATTATCAGTTCGAAGCTATTCATCCGTTCCACGACGGTAACGGCCGGACAGGGCGCATACTGAATATCATCTATCTGCAATACAACAAACTCATTGACATTCCCGTCCTGTACCTGAGCGGATACATACTGAGGACGAAGAAAGAGTACTACGATCTTCTGAGAGGTGTTTCGGAGAACGGTGCATGGGAACCTTGGATCCTCTATCTGCTGAAAGGGATCGAGGTAACTGCGAACAATGCAACCGATATGATCGAGAAGATCAACAAACTGTTCATAGATACCACGGACGAATGTAAAAAACATAAATTCTACTCAAAAGAACTCGTGGAGCTTATCTTCCGCAGTCCCTACTGCCGTGCCTCTTTTCTGGAAGACGCCGGAATAGCGGAAAGACACACTGCCACAAAATATCTCAAAGAACTGGAAAGTGCAGGAATTTTGGAATGCAGAAAGGTGGGGACGGACGTAGTTTACATAAATTCTGCACTGCTGAAGTTCTTAACGGCCTGATACATCGGTCGGACTGTATGGTAATTTTTTCGTGTTTTTTTACCCTATGTAGCAACCTATGGTAATTTTTCTTGATTTTATTACCATACTCCTTAACATATGGTAATTTTTTCGTGATTTTTTACCACAGTCTCACACATCACGAACTTGAGCTTATCGCATTCGTGAATATCTTCTCCATCAGTGCCAAAGCGCCTCTGTATCCGACATATCCTCTGGAAATGACAACTTCGTAAGAAGCAGGGAAGCTCACTTCGACAACACTTGCTTTCAGTTCCTTAGCGACATCCCTGTCCCATGTGGTACCGAATATCAATGCCGGTTTATCCTCTGCGTTGCGTATCTGATGTTCGATCGCGTGACCGTCCTCGATGAATTCCAGGTCTATCGGATCCTCGCCTTCGATATCCTTGAAATATCCTCTTATGGCATCCCTGTACTCGTCGGGCGGATTCTCCGTCACTATCTGTTTCACCGGGATCAGGCCGAGTTGATTGACGACGAAATTTGTTATAGCCAGATTGTATGAACTGTCCGTTATGACAGCAAATCTTGACGGAACCCCCCACCAGTATTCCGAATAGAAATCGGTGAATCCGGACATGAATCTGTAGTAGCGCTTTTCCTCCGCCGCAATGAACTCTTCCGTCTTCTTTCCGTCGAGTCCGGCGTATTCCGAGACGTTCCTCAGGAACTTCCCGGTCTCGATGGAACCTATCGGTATGATCGGAACATGGAGGAACGGTTGCCCGTATTTCTTCTCCAGATGTTTTGCGACATCAAGATTTAACCAAGACGAGATAACAAGATTGAACTTTGCTTTGGGGATGGTCTTCCACTCCTCCACCCCGTCGGATTCGTGTCCGAAGAGGATGTTCACTTTCAGTCCTATCCCTTCGAGGATCCTTTTGATCTCTTCGAGGTCCCCCAGCCAGAAAGTGTTCTGATACGGGAGTTCGGACCAGACGTTCACAAGTCCTTTTTCCTTCTCTCCGTCGTATTCTCCGACGTACTGATCGATTATCGCCTTGACCACCAGTTCGTGGCCGATGTAATTATTGCCTCTGAACCCTCCGGTCTCGGCATAGACTATTGGAACGTTCCTTCTTTGGAACTCGCCCACAACGGAAGCGACATCGTCACCTACGATGTCGGGGATGCACCCTGTCGTAACAACGAACAGATCGGCGTCCATGACCTTCAGAGAACTTTTTATCAGTTCCCTGAGACGGTCCACACCTCCGAACACGACTTCCTTCTCGGTGGAATTGGAACTCGGAGGGGCGGCCCCTCCGACGTATCCTCCGCCCTGGTATCCATTGGCGAAAACCATTCCGATGTACTGCTTGTTCGAGCATCCCGGACCGCAGTGCGTTATGGGCATCACCCTCGGTATGGCGGACGCGGAGTACATCGCACCGATCGCACACGCGTACCTGGTACGGCTTATGGAATCCGACTTTGCTATCGGGTGCCGGGTCATTCGAATCCCTCGTCTATCAGTTCCGGATGTTTGGCGAGGATGTTGATGTCCGTCTGCTCTTTCCACCACTTGGAATAAGGCACATCGACATGCTTGGCGATATCGTCATGGAATTTCTTACGCCTGAGTATCTCTACAACGGCGTTTCCGAGATTGATCACACCTTCGTATCCAATGGCGATGTGTTCATCGCCGAGAGGTGCCGCAGGTATGCCGAGTCTTGACGCAACGGGTGCGAGCCCGTCATGCCTTACAAGAATGAAATCCGGTTTCAGTTTTTTCATCTGGGTGTAGAACTGGAACGGTTGACGGTTGCTTACGGTGAACTCATCGACATCACCGTAGTTGTCGATCATATATCCGAGGGAATCCAGGCCGGGATCCTCGTTATCGTATATCGGGTCGTGGTGGAACACCATCGATCCGTTTACCTCGACCCCCAGTTCCCTGAGAACGGATATCAATCCGTGGGAGTATGCGGAACCGGTGGAAACGAATCCTTTCTTTCCCTTCAGTTTCTCTCTGAGCTTTGCAACGGCGGGTGCGATCCTCTCGTGCTCGCTTGCGATGTATTTCTCTGCAAGTTCTTCGCGGTGCGTGAGTTTCGCCAATCCTCTTATCCAGTCGTCCGTTCCTTTGGAACCGTACGGCTGGGACGCCTTGAGCTGCGGAACCCCGAACTCCTGTTCCAGGCCCTCTGCGAGATAAGTGGAAAGAGTGTTGCAGAAGCTCACTGTCGCCGCTGCTTCGGACATCTGTGCAAGATCGTCGACTGTGGCCATATCCACCACGTAGTTGACCCTGAGGTTCAGATTCTTGAGCATCGGTCTGAAAACATCCGATCCCCACAGATTGATGACATTGACCAGATCCTCCTGTTTTTTCGAGGGGTCGGGTTTTCTTACTATCTGCCGGAGGATACCGTGTTGGGTCACATCGAATCCGGTGCTCCAGTGTTTTGATTTGAAACCTTCGCAATGAAGAGGTATAACAGGAATGCCGAGTTTTTCGGTATATTCGGCGGCGACACTGTCCACATCGTCACCGATGATCCCTGTTGCGCAGGATGTCCCGATGAAAATCGCTTTCGGCTTGTAGAAATCCCAAACGTCCTCTACGGTAAGTCTGAGTTTCCCCACTCCTCCGAACACGAGGTCCCCTTCCTGAAGATTGGTGGAAGTGGTCCTGATATTCTCTGCGGGTATCCCGCGGAGGTCCAATCCTATCCTGTAGACGGAACTGTCGTATGCCTGCGATGCGGAACAACCTATCGGGGCGTGCTGTATAAGCACCGCATCGCGGATATTGCCTGCCTGACAGGCTATCATCTGTTCGGAGCAACCTGTACCTTGGGAGAACGGACCTTTCACTTCGCACAGCCTGCATCCGGGCCCTTTGCCTTTGCACTG
>JAISJG010000022.1 GCA_031261625.1 Candidatus Methanoplasma sp.
TTGATAGTCAGAGCAGAAGCCGCAGAGGTTGTTCCGAAGTTGGCGATGACACTACTCGGAGCATCTACAGTGACGGTCCCCTCAGGAACGGCTGTCTTCAGATCTCCGGACCAATTGACGAACACGTCCGATGCACCCTCTGGTGTTGCGGTGAAATAGACCGTTGTTCCGGTATGAACAGAGAATGCTCCCGTGCTTCCTGTTACGGTCACGGTCCCATCGGTGTAGTTCCATGCGACAGTTCCGTTCCCGGTCTTGCCGACATTCAGTGTGTGGTAATCGATTATTGCGGAATTATTGCCGAAGTGGGCGGTAACGGCAGTAGGTCCCGTTACTGTTGCCGCATAAGAAGCTCCGGTGTGACCGTCCGATCCGACCGACCAGTAAAGGAACACATTGGGTGAGATGTGGTGTTCTGTAAGAAGAACATCCGTGCCGTTGGGTACACGGATAGATGCGTTTGCCGTTACCGATCCGGACACTGTTACGGGTGTAGCTCCCGATATTGTATCGTAAGTATAACCCACAGTTCCGGTTCCATCGAAATTGATGGTCAGAAGTGACGATGACGCCGTTGTTCCGAAATTGGCAGTTATGGTTTTATCATCATCGAGGGTGATGTTGCCTGCAGACTCTGCCGTGCTGAGGGCTCCTGACCAATATTGGAATAATGCACCTGCTGTTTCTATTGCTTCGACACCGGCAACCGCACCTCCATCCAAATGCAATGTACCGGATGACAGTATTGCCGGAGAATTGGTCCCGACAGTAACGGATACTCTCCCTGTACCATTACCTCCGGTCGTATTCACATCAAGAGTGCGTACATTGGCACCGCCAGCAAAATATGCGGTTACCGTTGTACTTCCGGCAGACGGAGCAATTACAGTAGCAACGGGGTCCGTTCCGTAAGCTCCCGCCCAATATCCGAACGTGTATGATGGCTCTGCTATCGCCTTTACGTAAACCGAAGTGCCCGGTGCAACGTGAACGGTATCGTCCGGAACTGTGTAGAATGTTGTGTTATCGAGAGAGAATTGGAATGTTCCCCTGCTTGCATCGGGTGTTGTGGCCGAAACATCCACTGCCGTACTCAGGAATGATGCAGTGTATGTCGTGTTGACTGTAGGTGCCACTGTCAATATCGGTGTTAAGACATCGTTGTTCCATGATCTGAAACTGTTCGACCCGGTTGGAATTGCTTTGATATAAACCGTAGAACCGGGGATCGAATAGAAAAGGTCCCCCGGAGCCGTCACGAATGTACTTCCGTCTTCGGAGAACTCGAATGTTCCGGCACCCGACGGACTTGATACCGCCGAAATAACGATCGATTGTACGAATTTTGCTGTAAGGGAGTATGAAGCAACGGACGGAAGTATCACGTTCCTTATGCTGGAAGTTGAAAGATCATCGGTCCACCGATCGAACATGTAATTCGCCGAGGGTTTCGCTTCGACCTGTACTTCTATTCCTCTGAGCAACGTTACTGATGAACCGGATGTAAGATAGAATGTGTCCGTATAGTCCGATGTACCTTCGTATCTGAACTTGTATTCGAAACTGCCGCCTACGGACGGATCGGCATTGAGTGTGAAAATTGTATTTTTTCCTGTATCGGTGGATTTGAAGACCGCAGTGATGCTCTTATCTGTGGACATTGTGAAAAGTGTGGTTGTTTGGGATGTTCCGTAATTTCCGGACCACGCTGAGAATGTATACCCTGTTTTCGACACAGCGGTTACTGTTACTTTATCTGTGGATCTGAGATCTACCGGTCCGATATATGTGACCGGACCCGCACCGTTCAAGGTGTATGTGAAGGATCCTGCATCGGCCGGATACGCATGAAGCTCCAGTGTGTGTACGCCGCTGAAGAAATTTGCGGTCAGATTGACATTATTGAGCGGCGTTAATGTTATTTGCCGGCGATCTGATGTCACACCTCCCGTCCAATTGTCGAATCCCCATGTATCTGTCGGTGTTGCCATGAATGTGACGGACGTGCCGTATGGAACTGTTACATCGGAACCTGCAGTAAATGGCCCAAGATCCTGTATACGATATGAAACGGATCCTCCGCCTGCCGGGTTGATATCCGCATGTACCGTAACATTGGACGGCAGAAGGATCGGATATCCGTCATTTGTTGTTCCGTCAATGCTCCATTTACTTGTACTCCATCCTTTTGCTGTGAATGTTCCTATTTTTTTCATATCGGATGTGGTGGTCGCATAGATTTTATTCACATAGTTGGGACTATAGGTTTCTCCGTACTTCTTCGTGGTTCCTGATGTACCCTGATCGAAGAACGTATCTGTATTTGTATTGTCTGCTATCCCTACATACCCGCCAACAGTGCCATTGCCTGTCAGAGTGGGCTTTCCTGTGGAATAACAGTGCTCCGTAGTTCCGTTTTGATAGCCGACGAATCCACCGACGGATGGATCTGAATTAGAACTTCTTACGGTGAGGCTCACATTTCCGCGAGCATAGGAATCTGAGACCTTGCCTGTCGCATCTATCTGACCCGCGAATCCTCCTGCATCCGCAAGATTAGCTGATGCACTGATGTTTCCCGTCGCATAACAAGAAGAGATATTGTGAGCATTTCCAGCGAATCCTCCCGCCATCAACGATTGAGATACTACTGCACTGATTGTTGAATTGGCAGTTACATTACCTGTGGCATAACTGTAACTTATACTTCCGGCGACCATATTTCCTACAAACCCTCCGGTCCTGCTTACGCCAGAATTGATTACATTTATCGAAGCATAACACGATATTATCGTGCCTGAACGCATTGTTCCTACGAACCCTCCTGCATGGAATACAATTTCCAGATTCGGTATCGCATTTTCATAACCGTTGGCACCTCCGTTCACACTGCCTGTGCCCGAAACCGATGATCCGAGGATCGTCGCATCGCTTAACGCAACAAAACCGCCTGCCAAACCTTGGCCTTTTGCCTGTATGGATCCGTTCAATATGACATGGACATTGGATATTGTTCCGGATGCGGATGCAGCGAGTGCTGCTACATCTGCATTGGCTGCGCTGCTGGAAACACCGCCGGATGCTACCGTGATGTAAAAATTGCACACATATGAATTTGTCAATGATACGAACAATCCGCTTTTTGCATACGAACCTGTTACCGACAGATTCGATATCGTGTAGCCGTTACCGTTGAAATTACCCTTAAAATCCGGCAGAGGAACCCATGAGCCCGAGAGAGTTATGTCATTACCAAGCTCGAAATAAACTCCCGATGCGCCGGAATTAGCACTAACATAATTTCTGAAATTTGTATTCAGATGATCGGCCGTGGTTATTATGAACGGGGACGTTTGCAATCCGTCCCCCTGCCACGGAGCACCATCCGATGTGTCGGACAATCTGTTGTCATCATCGACCGATACAAAAAATGCGCCTGATATCAAAATAGCGAAAACCGCTGCAATAAAAATATACTTGCTCCCCACTCCCACTCTGCCCGTACTTGATGCCTTCAACTTCATACCTCCCATCTACGTAAGAATCAACGTCTGCGATGGTCTATGTTGAAAGAATAGCCCCCCTGGTCTAATTCCCGCTCTTATTAGACTCCGCACGGCATTATGTGCATTTTTTCTCGGTAATGGTGCGTAGTTACTGTCTTGATACCTATAAAATAATAACGAATATTCGGCGTGCCACAGATGAAAACAAGCATTCAGATTGTCATGGATCCTTATCATTTTCTGCACATTTGTATGAAGAAAAACCGATACTGACACTCACTGTCCGATATCGAACCGACACCTGATCCGTAACAGTGTTTTCCATCGGATATCGTTAAGTTTTTAGCATGGATGCTCCATTCATCCATATGGTACAGAAAAACCCCCAGAGGTTAGGCGGCCCCATTCCGAAATTCGGGGACTACCATGTGTGGAAGACCCTCTGCTGCATAAACGAATACAGTCCCGTAGGCCGTAAGAAGCTTGCATCGCTCCTCGGCATCGGTGAAGGGAGCATCAGGACCATACTCACTCTTTTACAGGAGGACGGACTGATAATAATAAACAAGAACGGTGTCGCGCTTACCCAGAGCGGAGCAGAATGCTGGAACACCGTTAAAATGGATATCAAGCCCGTACGCATCAGTGAACTCACCATCGGTGATTTCGACTGCGCCGTAAGAGTACCGGGGATCGCCCTTTCCGTGACATACGGATGCGAAGAAAGGGATATAGCGATCAAAGCCGGGGCTACGGGAGCGACCACACTCATCTGTTCCAACGGCCTGCTCATATTCCCCGGATCCAATTATCCTGTGGATCAGAAAACAGATAAAGCCATTAGGGACAGTTTCGACATCAGGGATGATGATGTCATCATAATCGGTACAGGGAACAACACCGATATCGCGGAAAAAGGTGCCGTGACCGCAGGACTGGAACTTCTGGGCGGCCTTCACATCCACCGCGAACTCAATGATGTTCTTAACCACAGAAGCACCGGCAACGAACTTCTTTCGCTTGCATTCGCGATACACGACCTCGTAGGAGGACTCCCTGTCTGTGCGAAAAGCAGGGATAATCTCGGCATCAGGATCGAATCGGGCATGGTCATCGACAATGCATATACAGGAGCCGTACTTGAGGAAGTGATTAATGCAGGAACGACTATCAGAAAAGTGGCGATATCGGGTCCTTATAAAGGGATACGCGTGATCGTAACACCTGTCGAACTCGACAACCGTGTCATCGCTGCTATTGGAGTGGTGGACATAAGGAGTATGGCCGGGGCCAACAACCTGATTCGTTTACGGAGTGATGAAAATGACTAAACCGTGTATAGTAACTGTCGATGCAGGCGTCTGTAAGATGAAGACCGTCATCACAGCAACACCGAATGACGAGACCGGAATGGTGGACATCGAGATCAAGAGCGATTGCCCCAATGTCCTAAAAATGTCCTGGTCGGTAAAACCCATATGCCCCTACAGCGAAGTAGAAGGCGATATGAGGGAGACCGAGACCTACAAGCTTGCAGGCGAGCACCTACCGCACGCTGCATGCCCTGTTCCCTGCGGAATTATCAAAGCAGTAGAGGTCGCCGGTGGCCTTGGACTTAAAAGAACCGCCACGATCACTGTTGAGTAAGATCCTTATCGATATATTCGTCGATCTTCTCGGACCATATCATCACCGATGGTCCCGCCAGATACATGGCGACCTCCTGGGTCTCCAGGATGTCCCTGTTGGTGGCCCCGGCCTTTATGGCCTCTTCGGCATGATACTCGAAACACTTTTCACATTTCAATACAGACGAAACCGCCAGTGCGATGAGTTCTTTTTCGCGTACTGTCAGAGACCCTTCTTCGAATACCTGATTCCTGTAAATGTAGAGGGCCCTCAGAACCTTCGGGTCTTTTTCGCCTAATTTCACTAATGACATGAGCCAGTAAATCGCTAACTGTTTATAATCAGTTTTCTATTCCAATATCATGAACGGGGACGACGTTGACAAACCTCTTGAAATCGTGAAGAGCCTCAGAGGTGTTGTCCATGCATTCTATTTGGATAAAACTGTCCTGAGCCTTATGAAAGAAGAAGAGTCAAAAGTCAGTGCCATGGCCAATATCGCTGTCGATAACCAGGGATTCGACCAGGCATTGGAACGCGAATGTGTCATTGCAATAGTGAAGGATCCGCGTTTCAGACCTCCGCCCGAACCAACCGTTATACTCATATCCGGTGCAGGAGAGGTCATGGGAGTGGAGGTTTTCCCATTCACCGCCAAAGAATACCAGGACAGAGAAGATGTGGTCTGGCTTTCCGATGCGTTCGTACTGTTCCCGGAGGTCAAAGGGACCGGCAAGGAGATATTCGTCATGCCTCCGGTATCTTTCGTGGAACTCAACGAGAGCAACGGCTGCAAAGATGTGATATCATGCAGCCCTGCACCGACCTGCGACCTGATCATGAGAAAACACTACAAACTCCAGGACGACCCGAAGCTGGCCTCCGTTCTGGTGGGTTTCAACCGCATCTGATCAGGATGTGGTGGGGAGGGCACCGTGGTCAACGAGGAACATCGCGTAAAAGTACGGACATTCATGTCCGGAATGCCGTTCTATATCAGCGATGTTACAGAAGAACAGCTGGATCTTTTCTGTTCGGCACTTACTCATTCCAGTTATTCTAATGAGAACATCGATCCGGACACTGGAAAACCCGCAGAATGCTACGAACGTCTGGAATTCCTCGGGGACTCCGTTATCGAGCTTGTGGTGCGCGAGCATCTTTTCAGAAGCACGGAATGGAGAGAGGGTCAGATGACCGCGAAGAAACAGGAACACGTTTCCGACAAAGATATGTCATCACATGTTCTGGAAAGCGGAATGGACCTCGACTCTGTAATGCTTCTCGGTAACGGACATAAGGATTCCGAGGGCAATAATGTCGTCGAGGAAAGCATGAGAGCGGGCGCATTCGAAGCACTTGCCGGTGCGTTCTATCTTTCACGCGGATTGGAATTCGCAAGAAGGATCATACTGATAATCCTCAGGCCGGACGTCACCGAGAAATCGGAATGATCCGTCCTTATTTTTTAACTGCGGGTACCCCGTGAACAAAAATGGTCATTGATGAAAATGGGGTCCCTCCCGCGAGGGGAGGGTGTAAAAGGATTCTTAAATTGTTTATCCTCCGCCGCTGGGCGTAAGATCGCGGATGTCCACGTCCTCCTCCATCCTGTGGAGTTCTTCGATGGTCTTTCCGGATATCTTACTTCCTTCGGCGGAGTGTTTTTCACGCTCTTTGTAGGAGATCGCTTTATACTCCGATTCGTCGGCACCGGTCAGGAATGCGACATCGTAGAAGAGGTTGGTCCTGTCGAGCTGAGCCCAGACCCTTCCGTCCCTTTCCCTGATGTCCATTACCTTCCCGACCGTCGAGGTCGGCATGTACTTGGCGAAGTCTCCTACCATCATCGGCATCAGCCTTTGATGACAGCGGTCCTCTCACCAGCAGGCTGGAACTCTCTGAGTCCGCCTCTTCCGATCTCCTTCGTCACGTTTGCGAAGTCGAAGATCAGGCTGGGGTCGGCGAAGGCGACACGTATGAACGGGTTGGCAGTGTATGCGTCTCCGCGTGCGACGTGTGCGGCCTTCGAGATACCGGAGTATCCTGCGAGGTGACCGACGTTCATTGCGTAGTTGGGGTAGTTAGGTCCTCTGATCTCTGCAGGCAGACCCTCATCGGATCTGTATGCGAACGAGTTAGCGGAACCGCACTGGTCCTGAAGATCGTATCCGTAGAATCCGAGCCTTCCTGACCTCTCCTTGTGCTGGAGCATGGAGAGGTACCAGAGGTTGAGACCGGTGTCTGCGTTACCGGTCGCAAAGGATCCTGCGATACCGGTGGCTGCTGCTGCAACGGTTGCTCTCTGGGATCCACCGAAGTGTGTCTCCATGATTGCGGGGTATTTCTCATAGGACTCGAGTGCGTATGCGTTGATCTCGTCACCGAGTTTCAGAGCCTCATCGTATTTGCTCGGGTCGAGCTTGACGAATCCGCCGTACTTGTCTTTGATGACGTCGATCGCGTGGTACACGTAGTCCTCGAGGATGTTGTCAGTGTATGTTGCGGTAGCGTACTGGGTGAATCCCACACCACCGGACATGTATCCACCGAGGTAGACCTGGTCGTAGATTGCGGCTCCGAGACCGACTGTCTCGAGAACTGCTCTTCCGGGGTCGTCAGGGTAGACACGGTCGGACTGGACCATATCGTCGAAGAATCCGAAGGGTATTCCACCGGGTTCGTTGGGTCCTCTGACACGCCTTGCGGGCATCATGGATCCCATGTTGATCGACTGGTGCTTTGCAGAGTATGCGAAGTCTGCGATTGCTGCCTCTCCTGCTGCCAGTTTGTAGGCGGAGATGAATGCCATCGAGATCTGCATTGCTGCGTGTCTCGATACAGTTGCTCCGTCCATGAACCTTCCGACGATGGTCGGAACGCGGACTGCCTGCATAAGGGTGCTGCCGATCGCTTTCTTCAGCTGTGCTGCCTGGTCCTTGGGGAACAGTTTGTTGATATCGATGAGGAATCTCTTGTCGAGTTCGTCAGCGAGCTCGTCGTCTCCGGTGTAGACCTTGACGTACGAGTCGTACACAAGTGCCGGGTTGACCTCAGCCATGTGCTCCTGAACGACTGCTCCACCGGGCATCGTGTGGTTAACGACTTCGAGGTAGGTGTTGATCGTCTCAGGGGTGACTTCTTTTCCGAGTCTCTTCTCGATGGTCTGGTGAGGTGGGTCGAGTCCTACGAGGACGGTCCTCCTGATGTCATCCCATGCCTGCTGGATAGCAGTGTTGTTGATGCAGTGGAGATCGTCTGCCTCTACGTAGATGTCAGTGTGTGACAGCTGGTAGGGCATCCAGGACCTCTGTCCGAGCGGGACACCGATGTCCTCGTTCATCATAGGGAATCCACGTTTCTTTGCGATAGCTTCGGCGGATTTCTGGAATTCCACCTTGCTCTTGGACTGTTTCCATCCGCCGTAGCAGTAGTACTTGGTCTCGATTGCGGTAGGATCTTCCTTGAATTTCTTCTTGGCTGCCGCTATGAACAACTTCTCTTTCTCTTTATCAGCTTTGGCTGCCATGTTTACACATCCTTTACGTTGAAGGGCTGGTATCCACCGAGGGTCCTCAGCTTGTGTATCCTGATACCGTAGTTGGTGACTTCTTTGTCATCTCTCATGTCCACTCCGTCTGCTCTGAAGATGGTTGTCCTCTTCTTGAGCTCACTGAGGGATGCGGGCTTTCCGACGGAGATCCTTCTGTCAAGGGGTATTGCTACCTGGTCTTTGACATAGACGACCTCTTTCTTGTCCTTGTCCCATACGTATCTCTGCCATCCGTCGAACATAAGTCCGTTCTCGTCGAGACGGCATGCGTGTCCGTGAACAGTGGCTCCTCTGATACCGGTGAGTGCGGGGTCGAAGGTCTCGTTGTCGATAAGCTCTTTTGCGAGTTTCTCGAGGTCTCTCTCCCTCATTTCGATGATCTGTCTTCCGGAAAGGGTTCCGGTGTCGATTCCTCTGTACCTGGAAAGGTACATCCATGCCCTCTGGTAGGGGGAGATGGGTGCGAAGTAAACGGAGTCGGTGAACTGAATGTATCTGATCCTGTCTCCTTTCTTTGCTCCATCGATGGGTGTAACGAGCTTCCTGATAGGACAGTCGGGCTCTTTTCCTTCCTCTATAGGGGGGTGGATCGATTTGTAATCCTCTCCGGGGTTGCGGTGTCCCATGAGCCTGACAACGTCATCCATGGAGATATCGCGAAGTTTTTTCAGGTTTACCTTGGGGTCCAAGTATCTGCGCCTGTTTTTGGCGGGAGTCGTTGTACCGGGGTAGAACTGTCTTTTATATGCTGCCATAATTATGCACCTCTATAATCGGTCATTGATGTTCTGTATTTCGAGTATCTTCCAACCGACAGATTATATCCTAACGGGATCGTGGCATCGCATGCGGCCCTGATCTTTTCTACGACGGATTCAAGAACCTCTTCGCTCTCAACATCCAGTTCTATGTAGAACGCACCTACGAGGTAGGCGAGCTGAACATCGCGTCCGCCGACCTTGATGACCTGGCGCTCGCTGTGGTTGTTGGGCAGTCCTTTTGCGGGACCGTTGCCGATGTTCTTGGACAGGCTCTCGCCGGTCATGTTTATCTGTCTTATGTTAGGCAATTTGTCAAAAGCGTTGAGAACCTTCTCGGTTGTTTCCGCGCTGAGCAGACGGTTCGTGAAAACCTGTACTTCCGGAAGAGGGACCCCTGCGTATTCGACAGTCGGTTTGCTCGACACAGCAATCAGACCTTCTTTGCTATCTTTTTGGCCTCAGCACCTACCACCTGGATAGGCGTGCGGAATTCAACAAGGTCTCCGAACACTTCTTTGATGAGTCCGGATGTGAACTCAGGAGAGAAGGTCTGTGTTCCACCGTCGAGACAGTTTGCTGCCGTGACTGCGGGGATCAGAGTACCTTTTGCGTGCCTGGTAACCACGTGGTTTCCGTGGAACAGACCGGGTCCTCCTCCTCCATAGATGGAGTGAGAGAAGAATGACATACCGACACCGACTCCTGCTGCGCGACCGTAGTCGACACCCGGAAGTCCGGTCTCGTGCTCGAGCAGATCGTTGTAGTACAGAACGGTTGCGGGAACTCCCTGTGCGGCCCTTGCGGCACCGATGTTAACCATTACTGCTGCGACTTCTCCGACTGCTGCGTATGCATTCCAAAGGGGCAGGTCTTTTGTTGTGTAGACCTTGTATCCCGAGGGGAGTGTCTCTTTGACGTATATGACGCCGTCCTCTATTGCCCTCTGAACGATGGATTCGACGACGGTACCTACGGTTCCGGTCTTTCCGTTCTTCTTGACGATGGAGTAGAGAATGTTGTTAGCGTTAAGGCCCTGGTATGCGAGCGCGAGGAGCTGTCCCCTCTCGAACGATCCGATGGCATCTCCCATCTCGAATGCGCCGATCTGCTCGTAAATTGCGGAAAGGGCGGTACCCTGCATTGCGTTCTTGTTGACAAGTGCAACGACGTGGTTCGCCATGATGTTCCTGAGCGCGAATCCGGCTCCCTCGTTCATCTGAGGAACGTCGAGGATGGACTTGATGTTTGCTCCGTTGAAATCAACGGTCTGGGGGTATCTTCCCCAAACTGCACCCTTGACCATGTTGGCCTTGTGCATCGGCACTTTGTACTTGTCGATGATGATCTCGGTCACTGCTGCCGCGACTGCGGTATAGCTTGTGGTGTATTCTACTCCGGCGTCAGCCCTGGCCTCAGGGACAATGACGACGAGACTCTTTCCTTCGCCCTTTACGGTAACGATGGTGTCGCCTTCTACGACCTCTATGTATTTCTTAACTGCTTCTGCGATTTTCTTTGCGTCCGCAACCAGTGAAACATCGATCTCTTTCCCTTTGATCTGTGCGCCAGCAAAGTTTCCGGTCTTGAGTGCTTTCTCAATTCCGGCCAGATTGACAGCGATGGTCCTCTTGGTCAGAGAAGCGATCCTTCTGATCGCGCCGTTGCGCAACGGACTGATGGCTTCCAGCGGTACATCTTTTGCAATGCGTTTACCGTTGTCGTCATACAGGTCTATTACGTCCTTGTATTTTGGCATTTTATACCTCCTTCATTCCTATAAACTAGCGCGAGATGTCGATCCCACGCTTAACCCCTTGCGAGCCATGTAATGTCTTATCTGATTTAAAACCATGGCAAAACTAACGATTTTCCATCAAAAACAGACATTTTCGGATGTCCTCGCCGTTCGGAAGGCATGCCTAAATTCGCCTTTTCCGTTCAGACACTATTATTTAATGTTTATTCACAGTAACAACAAATGTGAATTCACGACATACTTTACCTCGAAAAGCAGGTCTGATAGGAATATTCTGTATCAACGCTTCGCTTTGGAGAGTGCACCGGCTTTGTATTTCTCCAAACGGGATACGTAGCCGGGAATCAGAGAGTACGGAACGCCGCAGACCAACTCGTCGTTCGCCATGCCTGTTCTCTTTCTGCAACCGAAGCATCCCAAAGAAATATTCGGAAGTCCGGATGTTATCGGAATTACAGTGACATCCTCACATATCGATTGAAAAGGCGAAGAGGTGAATACTGCCCTTCCTCCGGATACTGCGGTTATCAGTGCGGCGATCCAATAGATTCTTTCCGGGATATCCGCAACGACCACCACATCGGGTTCGAAATCGGCCTCCCCCAACGGACACATTAACTCCCCGACGGTCTTGAATGGTATGACCTTACGTGCATTGATCATCTTGCCTGCGGCATCGACGGAATCATGTATCCCCACATTTGCATGAAATTCTCCGGATGCTACTTTTTCAGGGGTTTCGACCATCCCCAATGCAGATGCCCCCACATGACAACTTTGATTGGACATCGGAATGTTGAGTTTTTCCCCTGCCCTTGCGCGGAAGAACGCCTGACAATGACTCATCTGGTCCTGTGTCTCCCATTGAACGGGAGCGGTCTCGCCTTCCCTGATCAGTCTGATGGCAACGGGTTCCGCACGCAATCCGAGAATGCTTTTGATCTTTTCGGCGTACTCTGAATTCTTTTCGATGATATCGGACATGATGATGACCTGCAGAAAATATGAAGGCAGGCCGGCCCTAAAAGGGGCCGACCTCCTTTAAGATGTTTGATTAATGTTTTCTTATCGCGTTCAGTATTTGAATGCTTTGATCGTGTCAACGAGCGCCTGCATGTTTGCATCAGGTGTCGCGGTTGCGATACCGCATCCGGAGGATATGACGTTGAATCCGGCCTTTGCGCTGTTTGTTGCGCCGACCTTGACTTCCTCGGGGGTTCCCTGGAAGAGGGGCTTAACGGATCCGACGTTTCCGACGAGTGCTGCTCTCTTGTTGACTTTCTCTGCCGCTTTGAACGGGTCGACCTTCTCCTCGACTGAGAGTCCGGTGACGCCGGTTGCGATCATACCGTCGAGTATGGGGTATGTGTCTCCGCAGATGTGGAGGATGGAGTATGCGTCCTTAACGGCTGCAAGGCTGTCCTTCACGTATTTTCCGGATGCGTCCAGGAACATGTCGGGTGCGAGCATGTCGGTGGATCCGGAAGGCTCCGAGCACTGGATAACGTCTGCGCCTGCATCCGAGAGTGCCTGGGTGTAGGCTTTGACGATCGGGTTGACCGCTTCTACCCACTTTGCGACCTCTTCGGGTGCCATCATCATTCCGAAAACCATGTTCTCGGTGTTGATCAGGTGACCTGCGAGGGTGAACGGTCCGGTGTTACCGGCGACGATCGGGTACTCTTTTCCGTGGGATTTGGTGAGCAGGTTGACTGCCTCGATGACTGCTGCGGGCCTTCCCTCTTTGAGGAATTCCTCGGGGGACATGATTGCTGCGGGGTCATCATACTCGCCCATCATAGGGTCGAATTTGAAGGGGTGCGCTTTGAGCATGGGTGCTGCGTCTTTTTTCTCGACCTGGACTTTACATCCGAGCCTCTCCGCCTCAGCGGTAAGACAGAATGCTACCCTTACGGCCTCGAATCCGAAGATATCGGCCTGTGCTGCTCCAAGTTTTGCTATGAGCTTCGGGTCTTTGTGTGCCTCAGGCCATGCTGCACCGGTCTTGTCCATCTGACTGATCGTTGCTGACTGAGTGAATATTGCTACGGGGGGCCTGTCAAGGCTCTCCAGTTTCAACGCTGCGTTGACTCTTTCTTTCGGAGTAAGTGACATGTAAATTTGTCTCCTGCGTATCGGAATAGAGTACTCTTATTTAATTGGGTAGGTAAATTTAAAGTGCGCAGGAATAGCGCATGAAAATGGGTGTGCCCGTGCGCGGGGGGATTCACACGGGCACATGTTTTCCGCTGTCTTTAGAGTGTCGGCCTATTGCACAATACTACTATGGTATAGTGCATCTGGCACACTTGTCGGCAACCGCATGTTATAAGATTTTTCGATATAAATAACATTCCCAAAATGAGACTTTTCCTATGGAAATATTAAAGAATTATCTCGAACACGTCTTTCAGCTTCCCCATACTTATTATGCCTACTTCCGTGACAGCATAGATATCCGCATTATCATAATCCGATGTCTTCAGGGCATCGGCCATTACTCCCTTTTTATCGGGCACCAGATCGTTCCCCGAAGAGAACGGACTGAACGGAGGCAGAACAATGACCCCGCTGTTCTTCTCATGAACGAAACACTGCATCTTCATTCCGCCGCTGACAGCACCCCGTATCCTCACCGACGGATGTTCGTGACCTATGATCACCGGACGTTTCCCGGAATCCACATGCCCGTGCTCCATCCTGAATCCTGCAAGATCGACATAATCGGAAACGAGAAGGCCGGAATCCGAAAGTATGTTCTGCAGGAAATTATCGTGGTTCCCTTTGACCACGATGACCTCGGCCGCTTCTTTCAGAAGTTCCAGTATGGTCCTGACCTCTCCGCTTCCTTCACGGCCGGACCTTCTGAAATCGTGTTTTATGTCGCCGAGAAGAACAACGCGTTTGGGTTCGTATCTCGACAATATGCCGTTGAGTGCATCACGTATGGAATCTGTGTTCATACGGGGAATGTACATCCCCTCGTCCTCCAATGCGCTCTCATATCCAAGATGGAGATCCCCCAGGACCGCGGTCGGACCGTCGTCTAGGATCAGACACCTGTCATTGGTTATTCTGACTCCGGGAAGGATCTCCAGGGATTGCATGTGTCCCCTGATACCTTTGCAGATAATAACATAATGCAATAGTATTTCCATATCCGAACTATACGGTGCCGCAAGAGGATTTCATGGATGGAACAGGACCGCTCCCGGACAAACTGATCGCAGACCTGGGGAAAGCTGCCGATGTGATTAAATCCGCCAAAAATGTTCTTGTAATAACACATATCGATGCCGACGGGATCTCTGCAGGTGCCGTAGCCGTCTCCACTCTGAAGCGTCTCGGGAAGGACCACGACATCATCTTCGAGAAGAAGATCACCGAAGACACGATATCGATGGTGAATGCAAGCACCGTCGATGTGGTTTGGATATGCGACCTCGGAAGTGCATATCTATCCGGATTCAAGAGGTCCGGCATAGTCGTCACGGACCACCATGTTCCAGACCCCAAATGGAGGAAAAAACAGACCTTCCTCGATGATTTCTGCGACATACATCACCTCAATCCGCATATTTACGGCGCTTCCGGTTCCTATGAAGTGTGCGGTGCGGGAATGACCTATCTTCTGTCGAAAACAATAGATCCGAAGAACATCGACCTGGCATATCTCGCCGTGGTCGGTGCCGTGGGGGATTTCCAGGACAGCCGTGAATCCAAACTTGTCAGTTACAACCGTATCATCCTAGGTGATGCGGAGACCGTTGGCGATGTGGAGGTGTGTCAGGACATCAGATTCTACGGTCGCGATTCGCGTCCGCTAACCCAGTTCCTGCAATTCTGCAGTGATCCTTCGATCCCCGGGATCACGGATAATGCAGCGGGGGCCCAGATATTCTTCTCGACACTGAAGATCCCCCTGAAGAACGGAAGTTCGTGGAGGACATGGAACAATCTGGATCCCGATGAAAAATCGAAAGCTGTCGGCGCCCTCCGGAGACTTCTTAACGATCCGTCCTCAGACGGCCACCTGTGCGGAGAGGTCTACAACCTTCCCAAATTCAATCCGAAAACCGGGCTCAGGGATGCGAAAGAGTACGCCACTGTCCTCAACGCCTGCGGAAGATACGATGATGCGGAAACAGGATTGAGAATATGCCTCGGAGATCAGGAAGCGATCAAAGATGCGGACAGGAACCGTACGGACCACCGCCGCAACATCTCTGTCGCTCTCACATACATCAAAGAGAACCGCCTTCTCAGGGAACGCCGGTTCATCCAGTATTTCGATGCCGGTTCTGAGATAAGGGAGACAGTGGTCGGGATAGTTGCCGGAATGTTACTGAATTCGGGAGATGCGAAAAAGAATCTGCCTATTTTCGCATTCGCAGATGCGGATGACGGAGTAAAAGTATCCGCAAGGGCCTCGCGCACCCTTACCGACAGAGGATTGGACCTCTCATTTGTAATGAAGACCGCATCGGAAGTCGTGGGCGGATTCGGAGGAGGTCACAGCGTCGCGGCCGGGGCCACCATCCCGAGGGGGAAGGAAGAGGCGTTCCTCGACGCCGTCGAGGATATCGTCTCCTCCCAGGTCATTTGAGCAGTGTGTAAAGTACCGCTTTCTGCGCGTGCAGACGGTTCTCCGCCTGATCGAACACAACGCTCTGCGGACCGTCCATTACTTCCGCGGTGATCTCCTCTCCGCGGTGTGCGGGAAGACAGTGCATGACTATGCAGCTCTTCTTGGCGATCGCCAGCAGTTCGGAGCTGATCTGATACTGTCTGAACAGTTTCAATGCGACGTCTGCGGGTGTTGTATCCCCCATGGAGATCCATGTATCGGTGTAAAGGACATCCGCGTCGATGCATGCCTCGAAGGGATCATGTGACGCTATGATCTTGCTTCCGTTGGCATCCGCTATGCGTGCGGCACCGAGCATGATCTCGGCGTTCGGCATTCTTGTCGCCGGGCAGCATGCTATCATGTCTATGCCCATGATGGCACTCGCATAAAGCAGTGAATTGCACACATTGTTGCCGTCACCCAGATACACGAGTTTCTTTCCGCGGAAAGAGCCGATGTGCTCTTTGATCGTTACCATATCGGCAAGTGCCTGACAGGGATGTTCGAGATCGTCAAGTCCGCTGATCACCGGAATGGTGGCGTTGTCTCCGATCTTGTCCATCATCTTGTAGTCGAAGGCACGGTACATTATACCGTGGACGAATCTGCTCATGACTTTGGCAGTATCCTCAACGGTCTCCCCGTGACCCATCTGCATCTTCGAAACGTCGATGTACAGGGCGTGTCCGCCGAGTTCGGTGATGGCAACATCGAATGATATCCTTGTTCTGGTGCTCGGTTTCTCGAACATCATGGCCAATGTCTTGCCTTTCAGCGGTGCGTTGTGTTTGCCGCGCTCCGCTTTCAGTTTGATCGCTAGATCGACCAGTTCGGGCCATTCGTCCTTCATATCGAGTACAGAGATGAGATTCCTCTTGTTTGCCATGAAATTCGGATGGATGGTGGTTATTAAAACATTTATGCTCTAAATACGACACGTTTTGAGAGAAATTGTCCGTATGGACGAAGTTTGTCAAACTTTCTTTCGGGATTCGTGCCATATGGCGATGCATCACAACACACGTTCTGTCGAGCAACACGTCGACTGATCACTTGTGTCATCGGCCGCCAATGCTTCGAACTTTGTTGATGTGACAGGATTCACAAATACTTCCATTACATCCGATTCGTTTGTATTTACCGACTCGGTAAAGCACATCGCGCCGTTCTTTCCGAGAATGAACAGTAACAGATTCACAAAGACGCACACGAATACAACGTCACGTAAAAGATTGATGACCGGGAACAGATTGTCATAATGACTGAACGCAGGTATCACTACGGAAAGAACGATCAGCGATGCCGTCAGGATCGCCATTACTCTGTTCATCCGGTTCTTCCCCAATATCATCAGAAACGGAAGGAACATGTAAGGCCATACCACATATTGGGTGGAATGGACCTTGTCCAACAGCACGAATGCAAGAAGTAAGATTGCCGAGAACACTATCACAATGCGGGCGGGATCCATGACCTCCGAGATCGGCTTTATTCTGTACCACATGATCGCAAGGACCGATATGAAAACCGCCAGACAGACATAGGTCCAATACGGCAGCAGTATACCGCATATCCTGCCTATGGTGTCGGATGTATAGCCGACTGAGATGTGTTCTGCGGTGGCCCCCAACGGTGCAATATCTCCCGCGAGCGCTGCGACGGCAGTGCCGATCTGAGTTCCGCTGTCCCCATGGAACCATACGTGGGAAAGAATGTCACCGATCGGAACGGACATGATGATTAAAGGCATGATCGAAACGATGGCTATTATCCCGCAGGCCGATGCTCCTTTCAGAAGAGTGCTCGGACCGTGCGGTTTTTTCCTGATGTCTATGATCGCCATCATCAGTAGGAATATCGCCGGATATATCATTATCAAAGCAGCAACCGTCATGACAGCATAACCGAGCGTGTGTCTGCGACCGTCGGAAAGGAACAGATAAAGAGCCAGCATAATGAATGCCGTCACGAAGATATCGAGCCTCGTCAGAATATTGTTGAAACAAAGCATCACGAACAGCATGAGAATAAGCGATACGGATAATTTGTTCACTCCCAGTCTCTCTGCCAGTTTTATCGCACAGTAAAGAGTCAGTGTGATGAACAGTATCGCTTCTGTTCCGAATATCAACGAATACGTTCCGGGATCGGATGTGAACATGGACGGTATCGTGATGAATATCATTGCGAGGGGAAGGAATCCGAATGTGAAATCCTCGTATGGGACGGATCCCGACTTCATGGCCTCCGCATAATTGTAAAATTCGGACAACCCGGCGTTGCTGCCGAAATATCCCATCAGTGTGAATGTCAGGAATGCGATCATCATGACTGCTGCGGACGACAGCAGTATAGTGCGTGTGTCCAGCGTCAGATTCCGCATTTCCCTGAATTCCCAGAAGGATGATTTTTTGCCCACATTAGCCTCATTGTAATTATCAATATAATAATTTCGTACAAAAGTACCAATATCGGATAATATTATCACAATCAGGAATCATTTTATCTGCTAAAATGGGTAAAGTCTGAATTAATTATCCTGAACAGAATAATCTGAATCCCGGTGATCGGACACGGCGACAACTTCGAAATCGGTGCCGGATCGTCGGGGCAATCGGGAAAATCTTTATTAACAGCGAGGCAATCCACGGCATACCACATGGCCGGGATAGGGTAGCTTGGTTATCCTAGGGGATTGTGGATCCCTTGACTCGTGTTCAAATCTCGGTCCCGGCCCCTTATTTTTAACTTATAACGAATATGGTGTTCTGAAATGACATGGAACGGAAGGCTCAATAAGATCGACGACAACCGCTGGGAGATACCTCAGGACGAATTCCCGGGGATGAGGACCAACGCCGTCATTTTCGCAAGTGAGGCCATGATCTCGCAGATCCGTTCCGACAACGCACCGCAGCAGGCCGCGAACGTCGCATGCCTTCCCGGGATCGTAGGAAGTTCCATGGCGATGCCCGACATCCACTGGGGATACGGTTTCCCGATCGGTGGTGTCGCGGCGGTGGATTCCAACAACGGATCCATATCCCCGGGCGGGATCGGTTTCGATATCAACTGTGGGGTCCGTCTGATCAAGACCGATCTTACGGTCGATGACCTGGGCGGCAACATCAATTCACTCGTGGACGAGCTTTACAAGAACGTCCCCTCCGGGCTCGGTTCCAAGGGCCTTACCAGGATCGGCAACAAAGAGCTGGACGAAATACTCCTCAACGGTTCCGAATGGGCCGTGGAGAACGGATACGGATGGGAACGCGATCTCGGAGCCACCGAGGATCTGGGACACATGGTGGATGCGGACCCGTCGAAAGTCAGCGATAAAGCACGCAAGAGAGGGCTCCCCCAACTGGGATCCCTTGGCTCCGGGAACCATTTCCTTGAGATAGATACGGTGGAGAACGTGTTCGATGAGAAAGCGGCCAAGGCCTTCGGACTGAAGGAGGGTGCCGTCACCATAACGGTGCATTGCGGGTCCAGAGGATGCGGGCATCAGATCGCCACGGATTATCTGCAGGACATGGAACGCTATGTAAAAACGAACAACGTGGAACTTCCGGACCGTCAGTTGGCATGTGCCCCGCTGGACTCCAAACTGGGAGACGATTATTACAAAGCGATGTGCTGCGGTGCGAACTACGCCTGGGCCAACAGACAGATGATCACCCACTGGGTCAGGGAATCCTTCGAGAACATTTTGAAGGATTCCGCAGAGAACATGGGCATCGATGTCGTATACGATGTGGCGCACAACATAGCGAAGAAAGAACGCCATGACATCGACAGACATCACGAAGACGTCCTTGTCCACAGGAAGGGATCGACCCGCGCATTCGCGGCCGGACGCAGGGAGATCGTTCAGAAGTACCGCGATGTGGGACAGCCGGTCATCATCCCGGGAGATATGAAAGTGGGAACCTACGTGCTCGTCGGAAAGAAAGGCGCCATGGAGCAGACATTCGGCTCCACATGCCACGGTGCCGGAAGGATCATGTCCCGCAAAGCTGCGATAGACAACCTCAGCGTCAGCGACATCAGGAAAGAGATGTCGGGGAACAACATCTATCTCAGGAACGGTTCCGATGAGGGGCTGTTGGAAGAAGCACCCGCTGCGTACAAGGATGTCGACGAGGTCATAGAGGTCGTCTGCAACGCAGGACTCACGGGAAAAGTGGCAAAGCTCACACCGATAGGTGTTGTGAAAGGCTGATCACAGACCCAGTATCTTCTTCGCGGCCTTTGCGACCGCCTCGGAATCCTCTTCCGGAGACGCCACCAGAAGTGTCCATCCGAAGGTGTCCCTTGATTGCAGGGCCTTTGCGATGGATGATAATTTCGTAAGTGACCTTACCTTTCCTTCCTCGTCAAGAATGGATACATCGGTCTTGCCGATGTTCACACTCGATAACAACGCGGATCTGGGAGGGATATCCACTATGACCTTGGAGATGTCCACTCCCGCTTTATCGGCGATCTCCTGTTCCAGGGCTTTGCGGTTACGGTATCCGGTATAACCGGAAAGCGTCTCCGAAAGATCCTCGGATGTTTCTTCGCTCGATCTCGTGATCGCTTTTTTGTAAAGGACCCTGTTGCGAACAGATCTGACAATTCCTGAAGGCGTCCCTCCGTCGCTGATCAGGAAATCTATAAGGTCCGCGTCCGTCCAGAGGTGGATGTCCTTCACATCAAGGGAAGAAGCCTCCACGGCTTTGGTGAGCATCATCCTGATTATGCGGACGGTCCTGTGATAGTAAACGGAAGTGTACATCAACGAACGCGACACCATCAGTCCCTCGGCCGCCGCGACCCCTCTTCTTTCCAGGACGATACGGTCGTTGAACACTTTCATCGTGCTCAGAAGTCTTTCGATGTCTATCGTACCGTGGGTCACCCCGGTGTAATGCGCATCCCTTACAAGATAATCCATCTGGTCGGCATCCACCGGCCCGTGTATTATCTGGTGCATGTAATCCTTCGAACGGAAATGTGATGTTCTGGCATCTTCGGTGAAAGCGTCCAACCCGTCGTTCCTTGAATCAGGGTATTCGATGAGCCCGCATACCGTGTCCGCAGATATCCCGTGTTCTTCCAGGACGTCCGCGATGGAGCCTCTTCCGGAAAGGATGTCCGCATCCCTGTCCGAATATGTCGGGATCCTGCCTTTGATGAGATCGTTGGCAAGACTCATATGGTCCGCTCCGGTACGGTCCTCGACTATCTCCTCCATGGTATGGGAGAACGGGGCGTGGCAGATGTCATGGAGCAATCCTGCCGCTCTGACCGTGAGGGAATCCTCTTCGGAAAGTCCGATGGCGGATGCCATGCGTCCGGCCAGATGATATACGCCGAGGGAATGTTCGAATCTTGTGTGGTTGGCGCCCGGGAACACCATGTTACCGAACCCCAGCTGTTTGATATCCCTCAGCCTCTGCATCTCATGCCTGTCCAGTATCTCCAGGAACGGCCCGTCAACCCTGATGCTTCCGTGCAACGGATCGTGTATTGTTTTAATTCCGGCCAACGGATCATCTCTCCTTATGTGTTATGCGTATGTGTTCGATGTTCCAGCCGGGGGTGATTATCATCAGTCTGTCGGAGACCTCTCTGAATTTCCCGTCCGTGTCCGTGGCAACACCGGCAAGATGTTCGGAGATGTCCCGTTTGGATTGTTCCCCGTCCGCGTATCTGGAGAAATCCAGGATCACGATATTCCCTCTGTATGCCAGGTCCACGATGGGTTTCAGATCGGTATATGCCAGGATATCTACGTATTTCACGCTGGCATCCGATTGCGGTTTCGGTGCAGATGAAGAAGGATACCCTTCCAGGTCGACAAAGACCTTTTTCTTCGGTTCTTCCTTCTTCTTTAACAACACTCTCAAACTTCTGCCGAACATGTTCACTCGCCGGATTTCCAGAGCCTGTCGCCCACATTGTGGATCGTCTTGATGGCTTTTCCCGATTTCTTTTCTTTAAGCTCGGCACCGGAACGCTCCGAAATGCCTATTGCCAGAGGAACTTTGTTGTTGGCGTCGCGGATCCACACGGAATCGCCTACGGCGATGTCCGGGTCGGCATCCACTATTCCGGGTCCCATACAATCCGCTCCGTTGGTTATGAACGGTACGGCACCCATATCTATCGTGACGAATCTCTTCACGGGTCTGTATTTCAGGACACCGCGTACCGTAAGGAACGGTACCCCGTTGTTCACTATGCCGATTATGTCGTTGCCGACGAAGATCAAATTGAAATCCGAACTCTCGGCGAGGTCTACAGCTTCGTCCTCACCGAATACCGGTACTCCGAGAACGGCTTCGAGTTCCTGGGACAGGACTTTGATTTCTTTAGACCTCATCCTCTTTCTCTTGCGGATCCTTATGTCTGCCATGCAACCTCCTCATCGCTTTGGGGGTTATCATACTTTTGCGTTTTACAAACACATATCGCTTCAAAAAACGATATCGACCCCGACAAAGTATTAAGCGAACAGCCCTTTCCCTCTAACGTACAGTCAACACGGAGAAGACTAACATGGGGATAAGCATCGGTATCAGCGAGATAGACGCGAAGAGCGCCTTGTGCAGGGAATTGAAAGTCGATATCATCAAAGTGCGTGCGGAGGATCCGTCGCAGTTCGGAGATCTGGCGGAATATGACGAGGTTGTCTCGCTCGATGAAGCGCGTTCGATAATCAAAGATTGGGACGCATTCGTCAAAAGGAACAGATTCAACACGGATTCGGATGCCGTCTACATTGACAAACTGAAGAACGAGGATGATATCTCCGCCCTCAGGAAAGCATCGAAACGCGTACTGACCGGATGGATAGATCTTTCTAAAGCCGACCCGAAGGAACGCAGTTCGATCATCGATTCCTCGAAGAAGGAGAACCGCCTGACCGGATGGGATCTCGTTTCGTTCGATGAAATGAATGAGACATGTGCCAAATGCCCCGTATCATGGGACAAGGGAAGAGGGTGCATCGGTGCTTTCGGACCCGACAACAGCCTGCTCCCCGAAATAGCCGGCAGAAGAGGGTGCAAGATAGTCGCATCCGTTCCCGAAGGTGCGAAAACCGGAAGGAAATACACACCTAAAGATGCTGAAGAACTTCTGAAGGAAATCCCCATTCTGACCGCGGCACTCCCCGAAGAAGGTAAAGTGATGGTCAGAAGGTACGCCGGACCTCTGGAAAGACTGGAAGCAGTTGCGAAGATATCCGTTTCCGAAGGTTGCGGATTCTTCTTCTTCTGATCATTCCAGACCGTTCAGACGCAGAATCGCCAGTGCCATTTCTTTGGCCTGGCTCATAACCCCTTTCATTCCCTCTTTATCTTCAAGATAGCGGGGGGAATTCAATGCTTTCAATACCGGCAGCGGAGAACTTCCGATAACATAGATCCCGTTCTGAAGAAGCCATTGCACAAGCTGAAGATATGTCGCCGTACCGCCGTCGTGAGCTTCGGTAGCGACCGCCGCTCCGACTTTTCTTTTCAGTCCTTTGTCCCCGGTCTCTAGAGAAAGTCCCGCTCTCTCCAGGAAGATCTTCATCTGGGAGGAACATCCTCCGAAATATGACGGGGATGCGAGGATTATACCGTCAGCACACCTCAGTTCATCGACAAGCTCGTTGAGTCCGTCTTCGATGATGCATCTGCCGTCGCCCCTTATTTCACATGACCTGCAGTCGTTGCACTGTTCGAATTCGTAGGAATATAACTGGACCTGTGCGGTCTCTATCCCTTCCTTCTCGATCTCGTCGAGGATATCGTTCAGGACATTGCTTGTGTTACCGATGAGACGCGGGCTGCCGTTGAGGGCGATGACCTTCATACATCATGATATAAGATGCGTGATAAAACATCTTCGTCCTTACGGGCGCGGTTCGGCTTTCATCTCTATCGCATACAATATGTTTCCATCAGGGTCCAAAAACGATGTAAAAACACCCATTGTCCCTCTGATCGGATCCCTGACGAAAACCACACCTTCATCGATCAACCGTCTGTGGATATCGTACGGATCGTTGACACCGAAGAAGATCCCGGTGTCTTTTCCTGTGTTGCCGTCCTTCTTAATCAGGATCCTCGTCCCGTTCCTTTTCAGAACTGCTTCGTCGGTCTTTTCGTAAACCACGGACAATCCCAGAAGATCCCTGTAGAATGCGACACTCCTCCTGACGTCGGATGTCGGCACGGTGACCATGAAGATATCTTCCGGAAGTCCTTCGTCAGTGTATACGAAATTGGCTCCGTGCGGGTCTCCTAACGGCATGAATTTGCAATCCTCCAATGTTATCAATACACTTTTTTAACGTCTTTGAAATAGCCGAGAATGTATGTATTCACCCATTCGTATTCTTCTGGGTCTACACACAATATATATTCCCCGTCTTTTTTCATGAATACAATTTGCGGCTTATCGCCACTGTTATCATACACATTCGCTCTATCCGACAATTCCAAAAATTTGTGCAGATTCTGCATAGATTTGAAGTATCTTGAACGAACCTTTTCTGGATCGACATCGTGTCCCCCCTCAGACACTCTCTTCTTTATACGACTGAGACACAGCCCTGGATCATTGAGGGTGACATAAATGAGACTAACTTCATATCCTTCATCAACAGCTCTTTTTATGAACTCAACCTTGTCTTCTGTTGAACCGATTGTTTCGAATCCGAATGATTCGTGGCACTTCATCATTGATTCTCTGATGTTGTTGCACGCTTCCATTGCAACGATGTATCTTTTTGTACGGTCCGGCATGTCGTCAGACAACCCCTCAGCATAATTGTCAGGATTGATTATGCGCTCATTCAATGCACGCCTGACTTTATCTGATGCTATTGAAGATTTACCTGAACCATTCGGCCCGGCGATGACCAATATTTTTGGACTTCCCACACAATCACTTCTTTTTATTTTTGTGATCATTGGTTTTTTTTACATCCGGAGAGTGCATTGGATCAAATATTGACCTATATTTGTAACTGGAGTTCGCACCAACTTTTTTTACTTCTTCGCGAAACTCCTCCGTATCCAGATATGATTCTGTCATGTTTGCACTCCAGCACACTACCATTGTATCTGCATATTTATTTTTGGTTGCTGATATACAACGGTTATTATGTGACTCACATGCGTTTACCCAATGCCACAGGACACTGCGTCCTGCATCTGTTACAGTTCTTGATATCGAATCCGCGTTCGTTCTTGGCATAGGTCTGTATCCTGCAGGGCTTCTGGTCTATTCCCTTATCACTTAGGGCCTTCGCCGGACATCCTTCGATGCATTTCCTGCATCCTTCGATGCATATCGGTTCCGCCGGAGGGTCGGAAGGAAGATCGATATCGATCAGAACGGCTGCGAGGTCTATCATATTCCCGTATTTTTCGTTTAGAAGCAATGTGTTCTTTCCGAGCGTTCCGACACCTGCCGCGACCGCGGCATGTCTTAAAGAAAGCAACCCGAAACCTATCTTGTTCTCACTGTCCCAGTAATCGTACGGATCATCCGAAGGCACGGGGACTGCCGAGCATCCGAACTCTTTCTCCAGGTTCAGAGAAGCAAGAAGTCCGATCCTGTCCAGATCGGTTCTGGAAAGATCGTTGAAATGTTTGTAGATAATCCTCGGACTGACTTTGACGAAACTTTTGGGAAGTGCCCTTCCGAATACAATGACGGACTTACAGTCTGCGAATATGTCGGTAGGATGGAAACCTTTCGGAGCATCGTCGAACTCTTTTATGTTCGCTATTCCGCATACATCCATTCCGAGATCGAAAAAATGTTTTCTTATCTTCTCTTTCATCGCTCTTCCCTCTTACGGATTGTCGTACTTCTGTATATTATGTTTCATGATCGGTGGCCGGTTGTAGTGTACCACAAAATCACTGCAACAACACTGATATTTGCAGGTAACAACATAGTTGTGCCCGGATAACCCTTATAACCGATACCGCCAATGAAGGGGCAGGTGAACTTATGGCCAAGCCGATGTTGAGCGGGGAAGATATAGAAGAAGAGACCAGACTTCATGACAGCCTTGGTAAGATCAAGCACGTAGTTATCGTGATGAGCGGTAAGGGCGGTGTCGGAAAGAGCACAGTCTCGGCGAATCTTGCGCAGACCCTCTCGATGAAAGGTTACGACGTCGGCATAATGGATGTCGATATCACCGGTCCGAACATACCCAAGATGTTCCACATCGAGGATGAGAAACTGGACGTACAGAACGATAAACTCGTTCCGGTGCTCGTTCCTCCTTCTCTCAAAGTTATGAGCATGGCATTCCTGCTTCCCGATAAGGATGCAGCGGTCATGTGGAGAGGCCCCGTGAAAATGGGTGCTATAAAACAATTCATCGAGGATGTCGAGTGGGGTAACCTGGATTATCTCGTGGTCGATATGCCTCCCGGGACCGGAGATGAAGCATTATCGATAGTACAACTCATACCCAAAGCGGACGGGGTCGTCATCGTCACAACCCCGCAGGACGTCGCGGTCCTCGACAGCAGGAAATCAGTAACGTTCGCGGCACAGACCAAATTACCTATTCTGGGACTTATAGAGAACATGAGCGGTTTCGTCTGTCCGCACTGCGGCGAGAGGATAGACATATTCAAATCCGGCGGCGGAGAAGAGACAGCGAAGAACATGAACATCCAGTTCCTCGGACGCGTCCCCATCGAACCGGGCGTAGTGACATCCGGGGATTCGGGACTTCCCATAGTCATATCGGCACCCGAATCGGAAGCTTCGAAAGCCTTCTCCGGGATCATCGACAAACTGATAACAACGGTCGAATCCAAATGAAGATCGGTGTCATCTCCGAAGGAGATACGTTGGAATCTTTCGTGGCCGAGGACTTCGGCCACGCTCCTTTCTTCCTAATCGTGGATTCCGAGACCATGGATTACACCGTGGTCAAGAACGAATTCGCCGATGCGGAAGGGGCCGGCATGAAGGTCGCCGATGCTATCGTCTCCCTCGGGGTCGACGCGGTCATCACCGGCGGGATAGGCTCCCACGGCATCAACATTCTGAATAAAGCGGGGATCAAACTCTCGTTGGACGAAGAAGGTACCGTCTGGGAAAGCATCCGGGACTTCAAAAGACGCGCGGAATTCGAAGCCAAGTTCCAGTGATCAGACCGATCTCGTATCTCCCCATATTATCTTATGGAGCTGGGGCAGGACCCTTACGTTCAATCCTTTATCGACCACTGCCTCCGCGAGTCTGCGGAGGTTCATTCCGCCCACGGGGCAGAATATGACGTTCGTATCCACTTCGTTCTCATTGAGGAACTTCACCGCATAATTGAAATCGATATAATCGTTGATAACGAACTTCAATTGATCTTTCTTCGAAAGATATTTCAGATTCGACACGAGCATCCGATCGGACACTCCCGATGAAGGACACTTGATATCCATACTTATCAGGATACGGTCGCTCTCCGGCACTATCGACAGATCCCTCGAACCGTTCGTCTCCAGAACGATGTGTTTTCCCAATGCGACGAGATTTCCCATGAGTTCGGGCATCTCCTCCTGGAGAAGAGGTTCTCCTCCGGTCAGACAGACGTTCTCGGAATCGCCTATGAATTCGATGATATCCTCCAACGGAGTCTCCATTCCGTCGCTCTCGTTCAATGCGTACTTAGTATCGCACCAGGAACACCTGAGATTACACCCGGAAGTGCGTATGAAGTATGTAGGTGCCCCGATCATCAGTCCTTCCCCCTGAAGAGATCCGAAATGCTCACAGATTTTCATATTATCACTCGTATTCTATTTCGTCCTTGTATCCTGCTTCTTCAAATCCTTTGAGTCTTAATCTGCACGAATCGCAGTGTCCGCATGCCTTGTTCCCGCCGTTGTAACACGACCATGTGAGTTTCAACGGAACATCGAGTTTTTTTCCGAGGCGGACGATATCGGCTTTCGTACTGAACAGTATGGGGGTTTCGATCCTAATGGGTTTTCCTTCCACTCCCGCCTTGGTGCCTACTCCGAGCATCGACTGATATGCTTTGAAGAACTCGGGACGACAATCGGGATATCCCGAATAATCCAGTGCGTTCGCACCGATGTATATGCTTTCCGCATCGATGGATTCCGCAAGTCCTGCGGCGATGCTCAGAAAGACTATATTCCTTGCCGGAACGTAGGTTATGGGAATTGAACTGTCCAATTTCCCTTCTCTGTCGGTCGGTACATCGATGTCCTTTCTCGTGAGTGCGGAACGGAACGATGTGAGATCGATGTCTATCACAGTGTGTGCGACCTTGTAATGCGATGCGACGTTCGCTGCGGACTCCAGCTCTTTGGTGTGTCTCTGACCGTAACTGAAGCTCAGGGCGGTGACCTCGTTGCCGTCTGCGAGTGCCTGAGCAAGGGTTGTTGAGGAGTCAAGACCGCCGGACAGGAGAACAACTGCTTTTTTCATTCACAGCACCTTGGTGTACCATGCGGTCTGTCCTCTCTCTTCGTCCAGACCTACGGATATGCTCTTCACGTTCTTCGGGAAATCGACCTCGGACGCGAGTCTTTCGGTCATCATCTTGGACATTTCCTCTGCGGTGGTCGTGGGAACGTTCAGCATGAGCACGTCTTCTGCCGGGAAGACATATTTCTTTCCGCATGAAACCGCTTCGACACTACCGTTCGCGGATGTTATTTTGACCGTATCCGATCCTGCCGGAAGGAGTATTCTGTGGTCCATCTCGTCGACGAGCGCCCTCAGTTTCTTCTTTATGATGACGAAATCCATAACCATCCCGTCCTCGTCGAGATCTCCTTCGAGCCTCAGTCTTACAATGTAGCTGTGACCGTGGAGACGGGAGCATTTCTCATGCCTGGGTATGAAGTGGCATGATGAGAACCTTATCCCGGAGTATCCGCCGTCTATCTCAAGTATCATTTTTTTCCCTCCGCAAGTCTCATGGCGAATATTATCGAATCCTCATAATCCGCTTTTTCCCTTGAAGTATCCACGAAGAACTTATCGATGTTGATTACGGGTGCGCCGAGTGCGGCCGCATCCCCTGCCAGATGGAGCGCTCTGAAAATCAGATTCCCGGTGATCCCGTCCGGTGCGATTATGAGGTCGGCCTCTTCCACAGCATATTCGATGAGGATCTGGGCATGATATGCGTCATATCCTTCGTTTTTTAAGATTTTCACAAGTTCCAATGCATCGTTTATGGTCTTGTCCACAGCCGGATTCCTTCCGAGGTCTTCACTTCTTCCGCCGGACATGACCGCTATTTTCGTACCTGCCCCGAGCTGTTTCATCAGTTTTACGGAACGGACGGCGATATCGTGCTTCTCTTCGACGGTCCATCCTTCGTCTATTCCCACGGGTGCAAGGAACATCATCTTCCTGTTATGCTCCAGAAGGGCAAGTCTTTCGAGCGAATCCACTCCGAGCTTCTCTTTCAGTATCGGCAGGAGTTCCGATGACGACATATCCCCGCGGACAGCGACGTCTATCTTCCCCGATACGAGATCGTCTATGAGGGCAACGGGGTCGCGATAGACCGAGACGTTACTGCTTCCCAATGAACGGACACTTTTCTCCACGAGCCCCGACCTGGTGCCGCTTCCGATACCGACACGTACTTCCGGCAGGGCATCGCATTGTAAAAGGTCCTTTGACGTTAACATCGCAACAATCATTATTTTGTCCCTATTAAGGTTTATGCAGGCCTCACGGCCTGCTGTGGTTGTTTACTTAGGCTTACGGCACACCAACACAGGCGCATACGAGAATCTGACCACTTTCTCCGCAACACTTCCCAGAAGCGCCCTTGCGAGTCCGGTACGTCCCAGGGTTCCGCACACGACCAGGTCGTAATTGACGGATTCCTCGATGATCGCCTCCGCAGGACGGCCTGCCAGCATCTTCGGTACTACTTTGACTCCGAGTTTCGCTCCCTGTTCTTTCGCATAGAGCAATGCCAATTCGGATGTCTTCAGAATATAATCGTTGTCCACCGGCAGACCGACCCCAGCTACATTGGTATAGCTGCCTGTATCGAAAACGAATAACGCAGTAACCTCGGCCCCCACTGATTTCGCTAGTTTCAGCGCATCGTCAACTGCATATCTGTTGCTCTCGCTTCCGTCCGTTGATATCAGTATTTTTTTGAACATACTCATGAATCCACATGGTTACTTAAAAGGTATCCGATTGAAAACGTCGCAATTGTCGGATATACTGCTGGCACAATAGTCGTATTTTCCTTCTGAAGATATCTGCTTTTCGATTCCAATTATATAGTATGATATAATTAACTCGAAAGTAATACGGTATAAAACCCAGTGTGGCATAAATATGATGGTGAATGCGGAACTCTACGTTAAGGACCTCCCAGGTCAGCTTGTCGGGAGCCTTACGCCTATCTCCCTGGTCAACGGGAACATAGTGGGCGTGGTGCACGACCGCGAACAGATCGTCAACAACAGGATCTGCGTCAATGTCACATTCGAGATCGGGAGCAATTCCGAGTTGGATCAGCTTAAATCCATCTGGAAATCAAAGGATATTCTCATAGCAAGAATGGGCTCCATTTACGAGACGTTCTCCGTCGAATACATGCTCATCGGCAAATTCAGTGCCGCTTACGTCGAAGAACTCATCGATCAGGCATCCGGGATAGTATCATTCGAATCCGTCGATGTCAACTATTCTTCGAAAAACGCTACATCCACCCGTACCGCGATGATATCCGCAGAAGTCAGAAGCCTGGAAGACCTTGAGAAACTTGATAAATTCTTAAGAGAAGCAAGCAAGAAAGCGGGCATAGTCTACATCAGGGGGCTTTGAAATGAGGATACTCATATCAGGTTTCGGAACCGTCGGTCAGGGATTCGCGGAGGTACTGGTATCCCGTCAGGAATTCCTGGAGACCCGCTACGACGACAGAGTGAAAGTGGTCGGTATAATGGACTCCACCACCTTTGTAAAGGATCCCGAAGGATTGGATCTCCTCAGGACCGTTGCGGCCAAAAAAGAAACCGGTAAAGTAGGTACGGAGAAATACACCGATTCCAAAGCAGTGATGGACTCCGTGGATTACGATCTCCTAGTGGAGGTCAGCCCGACGAACGTGAAGACCGGCGGCGTAGGCCTCATCAACATACTCCATGCATTGGAGAACAAGAAAGATGTGATAACGGTCAACAAAGGACCTCTGGCACTGAAGTTCAACGACCTTATCACACTTGCCCGCAAGAACAAATGCAAACTCCGTTTCGAAGGTTCGGTCGGAGGTGCGATGCCTATCATCAACCTCTGCCACGAGAACCTTGTCGGAGAGAGGATAACATCCATACGCGGGATCCTCAACGGAACATGCAATTTCATACTGAGCAAAATGGACAACGGACAGCCGTTCGAACAGGCTCTGAAAGAAGCCCAGCAGATGGGATATGCGGAGACCGATCCGACGAACGATATCGAAGGATACGACAGCGCATGCAAAGTGGTAATCCTGGCGAATTCGGTGTTCGGACGCAACGTGACGTTCTCCGATGTGGAGATAACCGGCATATCATCGATAACAAGCGAATCCATAGCACTTGCGGCTTCCAACAACATGGTCATAAGGCTCATAGGCGAAGTATCGGCCACCAAACTGGAGGTCTCTCCGCGTCTGATCCCCAGAGGCCACCCGCTGAGCATAACCGGAACCCTGAATGCAGCACAGATCGTTTCCGATCTCGCAGGCCCCGTGACGATATCCGGGCGCGGTGCGGGACGTATCGAAACGGCTTCGGCCATACTGAGCGACCTCATCTCGATATTGGATGACAGAAAGTGAGCGAAATGTCCGAGACCGTGATCATTTACGATACGACGCTGCGGGACGGTGCGCAGAGCGAGGGTATATCATTCTCTACAGAGGACAAACTCGACATACTGAAGAAACTGGACGAGTTCGGAGTAGGTTTCGTGGAGGGCGGATGGCCCGGTGCGAACCCGAAGGATGATGAATTCTTCAAATTGGCCTCGCAGATCCAGCTTAAACATTCCGTACTGACCGCTTTCGGCAGTACCGGAAGACACGGTATACCGCCGAAAGACGATGTCAATCTCAGAAATCTTGCGGCCTGCCCCGTCGAATGGTGCTGCATCTTCGGAAAAACATGGGATTTCCAAGTCGACGCGGCATTATGCATCCCTCTGGAAGAAAATCTGAAAATGATCGAGGAAAGCGTCAGATTCCTCAGGGATTCCGGTAAAAGGGTATTGTTCGATGCCGAGCACTTCTTCGACGGATACCGCTCAAACAAGGAGTACGCGCTCAAGGCATTGGGTGCAGCTGTCGCCGGCGGTGCCGAGTGGCTCGTCCTCTGTGATACCAACGGCGGTTCCATGACGGAAGAGATAGCGGATGCGACGGAAGATGTCGCCTTTTCGTTCGATGTCCAGATAGGAATACACTGTCACAACGATACAGAACTCGCAGTAGCCAACTCGATAGCGGCCGTCGACAACGGCGCATCGATGGTCCAAGGTACGATAAACGGTATCGGAGAGAGATGCGGCAACGCCAATCTCTGCTCGGTCATTGCCAATCTGGCACTTAAACTCCAATACGATGTCGAGGTCACGGATGTGACGATGCTCACGGATGTATCGAAATTCGTTGCCGAGACATCCAACACCGCAACGCCCAGAGGACTTCCCTACGTCGGAGAGAAAGCGTTCGCGCACAAAGGCGGGATCCACGTATCCGCAATAGCCAAAGACGCACGCACCTACGAGCATGTCCCTCCGGAATCCGTCGGGAACACACGCCGTATCCTCATCTCGGACATGGCCGGAAAAGCCAGCATCACCGAAAAACTGAAGGATTTCGGCATCGATGCGAGTGCGGAAGAAAGCAAAGCGATAGTCGAAAAGATCAAAGACCTTGAAGCAGAGGGATATCAGTTCGAAGGTGCGGACGCAAGCTTCGAACTCCTGGTCAGAAGGCTCAGAGGAGAGATCGAACCTCCGTTCAGGGTCACAGGATTCAGAGTGTTCATAGACGATGTCGGGTTCGGAAGTCTGGTCTCGGAAGCAAGCGTGAAAGTGGCCGATTCCAAAGGAACCGAGGAACACACCGCATCCAACGGAGACGGACCAGTGAACGCTTTGGACAATGCACTGAGAAAAGCGATATCCAAATTCTTCCCCATAATCAACGGGATAAGACTGATAGATTACAAAGTACGTGTACTCGACAGCAAAACGGCCACGGCCGCAAGCGTCAGAGTGTTGATACGCTCGACCAACGGAGTTTACAGTTGGACCACCGTCGGTGTTTCGACGAACGTGATAGAAGCGAGCCTCGGAGCACTTACGGACTCGCTGGAATATGCGATTTACAAAGATCAGAAGGAAGGGAAACAATGAACAGAGTCATCATCACACTTGTAGGAAGGGATCACCCCGGGATAATAGCGGCGGTCTGCAACTATTTCGCGGACAACGTGATCAACATCCTCGATATCAAACAGACCACGGTACAGGAATACATCAACATGATGATGATCGTGGACCTCGAGAAATGCACCAAAAGCTTCCCCGAGATCGTCGAAGGCCTGAACAAGGTCGGAGAGAAGGTGGAATGCTCCATAAAAGCGCAGCATGAAGATATTTTCAACATGATGCACAGGATCTGAACCCATGTTAGAGCTTAACGAGGTATTCGAGACCAACACGATGATCTCCTGCGAGAATCTCGATGTCAGGACGATAACAATGGGTATCAGCCTCCTCGACTGCTGCGATTCCGATCTGGACAAGCTGTGCGACAAGATATACAGGAAGATCACCACCCTTGCTAAGGACATCGTCAAAGTAGGGGATGAGATCGGTCTCGATTTCGGGATACCCGTGATCAACAAAAGGGTATCCGTCACACCCATAGCCATCGTGGGATCGTCCGCATGTAAGACGTCCGATGACTTCGTTAAGATCGCCGAGACCCTTGACAAAGCAGCGATAAAGATCGGTGTCAACTTCATCGGAGGGTACTCCGCGCTCGTTCAGAAAGGAATGAGCCATGCGGATATTCTATTGATACGTTCGATTCCTAAAGCACTGTCCCGCACGGAAAGAGTATGCAGCTCCATCAGCCTCGCATCCACCAAGACCGGTATCGACATGGATGCCGTCAAACTGATGGGTAACATCATAATAGATACAGCCGCGGAGACGAAGGAAAGAGACTCGATCGGCTGTGCGAAGCTTGTCGTGTTCTGCAATCCTGCGGACGACAACCCGTTCATGGCGGGAGCGTTCCACGGTGTGACCGAGACGGATTGTGTCATCAACGTGGGAGTCAGCGGACCCGGTGTGGTCAAGACCGCGATCTCAAAGGTCAAAGGAGAGAACTTCGAAGTTCTTTGCGAAACCATCAAGAAGACCTCGTTCAAAGTTACAAGAGTAGGACAATTGGTCGCCAAAGAGGCATCCAAGAGACTCAACGTACCGTTCGGAATAGTCGATCTCTCACTGGCACCGACGCCGGCGGTCGGAGACAGTATTGCCGACATCATTCAGGAAATGGGCATCGAGATAGTCGGAGCCCCCGGAACGACGGCCGCATTGGCGATACTCAACGACCAGGTGAAGAAGGGCGGTGTGATGGCATCATCCTACGTCGGAGGACTGAGCGGTGCGTTCATCCCCGTGACGGAGGACCGTTCCATGGCCTATGCGGCAGAGATCGGCGCACTGACACTTGAGAAACTGGAAGCGATGACCTGTGTATGTTCGGTCGGTCTGGATATGATCGCAATACCCGGGGATACCACCGCGTCGACGATATCAGGAATAATCGCGGATGAGATGGCCATCGGAATGGTCAATCAGAAGACCACCGCGGTGAGGCTCATTCCCGTTCACGGAAAGAAGGCCGGAGAACGCGTAGAATTCGGAGGTCTTCTCGGAAGTGCTCCGATAATGCCCGTGAACATATACAGCTGCGAAGGATTCGTGAACCGCGGCGGAAGGATACCTGCACCGATACACAGTTTCAAGAACTGAACTGCAGAGCATCTATTGCGGGTACGCAGCGATCATACTACGTAAATGCTTACAGTCGTAAATTGTGGTGGCATATACCCGACATTCGCCTGGTTCACCCAATCTCCGCCCACCAAAGCCGTTGCTTCACAATAGAAGTACTTTATGCCCCCATACTCAACGTACGTCCCCGATGCATCAGGTACGCTGACCCCTGCGGCCATATGTCCCGGTAAAATGAATATTGCGACCTTGTATCCCATGGCTTTGATCAGTGTTGCGAACAGGATCGCGTGGTCATCACAATCCCCTTTCTTTTCCCATAGTGTCTCCACTGGGTAATTCCAATACTCGTTCACACCTTTATTATCGATGTCGAACACATACGGTATACTTTGAACAAATTTCAGAACGCAATTCACGCGCTCGAGATCGCTCATTTCCGATGTGAGATCGTTCAACGACCTTACCAGATTCTGAATCGTGAGATCATTGGATGTAATGTAATTACTTATCGAACTTTGCGTACGCGCATAACTCCTTTCCATCACATGATATTTGTAGTAAGTATCAAAAGACAGAGGCACATCCCATTTTGCTGTTTTATTATTCCAAATCCAACTTGTAAGTATAGAATGCCAGGCTTTCTGTTGATAGTTCCATTCATAGTGTTTGCTTACTATCTCATCGATTACTATCTTCTCGGTGTATGTCGATTTGTACCCATCACTGTACACCACCGTCTGCGTTACAGACAACGCCCGCCCGCTGGAATAATTATTGACTATTGCATTACCCGAATTACCGGAATACGACTGATTGCCTATCGTCGATCCTGTCATGAGATCGATCGTATTCCATGTTCTACTGGAAATCTCGACATTGTATTTTGAAGTCGTTGATACCGTCGATGGAGCCAAACTCGACGTTTTGGACACTGAAAAAGAAGCATCGTGATTTATCGCGTATCTGGATTCAATGCTTGCATTTCCGACCACAGTATATTTTGCATTTTGACTGCTGGATACCGAGACTCCGTTTACATACCACCCGCTGAACAGATAACCGGGGGTTATTGTGGCATTAAGTGTCGCTACAGTTTCATATGGGTATGTACCGTCCCCGGTGAATGTCCCCGCAGACGGATAATTCGAAAATATACTGACTGAGAATGACAGTTTGTTGAACAAGGGAGTAATAGTTTTATTCGCGGAGCATAAAAACTGATAATTGGGACTTGTTGACAGTATTGTTCCATCCTCATACCATCCACCGAACTCATAACCATTATTGGGCATTGCTTTGATAGTTACATAGCTGCCACTTTTGTAAGCCCCTCCACCGGACGTGGTTCCTCCGGCAGATGACAGAAGAGATATTGCATAATTATTGGATCCGGGGACTGGTGTGATTACTTTATCGGGAGTGCTGCTGTCCCATACAGTATTGTCATCTCCGCCATCAGGCTCGTATAAAGATGCGAACACTGCTATCGCCAAAACAACAACCAATATTGACAGAATAACCTTGTATTCGCCTTTCACATCTTTCCCCCTAAAAATCATACCATTTTGGCATATATATCTTTGATGCCGCCTGAAATGTGTTCAATGACCGGCCGATCCTTCATGTTTCTATCTGTTATTTGACCGAACGGAATCACATAAGTTCGAATTCCATTTGCTGTAAAACTACATGCTGGCACATTGCGATCATACAGCATATATCTTGTCAATGACAGAATATTCGCTCGGCATATACCCGACATTCGCACTATTGGCCCAACTACCGCCAACCAAGGCTGTTGCCTCGCAGTAGAAGTAGGTAATACCGTCTTTCTCTGCGGATATCCCTGATGCTCCCGGTACATCTACGCCGACCGCCATATGTTCTGGAAGTTGGAATATGGCCGTGTTATATCCCATGGATTTGACCAGTGCTGCGAACAGGATCGCATGATCATCACAATCCCCTTTTTTCTCGCGCAACGTTTCCAATGGGAAATTCCAATACTCGTTCACACCCTTGTTATCTATGTCGTATATGTAAGGAATGCTCTGAACGAATTTCAGAACACAATTCACACGTTCGAGATCGCTCATTCCTGATGTGAGACTGACAAGATCTTTGACCAGTTTCTGTATGGTCGGATCATCGACGGTCATGTAGTCGCCTATTCTACTGTATGAGTTTGATCTCTTCATCGTATGGTATTTGTAATAATCATCGAATGATATCGATATGTTCCGGTTGGCGGTTTTGTTATTGATTATCCATTCGGTCGCCGGGGAATACCAGGTACTCTCCTGATACTTCCAATCGTAATTAACGCTCAGCGTTTCATTGATGACCGCTGTGTCGGTGTATGATGTTTTGTATCCGTCTGTGTATGTTACGGTCTGTGTTATCGCCAGTGCCTTCCCGTTATCGCAGTTGTATGTCAGAATATTCCCTGAATTGCCGAAGAATGACATTTCTGAAAGTACGGCACCGGTCATCAGATCGACCATTCTCCACGTCCTCCCGGATACTTCGACGTTGTATTCCGATGTCAGTGTCAATGTCGATGATGTGCCCGTTTTTGTTTTCGAAACCGTGAACGAGGCGTCGTGATCTATAGAATATCTGACCTCTATAACGGTCTCATCCATCACATCATACGATGTGTTCAGATCATCCGATATCAGGATGCCGTTAGCATACCATCCATCGAACACATACCCCGGATTCACCGTGGTACTGAGTATCGCATGGTCGCCGTCCGAATATGTGCCAGTTCCCGAATTCACTCCGGCCGAATAGTAATCCGTAACCGTGTCGCCATCATACAGGAGTTTATCGAATATCGCGATCAATGTCTTGTCGTCGGAACATAGGAACCGGAGGTCCGGATCCGTCGAGATCCGTTTGCCGCTCTCGTACCATCCTGCGAAATCATGATCATCGTCAGGAGATGCGTGAAGAGCCACGCGGGATCCGCTTTTGTAAACTCCCTCACCGGATGCGGTACCTCCGGCGGATGAGGAAATAGACACAGCATAATTCGTTAAAGCTGAAACGTTCTCAGATGTCTGAGATCTGTCGTCATCGAAAGACGGTATATAATTCTCAAGTTCGTCACCGTATTCAACAAAAACAGCTAACGCAACGAGCACCACAACTGCCAGAAACACCGCAGATCCGCCTTTCAGGATATCACGTTCCTCTATGAGGATTCAGACTGTTTTTCAGAATATATATTCTGTCATGGTCCGAAAATAAGCACAGATAAGATAGACACACACAGTACTCTGAATGTATCTGTGTAACGACGAATCTGTTGTAAAAACCGCAATAAGAAAAAGAGGAGTAAGAAAGTTAATTGCCCCCTTAGGGGGAAAAGCACAGCTAGATACGCAAGGTGGGAGCAGAGGGATTTGAACCCCCGTCAGCGGGTTTCCACCACGGGGGGAGCTACCCCCCGCGAAATTAACGAGTCATCGCTCCAGTTAGTCATCACAACTACTTTCAGCAACCTCATTCTAATCACGCTCAATAACTGGAGCCCGCCAGTCTGCCAGGTTAGCCTATACTCCCTTGGCAACCCGTCAGGGTTACTTCTTGCGCATCTTTGCTGCTCTCTTTCTTCTTCTCATTTTCTTCTTGCGCCATTTCCAACGCTGATTACCGCGTTTCTTCCAGGCGCGTGAGCTTCTCTTCATGATCTTTCCTCTTCACTGGAGGCCCCATCACTTATGTGATGCATCCTCTGGCGGGCCCGTCGGGAATTTCGGTCCCTTTTGATCGGAACTTTCGAACCCGAGGCGTCTGGCTTAGAAGGCCAGCGCTATATCCTGGCTAAGCCACGGGCCCCGCCCACCTTCATCTACTACTATCATTTAAAGGTTGTCACTTAACAAGACCGTATAAAGAACCGTAGCCAGCAAGGATGGATATTGCCTCTGCGATGCATATTATTCCCAGTATTAACAGTATCGGCCAACAATTGAAAATTTTGCCGAACAGTTTGATCACTACCTCTGCGAAATGCAGTATGGAATATACCAAAGCACCGGCAACGAATGCCAGGATCGCCCTCGGCCATCCCGTTGCCAGGATATCGAACGGTTCCTGGGTTATCTGTCCCAGGAAAATATACACCAGTACAATGACCAATAACGCGAATATCACTGCGAAATGGACCTCTTTGAACGGACGTATGATAAGCGTGAACCCCGCAATAGCGATAAGTATCGCCGTGGGCAGGTTCCATTCGGTGTAGGATGTGACGCTCAGGAATATGATGAACGCGCCGAAGATCACTCCCAATGCCACCAACAGTTTGTATCTCACGCGGGTATCGTTCTTCAGATACTGCCAAACTATCAGAATCGCCAGAATACCTGCGAATATCAGTATTATCTCCGGCACATGATCGTAAATCGAATCCACTATCCCTTCTGCACCCATAAGGATACATTACTCTGTGGGATTTTAATCTATTCCGAAATCACGGTGCCAGAAGTACGGATGCCAGCTTACCGAGGATACCTCCGCCTATGCAGGCGGCCAAGTTCATACCGAAGTTCGCTGCCGCAAGTCCCACTTTCCCTGAATCGTAAAGATCCAGGGTCTCAACGGATAACGATGACATGGTCGTGAACGCACCGAACACTCCGACAAAAAGGAATGTTCTTATCTCGCTCGGTATCGCAGGCCATCCGAAGAACAGCAGAGCCATTAACGAACATCCTACGAAGTTGACGAAAAGCGTTGCCCACGGTATTCCTCCCGAAGGATTCAGGACCAAAGCGATAAGATATCTCAGAACCGCACCGACAGCACCGCCGGCCGCAACGCAAAGTACCAACAGAAGCGATGTTTCAGCCATTTGGGATCTCCGGAAAATTTGTTAAAAGTGAGTGGACAGGGCGAGATTCGAACTCGCGACCTCTACAATGCCAATGTAGCGATCTTCCAACTGATCTACCTGCCCGCATTTCTGGGAATGAAGAGCCATTATTAAACGTTTGCTTAACAGCGGATCAAAAGTCCGAGTTGAGTGTCGACTGGAACCTGTGCGTCTCGCCCGGAATACGTGTCGGATACTGGTTGTTCACGCAAGCCAGACAGAGATCGTTCTTGGGTTTTCCAATCGCCTCTATCAATCCTTCGATGCTGATGTATCCCAAACTGTCGGCACCGATGATCCTGCATATCTCGTCCACGCTGCGGTTGTTGGCCACGAACTGCTCTCTGGATTTCATATCGACGCCGTAATAACACGGTGCGATGACAGGTGGACTTCCCACACGGACGTGCACTTCTTTCGCACCTGCTTCCCTGAGCTTGGTGACGAGTTTTTTCATTGTGGTTCCCCTGACGATACTGTCATCTATTATGGCCAGGCGCTTACCTGCGACCGTACTTCTGATAGGGACCATCTTCATTGAGACCGCGATCTCCCTTTCTTTTTGATCAGGAAGAATGAATGTCCTTTCTGCATAACGGTTTTTCATGAATCCTTCTTCGTACGGAATACCGGAAGCGATGGCGAATCCGATCGCGTGTGCTCTTCCGGAATCGGGGATGGGCATCACAACATCGACATCGATAGGGTGTTCTCTTGCAAGGATTTCACCTATTTTCCTTCTTACGTCGTATACCTCACGTCCGTCTATTACGGAATCAGGTCTTGCGAAATAGACCCACTCGAACATGCAATGGGCCTTGTGTTTGGATTCTGATACGCCGTAGGATTGATAGTGGTCGTTCCAGACCTCTACGATCTCTCCGGGAGCGATATCTCTGATGATATTCCCCTCAAGAGCATCTATTGCGGCACTTTCCGAGACGATTATGTGTCCTCCCGGCATCTTTCCGAGACAAAGCGGCCTTAATCCGTAAGGATCACGGACCCCGAAAAGTCTGTCTTTGATGAGAATGGCTAAAGCGTAGGATCCGTCCAGGTCCGCCATTGTGGCTTTGAGCGCTTTGACGGGGTCGGAAGATTGGATGAAATATTTCGCTAAGATTGTGATAACGAGTTCGCTGTCGGAATCCGTTAAGAACGGTGTTCCGGCATCGAGGTATTTCTTCTTGAGCTCGGCGTAATTCGTAATATCTCCGTTATGTGCTACTGCAACAGTTCCCAAAGCGGTTGTGACCGTAAGCGGCTGAGCGTTCATGACGCTCTTCGAGCCTGTAGTGGAGTAACGAACATGGCCCACTCCGATCTTGGAATCGAGATGCTCGATCTTTTCTTTGCTTAATGCAACTTGAACCAGACCGTTATTTTTAACGGTGCTGATCTTGTCGCCTGTAAAAACTGAAATCCCCGCGCTCTCCTGACCGCGGTGTTGGATTATCATTAAAGATTTTTGAAGATCAGGTACGACGTTGTATGTAGATGAAATCCCGACAACGCCGCAACTGTGCTTCGGACCGGACATTTTTACGACCTTAATCGTGCGATTTAGCCCAGGTGTATGATCTCAGCTTTGCTGTCTTGCCGTATCCGCATGAAGCGCAAACGCCTTTCCTGGCGTGGTATGCGCGGTTTCCGCATCTGCGGCATGGGATGTGTGTCTTGAATTTGTTGTGTCTTCCCTGTGCTGGTGTTCCTTTTCCCATGTTCAGTCCTCCTTATTTATGGTGATATGTAAATGAC
>JAISJG010000005.1 GCA_031261625.1 Candidatus Methanoplasma sp.
GTTCATGTACAGTACGCAGGACGACCTGGACAAGCTCCTGGGAATAAAGAAGAAGAGGGGCAGGAAGTCAAAAAATCCTGTTCCGTCATGAACTTATACCCAAGTTTACTGAGTTAGAGTTTTCATATTTTGATTTATCAGGATCCTATTCCGCAACAGATCGAAATACACCGTAGACGATGTGAGATACAGGATATGTGTAACGTCCTGATTCGGATTGTTCCGGGCTTGTTAAACACATCCTGCCCGGAATCCGGAATCGTCGCACGTGCTAAGTCTAACGATTGCCAGACTCACCTCATACGGGCAACCATCAGACTGTCGCATATTGTGTATAAAAGGCACATACAACAGTTATACTACGTGAATGTGAAATCAATTTTACCATCCCGACGGATGGACTGAAAAACCGTATCATGCCCAATAGGGCTTCTTAACGAACTTGTATGCAGCTACCGCTGCAGTGGCCGCTTCTCCGCAGGCCGTGATGATCTGTTTGTATTTTCCCGGATAGTCCACAACATCCCCGCAGGCGAAGATCCCGTTGCGGTTGGTGCTCATATCAAGTTCCACTTTGATCAGACCTTCCGACGTAAGTTCGAGATCCCACTTCGTGAGGACATCCAGATCGGCATCGATGCCTATGTTGATGACAGCGAGGTCCGCAGGAACATCGAAAACTTTCTCGCCCTGCTTCAAGGTGATGCTCTCGATCTGCTCCTTCCCGTTGAACGATACGACGGACGCTTCCATGATCGCCTTCACATTGCTGTGGTCCAATTCGTAGATATTGGATTCATCGGCCCTGAACTCGGGCCTTCTGTGCACAATGGTGGTCTCGGTGACCGAATCTGCCAGAAGTGCCATCTCAATGGCGCTGTTACCGCCGCCGAACATTACGACCTTCTGACCGACGAGCTCTTCTTTCACGGGCAGGATGTAGGATACACCTTTGTTCGTGAGCTCCGATTCTCCCGGACAGTTCATCTTCCTGGGGCAGAATGTGCCCATTCCTATCGCGATCACAACCGATTTCGCTCTGTACGATCCTTTCGGGGTGACGACGATTATCTCCTCGTCCCCGTCGTTGATCTCAGTCACTTTCTCGTTCTCATGTATCTCGCACTCAAGCGATTCCGCCTGTGCGTAGAGGCGGTCGGAGAGTTTCCTTGCCTGAACGGACTCGAAGCCGGGGTAATTGTGTATCCCCTTTTCGGGGTAAAGACTGATAAGCTGACCTCCGACACGCCCTGATTCGAGAATGAGGGTCTTCATCATCTTCGACCTAGCGTAAATCCCGGCCGTGAGGCCACCCGGACCGGCCCCTATGATGATGATGTCGTAGCACATTTTAGGCTCGTATATATTCTCTGTATAAAATAATGTCCTTAACGAAAGGAGTTTTTCTGCTTATTTTGTCATATTGGTCAACTGAAAAAACAATATTGACAATAAGAAATACGAAATACGTAGTAATACTTCGAAAAACTTCAATGTTCACGATGGCCGAATGTGGACCGGTCATGGTACGTTTAATAAGCCATAGGCCGATACCAATGCATCATGTCCCAAGAAGATATTTCTGCGGATAGGCTCCTCAACATGGTATTGGACGAAGTAGATGATATGATCACCATCGTCGACGAGGACCGCAATATCATCTGGATGAACCGTTCCGCACAGAAGAAACTGGATATCTCGATCGATGAGGTCGTAGGATCCAAATGTTTTTCGTTGCTCGGAAGCACATGCTGCTGCGACGATTGTGTCGTTGACAGTATGTTAGGCGGACCTCATCGTAACGGATGCGAGTTCACCGCTCAACACGACGGCGTGAGATACCAGTGCAATCCGGTTCCGTACACCAAGAACGGAAAGCTGATGGTCATGGTCCAGCATATACGGCCGGTAGAGAAGTGAGACCGTAGGCGGATTATGTCAAAGACGGACTTGTTAAGGTTACAAAACACTTTGAAAGGATGGATATGATATTATGAAAGTCAGTAGCGCTTTTGAAACTTTTGCAAAAGAAGCCCCCGAACATCAAGCGGCATGGATGGAAGCTGTACAGAAATTGGATAAAGCCAGTGCCCTCGACAAGAAAACAGAGGAACTTGCCTATCTCGCAGTATTGGCAGTTATGCGTCTTGAAAGCGGTTTGCCTTTTCATGTCAAAATGGCGAAAGCGAACGGTGCAACGCGGGAAGAGATCATCAGCAGTATATTGGTCGGTCTGCCGGCGGCGGGAAATTGTGTGATCCAATCGTTACCGATAGCACTTGAGGCGTTCGATAGTGAGAACTGATTTTCAAAACAATCCTAATCTGTAAAAATGAATAAATACAGATAATCAATACTCTGTCCCGTGGCAGCAGAATTTACTGAGTTTTATCTGTTCATCGGGGTATTTGCGGTATATGCGATACTCCTGGCAGTTATAAACAAGAAAAAAATAAAAGAGGCTTGATCTCTGCATTTTAGGTCCGGTTCCGGACCGTTATTTCTATTTTCAATAGTGAGGATACTTCATGAAGGACGTCAAGGTCATCGGGATCAGAGGTGCGGCGGGTTTCGATGAGATCGTCTCCCATTTCACCGGTCTAGGAGGAGAAGTCGTACTTCTCGATCCGGAGATGGTCTGTGGGAAAGACCACATCCTTTCCGCTGTGGCCCACGCGGAACGTGCTTTCCGTAACGGGACCAACCGTTCGAAGACACTTCTTACCGAGATAATCCTTTACGCCGCAGGCGACAGGCAGATCGGAAGAGCCACCGAAAGAATGCGCCCTAAACCCGATACGGACGAAATGGTCGCGGTCCTTCTGGATATCGAGAACCCCCGTATCGAAGAGATAGGTCTCGAAAGATGTGATGGGATCATGGATGCATCGGAAAGCAAGGCCATCAATCTCGACATAGAAGAGGTCCCGGGCGTTCCCTATGAGGATCTTGTTCTCGAGCGTGTCGCATTGGTGGATCTGATGAAACAGTAAAAAAAGAAAAGGAATTCCCGCCGAAGCGGGAAAGTAGTTTTACACCTGAGGTACGAACTTGAATCCGTAGTGTATCACACCTGCGGCACCGTCGGTGTCGAGTTTACGGAGTACTGCGCGTACGGGCATGCCGATCTCAAGATTCTCGAGGTCCACATCCACAAGCTGACCTGCGATGAGGATGTCGTCCTTCGTCTTCACGAAGACCACGGCGTAAGGCTTCAGGAAGTTGTTGCTCTCCGGAGCCTCATACACCACAGAGTAAGAGAACACTTCTCCTTCCCTGGATATTTTTTTCTTGGTTATCTTCCCGATGCTGCCTCTGCGGCAGTTCGGACAGAAGTCGCGCTTGGGGAAGAAGGTCTTCCCGCAGCATCCGCATTGGGATCCTTCGAGGTTGTATCTTCCCGGTATCTCTCTCCACTCTCTTGCTACGGATGACATCAGATCGCCTCCAGAATGCTTACTGTGACCGCGGAACCGGTTCCTCCGACGCTCTGGGCGAGGCCGTATTTGGCGTTGGCCACCTGTCTCTTGTCGGCAGTTCCTCTGAGCTGCTCGGTGATCTCCACGATCTGTGCGACACCTGCCGCACCTATGGGATATCCTCTTGCTTTCAGACCGCCGGATGTGTTGACAGCGACCTTTCCGGCGTTGTACTTGGTCTCTCCGTTGAGGAATGCTTTTCCCGCCTCTCCTTTCTTGTAGAAGCCGAGGTCCTGAAGTGCCAGTATACCGGCGACGCTGTAGTCGTCATGTACTTCCGCCACAGAGATGTCCTTGGCGGTTATGCCGGCGATCTTGTACGCGGCGTTGGCTGCTGCGGTGGTTGCTCCGAACGCTGTGATGTCCGGCCTCTGGAAGAGTGCCAGAGTGTCGCTGGCCTGGGTGGTCGCAGAGACCTTGACGTACTTGTCAGTGTATTTCTTCGCGTCTTCCAGAGGGCAGAGAACGACTGCTGCGGCACCATCGGAGATGGGTGCGCAGTCGAACATTCCCAATGGAGCGGCAACGGGACCGGATTTGAGTACGGTCTCTATCGGAACGGCTTTCCTGAACTGTGCTCCGGGGTTGAGCTCTCCGTGGAAATGGCTGTTGACCGCTACGGATGCTATCTCCTCGCGGGTCGCTGTTCCCTCGTGGATGAGCCTTCTTGCGATCAATGCGTACAAAGATGTAAGCGTGAGTCCCATTTCCGCCTCCCACTCGGAATCCGCGGTGGAATCCATGACGTGGTTGATGGAAGCATCATCGAGGTCGGTCATCTTCTCCGCCCCTCCAACGAGCACAGTGTCCTGGTATCCGGATGCGACGGCCATGACGGCCTGTCTGAATGCGACACCTCCGGAAGCTCCTCCCGCTTCTACTCTTGTTGCCGGGATATGACGGCTGGCCATTCCCGAATAATCCGCTATCAGTGCATCGATGTGCTGCTGGTTGATGAAACGTCCGGCGGACATGTTACCGATGTATATCCCATCGACCTCATCCCCTTTGAGGTTTGCATCCTCCATGGCCTTCATTCCCGCTTCGAGCCCGAGGCTTCTGAACGATTTGTCCCAGAGTTCTCCGAACTTCGTCGCCCCTACTCCTATAACTGCTACGTCCCTCATGTTATCACTCCGACATGATGATCTTGCCCTTGTGTTTGGCGTACAATCCGTAGTCGAGGTAGATCGGGTTCGCGATGATCTTGTCGATGGTGGCCGCGTTCTCTCTCTTGTAGTTCTTTATGTTGTCTGTCACAGTGATATCGAAGGCATCGCTTCCGGCACCGGATCCGTACGATGTGACGAAGATCCTGTCTCCCGGCTGTGCTTTGTCCAGAACGGCGGCGAGTCCCAACGGGACCGCTCCGCTGTATGTGTTCCCAATGTTGGGTGTGAGAAGTCCTGTTTCCACCTGCTCCGGTGCGAAACCGAGCATTCCGGCGACCCTGGTGGGGAATTTGCCGTTGGGCTGGTGGAATACAGCGTATTTGTAATCCTCGGGCTTGGTACCGATGTCGGTCATGAGCCTTTTCGCTGCGGATGTTATGTGTTTGAAGTATGCGGGCTCACCTGTGAACCTTCCTCCGTGCAGGGGGTAAGGCTGTCCTTCTCTTCTCCAGAAATCGGGTGTGTCCGTTGTGAAACTCAGGGTTTTATTGATTTTCGCGATGATGTTCTCGCTTCCGATAAGGTAGGCCGCGCCTCCTGCGGATGCCGAATACTCGAGTGCATCTCCCGGTGCTCCTTGTGATGTGTCGGCACCGATGGCGACTCCGTATTTCACCATGTTGGATCCGACGAGTCCCATGCATGCCTGTATCCCTGCCGTTCCGGCCTTACAGGCGAATTCCATATCCACCGCGGTCATGTTGGGCGTAGCCTCGATCGCTTCCGCGACTATGCTGGCGGTCGGTTTGACTGCGTAGGGGTGTGATTCCGATCCGACGTAGACCGCACCTATGTCCTTGGGGTCGACATCGGGGACGCGGGCCATCATGTTCCTGGCGGCTTCGGTCGCTATTGTGACAACGTCCTCGTCGCATCCCGGAACGGACTTCTGATAGATCATCAGTCCTTTTCCCATTCCTTTCCCGTCTACTCCCCATATCCTCCCTATCTCTTCGGGTTTTATCCTGAAGCGGGGGATATAGGCACCGTAACTTACAATTCCTACGTCCATTTATTTCCCTTCCTTTAAGTTGTTCATTTTATCTACGATCTCGTTCACCGTCAGTTTGGTGGTCACCAGCGGTATTCCTTCCAGTTTGGCCAGCTTGATCGCAAGCGGGTCGGTCTGTTCGGGCTGCTGATATACCACCATTGCAGGTGTCAGAGGGTGTGCGCGTATCGCGACCATCGGAGAGCGTCCGAAGTGCACATTCGTGAAAATAAGTGCCCTTTCTATGCTCCAGCCGTAAATTTTCAGATAGTCCTCCGAGCCCAGACTCAGTATCGCCTTCACGGAATCCACTATCGTGTATCCGTAAATGCGCTTCGAGGGCATCCTATCCGTATTGAGGTTCTTTCCGGATATCGCTTCTATGAATATCTCTTCGGTTATCCCTTCTGAGAATTCATCCATGGCGATGATGCATTCGAGTTTCATATCCGGGAGATACTTCGACATCACCTGGGATCCGTTCTCTTTGTCCAATCTGATAAAGGCATCGACCATTTTCCTGACAACGGTGACACCGGGGGATTTCCTCCTCCCGGATTCGTAATCACTGATAACGGAATGGGAGATACCCATGGCATCAGCGAGCTGATGCTGGGAGAGTTTGAACTCCTCCCTCCATTTTCTTATGGTTCTGCCGGGTTCCACAGAGAGTGCAATCTCTCCGGCGATCTTTTCCCTGAACTCATCGACCATTATGCAGACATTGAACGAGATTATTTAATTGTGTCGAAATAACCTAACGGCAATTAACGTATTATTCAGGTTCAGTCAAGTGCTTTTTTCAGACGGTCAACGACAGTCTGGAGGACTTTGACCCTGGCGTATTTCTTGTCGTTGGATTCAACAACGGTCCACGGCGCGTACGGGGTGTTCGTCGTTTTCATGACGTGGTCTATTCTTTCGCAATAATCATCCCATTTGGCACGGTTGCGCCAATCGTCATCAGTTATCTTCCACTGTTTGAGCGGATCCGCCATCCTGTCCTCGAATCTTTTCAGCTGTTCGTCCTGTGATACTTCCATCCAGAATTTGATTACAATGGCTTCGTTATCTGTGAGCACCTTCTCGAATTCGTTGATCTCCACGGGTGCGCGGCTGTATTCTTCGACGCTGCAGAAGCCTTCTATCGGTTCCACAAGCATACGTCCGTACCAAGTACGGTCATAGATCGATATGTGGCCCTTTTCCGGGACCGTAGTGCTGAATCTCCATAGATATGTGTGATCGAGCTCTTCCTGTGTCGGTGCCTTTATCGGATTCACGGAATATCCTCTCGGATTCAGTGCATGACACAGGTGTTTTATGGCCGATCCTTTTCCGGCGGCATCCCATCCTTCGAATCCGACTATAAGCGAGCGTTTGCTTTCTGCCAGTTTCAACTGCAGATTGGCAAGTTCGTCGGAGAGGTCTCCGATCTTCTTTTTGTACGAATCGCATGTTTTGCAAAGGTCCGCATTTCCGCGGGGATTGGGGAATTTATAATCGGACCACACATCAATCTTGTCCGGTTCTTCTTTGAGCCGGTTCTCCAGACGTTTTATTATGGCGGCCGTGGCCTTGGCGACGGTATCTTTCACGCCGCCCGCCTCTATTTTGTCCCATGGGCAGTTCTGTGAACCCGCTTCGTTAAGCAGATCGAGTATCACTTCGCGGTATTCCGTCGCATCGATGTGGTCCATTGACAGAAATGATTTTTTCGGATCCTTCGGACCGTACTGTGAATCATACTCTTTGATGGACGATTCGGTGGATCTGAGGAGTATCTTGATCAGGAACGTACCGTTGTTAACGAGGTACGATTCGAACCCGTTCGCCAGGGCGAGCATTCTTTCCAGTTCTTTCTTGTTGTCATCGGACCTGTCGATAATGGCAGAATACCACGATCTGTCGTACAACGTTATCCTGGCTTTTGCGGGGGTATGTCTCAAAAAACCCATGACCGACCACGGGTCGTTGATGGATTTGGGGTCGAAGTGACGGTATTCCACGCCTCTCGGCTCAAGACATCTCATGATCTCGTTGATCACCCTTCCGATAACACGGCCGCTGCTGCCCTCGAATATTATCAGTATCGGAATGCCCTTGGAGTACGCACTCTGCTGAAGCTGGTTAAGGCGTGACTCTGTTTCCTTAGAGATAAGGGCTTCCATATTCCACCGTAATTGCATCCAATGTAAATGATATCATCGCTATGTCCCGTTCAGATAACATAGAATTTGTACAGTCCTTTGTTGTTGCCTTCATTGAGATAATACGAGAACGCAACGTCTCCAAATCCTTTCGCAGGCGAGAGTCCGAACGCTCTGTATGTCGTTATGGTGGTCTCGCCGCCGTAGAACATCTTTCCGTCCACTTCTTTCGATAAAACTTCGTATAAAAGTGGGTTGTATGTCGGCGGAGAGTATCCCTCCAATGCCACACCTGCCATCGCATGTTCCGGAAGGATCAGTATGGCCGTGTCGTATCCGGCCACATGCAGTATCGCTGCAACAAGTATCGCGGTATCTTCACAGTCCCCCTGACCTTGGAATATCGTTTCCACAGGGTATGCGAAATATTCATCCTGCCCGTAAAGGAATGCATCGGCGTCAATGTAATTGGAATTGCGCGGGTACCCGTAACAGACCTGAACATAGCCGAGAACGAAATTGGCGAATTCCGAATCCCCCGGAGACACATCCGAACCGAATGCGGCTTTCAGTTTCTCCGTAAGTTCTATGACAATAGGGTCGTCATAGGTCACGAACGAGGTGTACTGCTTGGGACCGGGCCATCTGTCGTTGACAGCGGTCTTGTGGTATCTGTCGTATGCTTCATACGCGTACGTCATTGTAAGTTCGCGCTCTATTCCCTCGTATTTCCATTTTTGTTCCAAATTCACATCGGTGTAATATGCGACCTTTCCTGTGTATGTACTCTCGTAGTGATAGCTGCCGGCGGTACCGGTGTAGCATTTCACGGTTATGGTGTACACACCGGCTTTGATCTGAAGGAAGTAAAGTGTGGCCTCGCTTTTCTCCACGATGTTACCTGTGTATTTTGCGAACGTCTCCGTATAGGCCGGATGGTCCCGGTCGAAGAAATTCCATGAATAATAGGTGTAAGCCGAAGCCTGGTCCGGATCCAATACGAATGCCAGGCGTTCTTCTTCGGAATCTATGCGCAATGAGAGGATGTTGCGGTCCGGAAGGAACGCCCCGCTCAGAATCAGTACATCTCCATTCGGTAGGGTCTGTGTGTATGTTTCCTCTTCCTCTTCGAAATCATACAGTGCGGCAGCACCGATTATTACGACCGACAGGAGCAGCACGACGATGACCGCAGCTATGATCTTGGTGGGACTCTGTTTCTTCTTCTGAACCGTCCACGACGGTTGGGAGTAAGGCTGAGAGTACTGATGCTGCGGATATTGTGATTGAGGATATTGTGATTGAGGATACTGAGGCCTGACAGGCTCTGTGATATCCCGGCGTATCGGTGTGCCACACTCAGGACAGAAGTTAACTCCTCCTCCCAATTCATGGCCACAACGATAACAAAACATAGCCACGACAGGGGCGTTCATAGCATTAATAATTTCGTTCTCAATGATTTTTATCTAATCTGATACGCAAAGTGCGCATATTATACATGGGAAGCAGAGAGCGATTCAGGCCCTGAAACCTTTTGAATGGGGTTCGCACTATAAAAGCCGTTTTAAGTTCCGTTTATAAAGACACGTTGCAATGTCAGGCCATGAACTGCAATAACAATAAGACTTACGATAAGATGTGTACTGAAATGGGCGACTTCGCGCCATCGACACTGAAGGCGATAAAGGAACTCGACCCCGGACTCTTAGATCTGTTGCATGACATGGACCGTATCCTTGTCGACGACGGTGCGATAGGCAAGAAGAACAAGAGACTGATGGCACTGTCCTGCGTAGCTGTGAGGATGTGCGACGACTGTATCTATCCCCAGGCGAAAGTGGCAAAGAACTACGGTGCCACGAAGGAAGAGATACTCGAGGCGATAAGGGTCGCTGTCATCATCGGCGGTGTTCCGTGCTGGTCGGCATCCAAGAAGGGAATAGCCAGGCTGTTCGACGAATGGGAATGAGGATCCTATCCGACATCGGGATATTGGTCAATATTGAAATATTAAATTCCGATTGTGGTTCCACGGAGATACCACGATGACGGAGATCGGCAGCTGTACCAAGAAACTGAATACGGACGAGGGTGAGATCACTATCTACAGTCTCAGAGAACTTGAGAGGAAAGGAGTGATAAAGGACCTCGGCAAGCTGCCGTATTCCATCAAGGTTATAGTGGAATCCCTGCTCAGGCAGAGGGACGGTTCCGTGATAACCGATGAGGACGTCATCGCAGCGGCTTCATGGACCCCTGAAGAAAGGTCCTCACGTGACATTCCGTGGATCCCGGCACGCGTACTGCTCCAGGATCTCACCGGAGGCGCAGCGGTCGCCGATCTCGCTTCTATGAGAGAGGCCGTCTCCATACTCGGAAAGGATCCGGAGATGATCAATCCGCTCGTTCCGGTGGATCTTGTCATCGACCATTCCATTCAGACGGATTTCTCCGGCCGTCCGGACGCGCAGGAACTCAACGAAAAGTTGGAGTTCGAAAGGAACAAAGAAAGATATGCACTTTTCAAATGGGCGCAGAAAGCGTTCAAGAACTTCCGTGCCGTTCCTCCCGGGAACGGAATATGCCATCAGGTCAATCTGGAGTATCTTTCCCCCCTCATACATGTCAAAGAGAAGGACGGAGGATTGGTAGCCTATCCCGATTCCTGTTTCGGAACGGATTCCCACACAACCCAGATCAACGGATTGGGAGTCGTCGGATGGGGGGTCGGAGGGATCGAGGCCGAAGCGGTCATGGTCGGACAGCCCAGTTACATGGAGATGCCCGAGGTCATAGGATTCAAACTCACGGGGAAACTGAGTCCCGGAGTGAACGCGACGGATCTCGTTCTTACCGTGGTACAGATGCTGAGAGCGAAGAAAGTCGTAGGGAAATTCGTGGAGTTCTACGGCCCCGGATACAGCAATCTCTGTCTTGCAGACCGTTCAACGATAGCTAACATGGGTCCGGAGTACGGTGCGACCCTCGGATACTGCCCCATAGATGAGAAAACGATAGAATATCTCAGACTTTCGGGAAGGGATCCCAAACATATCGATGCGATCGAGAAATATGCCAAAGAACAGACGCTCTGGTACAACGCAGAACCCGAATACACGGATACGCTGGAACTCGATCTTTCAACTGTGAAGCCGTGCCTTGCGGGATTCAAGAGACCGCAGGACAGGATAGTCCTGCCGGCGATGAAGGAAGAGTTCGCAAAAGCGCTCAAAGCACTCGGAGTGGATAAGCAGAGGGAACCCCAAGGCAACGACCTCGGAGACGGTTCTCTGGTGATCGCATCCATCACATCATGTACCAACACCGCGAACCCGTCGGTGATGATAGCCGCAGGACTCGTGGCAAAGAAAGCATCGGAGCTCGGACTGAAGCCGAAGGACTTTGTTAAGACATCTTTAGCCCCCGGTTCTAAAGTAGTCACGGAATATCTTGAGAATTCCGGACTTCAGAAATACCTTGACGATCTCGGATTCCAGTGCTGCGGATACGGTTGCATGACGTGCATCGGTAACAGCGGTCCGCTTTCCGAGAAGGTAAGCAACACGATCAAAGCCAACGACCTGGTAGTCGCTGCCATAGCATCCAGCAACAGGAATTTCGAAGGACGTATACACGCATTGGTGAAAGCGAATTATCTCGCTTCACCCCCACTCGTGGTGGCATTCGCAATAGCCGGACGTGTCGATCTGGATCTGGAGAAAGAACCGCTGGCCAATGTCGGCGGCAAGGACATCTATCTGAAGGATATCTGGCCGTCGGACGAGGAAATAGAGAGTATAACACAGAAGTTCGTTACTTCCGAGACGTTCAAATCGAAATACAAGGATATTTTCAAAGGGTCCGAGAGATGGGACAGGATCGAGAGCATAGAGTCTCCTTTGTTCAGATGGGACGAGGCATCCACATACATCAGGAACCCGCCGTTCTTCAACGATCTGTTCGATGATCCGGAAATAAAGAATATAGACGGAGCAAGATGTCTCGCCAAACTCGGGGATTCGATCACCACCGATCACATCTCCCCCGCGGGATCGTTCAGCAAAACATCCGATGCGGGAAGATATCTCATCTCGCTGGGAGTGAAAGAAGAGGATTTCAATTCATACGGATCCAGGAGAGCGAACCACGAGATCATGGTCCGCGGTACCTTCGCGAACATAAGACTGAAGAACCAGCTCACTCCCGGACAGGAAGGAAGTAGATCCAAATACTTCCCTGATAACCACGAGGACACGATATTTGAGGTGTCGAGGTTGTACGACGAGGACCTGACGCCTTTGGTCATACTCGCAGGTAAGGAATACGGAACGGGAAGTTCAAGGGACTGGGCCGCAAAAGGACCGAACCTTCTCGGAGTGAAAGCAGTCATCGCCGAATCGTTCGAGAGGATACACAGATCGAACCTTGTGGGAATGGGCATAGTCCCGTTACAGTTCCTCAACGGTCAGACCGCTGAGACACTGCAACTCAACGGATCGGAAGTATTCGATATCAATCTCGAAGAGCTTGAGCCCAAGGGATATGTCAGGGTCACAGCGTACCGCGACGGGAAGAAATTACAGTTCGATACGGTCTGCAGAGTGGATGTTCCTATTGAGGTAGAATACATAGCCAACGGCGGTATCCTGCAATATGTGCTGAGGAATCTGACGGCCTGAAATCCAACTGTGTTCGATAACTGATTGGCCGTTGAAAGATCTCCGGTAGACCGGATTTTCCATATGTTTTTCTGTAACGGACGGGGGTCTTTCTTTTCCCTTTAAAGTTTTAATATATATTAAC
>JAISJG010000011.1 GCA_031261625.1 Candidatus Methanoplasma sp.
CCAACACCACCATAACAACCGGACACGTGTACTTCGTTGAGACCGGTGGCGGAGCAGCTGGAATTCTGTCATCCCCCGCACCCATCGTCGGAGGACTCACCTGGCAGCCTCAGCTTGTAAAAGTCGTGGCAGACGATACCAAATACTCTACATTGGTCAGAACGAACGAACTGTTCCCTCACCAGACCTGCTGTATCCTCATAGCAAACGAATCCTTCACTTCCGCTAACCCCGAAGTCACCGAGAGGGTCGTTTGGGCAATAGTGAAAGCAACAGACTGGATCAACCAGGCCAAAGCTGCAGGTGCAAAGGACCCCAAGGATCCTTCATACGTCCAGCTGTTGAACATTGCAAGATCCGTTTCCGGAGCTATATACAATACATCTGACAATGAGGGAGACCTCAGAGATGTCGGACTTGCATTGGCAGATATTGAGTACGACTGGGGAAATGTCACCTCGACCGGTGCCCCTGACTACAATTCCGCAACACCATTGGGAAAGCTTAAAGCCGATGTCGCTTTGCAGACTGATGACCTGATTAAAATCGGTACGATTAAAAACCAGGTCGCTGACCTCGGATTCAAGAACTCCGCAGAGTTCGCAGATGCATTCGTTAATGACACATACCTGAAGAACGTTCTCAAGAACGGAATCACCAAGGTACCGTCATACAAAGACAAGGCAGACGCAAGGTTCATCCTCATATCGGGTGACCTCCACCAGTTGCCTGTACACGTTGCAGACGCAATCCTCACAGGCGAGACGTCCTCGTACTACTCTCAGGTTGGAATCAACTTCGAGAAGGTCTGGGTCGGTCTTGGAAACGCAGTTCTTGCCGGGCTTATAGCCAACGAGGCAGATTTCGGTGTTTCCGGACAGCCGACGATCATCGCCGACAACGTCAACAACAAGCGTACCGTGAAAGAATAAGGCTGATCGCATGAGTTCCCTAAAAAGCGCCATAAAATACGATAGTGACAGTAAATACTGGAAGTTCGCAAGACTTGCAATAGTGACAGTTATATCGCTGTCGGCGCTGATAGTTGTGTGGTGGTTCCTGTCGACAGTAATCGACAGGGCCATGGTACCTACACCAGGTGCAACGTGGAACGCATTGGTTGATTTGTTCGCAAACGGAGACCAGCTTACTGGGCTGTCTGCGTGGACATTCATCAGATCGAGTTTCACGACATTCCTCAAGGGATTCATCATCGCGTTCGCCATTGCCTTCCCTCTCGGGTTGGTACTTGGATACTCGAGCCTGCTGAGAGAGTTCGCTAATCCGGTAATCGAGGTACTGAGGCCCATCGCTCCTGTGGCGTGGGCCCCGGTCCTCATAATGCTGATGGGATACACATACGGCCCGATGATGGTCGTGTTCGTGGGAATATTCTTCCCGCTGCTCACGAACGTCATATTCGGTGTAAGAAAACTGGATCCGAACTGGACAGATGCCGCTAAGACATTGGGTGCGACACCGTTGCAGATATTCTACAAAATAGTGATACCTGCATCGATACCGTATCTTATGAACGGTGTGAAGATCGGTCTCGGAATCGGATGGATGTGTATCGTATCCGCTGAACTGTATGCGTCACCCGTCGGAGGGTTGGGATTCTATATCACGACCCAGGCGGGTAACGGTTACTGGCCCGGTGTATTCGCAGGAATATTCATAATCGGTATTCTTGGAATAATAACCGTAGGAACGGCCGGATATTTGCATAAGCAACTTGCAAAGAGAATGGGGATGGACGTATGAGCGGAGAATTACCAGATTCACAGATCCAGAATGACGATCTTCTCGGCAGAGGATGGTTGCAGTTTGATAAATTAACAGATTCACAGATCCAGATAGACAATCTTCAGAAGATCTATCGTCGTGACGAGCTAGAGACAGTGGTCATCGAGGACCTTACTCTTGACATCAAGAGAGGGGAACTCATTTCCATAGTCGGTCCGTCCGGATGCGGGAAGACCACGGTCCTTAAACTGATCGCAGGTCTGATCCCGATAACCGGTGGTACGATCACGATCGACGGAAGATCCTGCACTCAACCAGGAGCGGACAGAGGAATGGTATTCCAGGACTTTGCGCTGTTCCCGTGGAGATCTGTAAGAAAGAACGTAGAGTTCGGTCTTGAGGTCGCCGGTGTTCCCAAAGCGGAGCGCCGTGAGAGGGCAGAGCAGTATATCAAACTGGTCGGACTGGAGAATTTCATCGACTCAAGGGTCTACGAACTTTCCGGTGGTATGAAACAGCGTGTGGGCATTGCAAGAGCACTGGTGGTGAATCCTGATGTGGTACTGATGGACGAGCCGTTCGGAGCATTGGATGCCCAGACAAGGAATATCATGCAGGCCCAGTTGATCGACATCCTGAGTACGACGGAACAGACGATCATCTTCATTACGCACTCGGTCGACGAGGCGGTATATCTATCCGACAGGGTAGTTGTCCTGACCAAGCGTCCGATGAGCATAAAGGAGATCGTGGACATCGAATGGCCGAGGCCAAGAGACCGTTCAACGCCTGAATTCGTTGCTCTCAGGAAAAGGATCCTGGAAGAACTCGAGAAAGAGAACGTCATGGAAAATTAAACTTCTTGGGGCGAAAGCCCCTCATTTTTAATTATGCTTTAATTACTGAAATCCTTTTATAAACCCGAAATAAAAACAGTCTTTTTTCATCAAATCCTGCGGCTGGCATATCGGTAACATGCGCATGATTGCGAATGATAAAAATATTATTATATGCATATTTTTTTCAACCTTTGTTATATATTCTGTATTTCATGATTATGTTGTCCTAATTGTACAAATCACGTGGTCCGGCAGGATCCGTTTCGAAGATCTGACAATGGGATCAGCGGGGAAACGGATATGGTAAAGATCAATTTAGATGCGGCAGCAGTTGAGAGCCGCGAACAGCGTCTCGGTACCGTGGTGTACTGGAACGGCGATGCAAAGACCCTCGCTGAACAGTCGGGGTATTCGAAGAAGTCAGGATGCGGAGGCAACAGAGGCGGGGCGGGATGTAAGCTCTGCGAATCGAAAGGACCGTTCACCCAGCCGGCCACCTGCAGCGAACAGATGGTGGAATGTCAGGCGGGTACCGTCCGCGAAGCGGTGCTCATACAGCACGCTCCGATCGGATGCAGTTCATCGCAGACGATCAACAATTCCATTTACCGCACAAGTCTCGCGGCCAGAGGCCACAAGGTGGAGAATCTCAGGATATTCTCAACGAATCTCACGGAAGGGGACATGGTATTCGGAGGTGTGGAGAAACTCAAACTCACCATCGAGGATGTATGGGACCATTATCAGCCGAAAGCGATATTCATCGGGACATCATGTCCCACAGGTATAATCGGGGACGATGTGGAAAGCATATCAGAAGAATACACCGAAAAATTAGGCATTCCCGTGATGCCGTTGCATTGCGAAGGATTCAGATCCAAACACTGGGCAACGGGATTCGATGCGACACAGCACGGTATTCTCAGACAGATCGTAAGAAAACCCGACCCGTCAAGAAAACAGGAGGATCTCGTTAATGTGATCAATCTCTGGGGTTCGGATGTTTTCGGCCCCATGCTCGTACCGCTTAATCTGCGTGTCAATTACGTTGTGGATCTCGCAACAGTCGATGAATTGGCACAGATGTCCGAAGCGGCGGCGACAGTGACATTCTGCAACACATTGGGAACATATCTCGCCGAAGGTCTCGAACAGGCTTACGGGGTCCCTCAGGTAAGGGCGCCACAACCGTACGGCATATCCGGCACGGATGCATGGATCAGGGATCTGGCAAGAATAACCCACCGCGAGGAACTGGCTGAAAAGTTCATTGCCAGCGAACACGAAAGAATAGCACCGGGATTGGAAGAGCTCAGGAAAAAGCTCGCCGGCCTCCAGGGATTCGTTGCAACGGGATCCGCATACGCACACGGTCTCATCACTGTGCTGAAAGAGCTCGGGGTCGTGGTCAACGGTTCGATGGTGTTCCATCATGATCCGATATACGACAGCGAGGACCCCAATCAGGATTCCCTTGCCTATCTTGTGGATAATTACGGCAACATAGAAGATTTCCTGGTCAGTATAAGGCAGCCTTTCCAATTATACACACTGCTTCAGAAGCACCGTCCAGATTTCATTCTGATAAGGCACAACGGTCTGGCATCCGTGGCGGCAGGCCTCGGTATCCCCGGAGCACCTCTCGGCGACGAGAACATCGCGATCGGATACAACGGTCTGATAAATCTCGGTAATCTGATCATAGAGATCCTCGAACGCAGGAGATTCTGCGAGGACATCTCTAAACACGTGACCATGAAATATACGAAATGGTGGAGCGAACAGAGGGATCCGGGAATTCTTGCGAAACACCCGGAACTTATCTGGGAAGACGGTACGTCGCAATCCGCAGAGGGATCGGACATTACTGCCGGACAAGAGATCCCCGCAGTCGATGCGAAGGGAGCATAACGCCGTCCGGAGATACAAATGGCAAAAATAAATCTGGATGCCGTGGCCGCCGAGAGCCGCGAACAGCGCCTCGGTACTGTGGTATATTGGAATGGAGATGCGAACACCCTCGCCGAACAGTCGGGGTATTCCAAGAGTAAGAAAAGCTGCGGAGGCGGAAAAGGCGGAGCAGGGTGCAGACTCTGCGAAGCGAAAGGTCCGTTCACCCAGCCGTCCAACTGCAGCGAACAGATGATCGAATACCAGGTCGGTACCGTCAGAGACGGAGTGTTGATTCAGCATGCCCCGATCGGATGCAGTACCTCTCAGACGCTGGTCAATTCCCTTTACCGCACAAGTCTGGTGGACAGAGGATTGAAAGTAGAGAATCTCAGAGTATTCTCAACCAATCTCACGGAAGGGGACATGGTCTTCGGCGGTATCGATAAACTCAGACTCACGATCGAGGATGTTTGGGAGCACTATCACCCCAACGCCATATTCGTCGGGACCTCGTGTCCGACCGGTATAATCGGTGACGATATCGACAGCGTTACAGAAGAATATTCAGAAAAATTAGGTATCCCCGTAATGCCGTTGCATTGCGAGGGATTCAGATCCAAGCACTGGTCTACCGGGTTCGATGTGACACAGCATGCGATACTCAGACAGATTGTAAGAGAACCCGATCCGTCAAGAAAACAGGAGGATCTCGTCAATATAATCAGACTTTGGGGGGCCGATATATTCACACCGATGCTGGCCCCGCTCAACCTCCGCGTCAACCACGTGGTCGATATGTCCGTGGTCGAGGATCTGGCACAGATGTCGGAAGCGGCCGTTACAGCGACATTCTGCAATACGTTGGGAACATATCTCGCCGAAGGTCTGGAACAGAGGTTCGGTGTTCCGCAGGTAAGGGCACCGCAGCCCTACGGCATATCCGGCACCGATGCGTGGATAAGAGATATAGCAAGGATCACCCACCGTGAGGAACTCGCAGAGAAATACATTGCAAGCGAGCACGAGAGGATAGCACCCGGACTCGAGGAAATGAGAAAAAAGCTCGGGGGACTTCAGGGATTCGTCGCAACAGGATCGGCATACGCGCACGGTCTGATAACCGTGCTCAGAGAGCTAGGAGTAGTGGTCAACAGTTCGGTCGTGTTCCATCATGATCCGATATACGACAGTGAGGACCCGAGTCAGGATTCTCTTGCTTATCTTGTGGATAATTACGGGAATATAGAGGATTTCCTGGTCAGCGTGCGGCAGCCGTTCCAATTTTATACTCTACTGAAGAAGCACCGTCCCGATTTCATCATCATTAGACACAACGGTCTGGCATCCGTGGCGGCCGCTATGGGTATTCCCGCGGCACCTCTCGGTGACGAGAATATCGCAATCGGATACAACGGTATGGAGAATATGGGCAATCTGATCCTCGATATAATCGAACGCAGAAGATTCTGCGAGGATATCTCCAAGCACGTCTCCCTGAGATACACGAAATGGTGGAGTGAACAGAGAGACCCCCATGTTCTGGTGAAAAATCCGGAACTCATATGGGAAGACGACAAGTCCGACTCATCGGCAGATGGATCGAACATCACCGCAATATCGGACGTTCCGATCGCCGATTCGAAGGAAACATAAACGATCGAAGAGGGATGGATATGGCGAAGATAAATCTGGATGCAACGACAGTGGACAGCCGTGAACAGCGTCTCGGGACCATCGTCTCGTGGGGCGGCGATGCGCTGGCACTTTCCGAAGAGTCGGGTTACTCCAAAAGGAAAAAAGGCTGCGGGGCAGGATGTAGGATCTGTGAATCGAAAGGACCGTTCACCCAGGCGTCCACATGCAGCGAGCAGATGGTGGAATGTCAGGCGGGCGTGATAAGAGGAGCAATACTCATCCAACATGCTCCTATCGGATGCAGCGTATCTCAGCCGTTCTATAATGCCTATTATCGGGCAGGTCTCAAATTCAGAGGACATGAAATGGGCAACGTCCAGTTTTATTCCACCAATATGACGGAAGAGAACATGGTGTTCGGCGGTCTGGACAAGCTCAGGAACACTATCGAAGATGTCTGGAATCATCACCATCCTGATGCTATTTTCATAAGTACGTCATGTCCTACAAGCATAATCGGCGATGATGTGGACAGTGTTGCAGAAGAATACACTGAAAAACTCGGCATTCCGGTCATACCGCAGCATTGTGAAGGATTCAGGTCCAAACACTGGACAACAGGGTTCGATGTCACGCAGCACGGTATACTGAGGCAGATCGTCGACAGGGACCCCGTCAGGAAACAGGAGGATCTCGTCAACGTCATCAACCTGTTCGGTTCGGATGTTTTCGGACCAATGTTCGCTCCTCTGGATCTGCGCGTCAATTACGTCGTAGCTATCGCGACCGTCGAGGAGCTGAGGCAGATGTCGGAGGCCGCCGCGACCGTTACGTTCTGCAACAGTCTCGGAACATATCTTGCCGAAGGGTTGGAACAGGCTTTCGGCGTTCCCCAGGTAAGGGCACCGCAACCGTGCGGGACATTGGGTACCGATGCCTGGCTGAGGGATCTTGCCAGGGTGACGCACCGTGAACATCTCGTAGAGGATTACATCGCCAGAGAGCACGAGAGAATAGCCCCGGAACTCGAGGAACTGAAGAAAAAACTCAAAGGGTTGCGCGGATTTGTATCAGCGGGATCCGCATATGCACACGGCCTGATTACAATACTGAGGGAATTGGGAATAACGGTTGACGGATCGATCGCATTCCATCATGACCCGATATACGACAGCAGGGATCCCACACAGGATTCGCTCGCTCATCTGGTGGATAATTACGGTAATGTGGAGGATTACATGATCAGCATGAACCAACCGTTCCAATTCTACACTGCAGTGAAGAAAAACAAGCCGGATTTCATATTGATTAAACATAACGGACTTGCTCCGGTCGCAGCTAAATTGGGAATTCCGGCAGCAACCTTCGGGGATGAACATTTTGCGATAGGATACGACGGTGTGATAAAACTGGGCAATCTGGTATTAGAGGTCATCGGGCGCAGAAGATTCTGCGACGTCATATCCAAGCACACATCTTCGCCTTATACCAAATGGTGGCAGGATCAGACCGATCCGAATATCCTGTCGAAGCATCCGGAACTGATATGGGAAGACGATTGATCATTAGGTGGAATCCATCATAACAGAGTTCTGAATTTTTATTACATTAAACCTTTTTATACCTTTTGGAATTTCATAAATTATAATACATAATCATCAACAATGCACATTCTGGTACATCAAATTTACAAACTTTTAATTTCATCAAAATATTATTAAAATAAGAATATTATTCGCAATCCGTGTTATATATTTTTGACATCATGAATACAATATCTGGACAGAGAAATAAACTGATCTCAGAAGACGACAAACGAACGGGGGCTCATTGATCGCTGGTCAGCCCACATCATGCATGTGCCCGGTTTTGACTGATCCATGCGCCCTGTTTACGTGAGGAATTCGCATGGCAAAAATAAATTTAGACGCCACGGCCGTCGAGAGCCGTGAACAGCGTCTCGGTACCGTGGTGTACTGGGGCGGGAACGCCAATGAACTGGTCGAACAGTCCGGTTATTCCAAATGCGGCAAAGGTCAGAAAGGCGGTGCCGGATGCAGATTATGTGAAACTAAAGGTCCGTTCACCCAGGGTAGCAGCTGCAGCGAACAGATGGTGGAATGTCAGGCGGGAAACGTCAGGGAAGCCGTGCTGATCCAACATGCACCCATCGGTTGTGCCGCGGCCCAGTCTTTTTACAATACAGTGTACCGTGTCGGTCTCGCATCAAGGAACAAAGAGGTCGAGAATCTCATTATGTCGTGTACGAATCTCGATGAAGGTGACATGGTGTTCGGAGGTCTGGAGAAACTCAGGCTAACCATCGAAGATGTTTTCGAACAGTACAAACCCAAAGCGATCTTCATCGGGACATCATGCGCAACGGGTATCATCGGTGACGATGTGGACAGTGTTGCCACCGAATACACAGAGAAACTGGGGGTCCCCGTGATACCGCTGCATTGCGAAGGATTCAGATCCAAACACTGGACCACGGGATTCGATGCGACACAGCACGGTATCCTCAGACAGATAGTCAGGAAGAACCCGACCAAGAAGCAGGAGGATTTGGTCAACGTCATCAATCTGTGGGGATCGGATGTTTTTGGCCCCATGTTCGCCGAGTTCGATCTGCGCGTGAATTATGTCGTGGACATGGCGACCGTTGACGAATTGGCACAGATGTCGGAAGCCGTAGCAACCGTGACGTTCTGCAACACACTCGGAACATATCTTGCCGAAGGATTGGAGCAGGGATTCGGTATTCCGCAGGTCAGAGCACCTCAGCCTTACGGTATTTCCGGGACCGATGCCTGGCTCAGGGATCTTGCAAGACTGACACATCGTGAAGAACTCATTGAGAAATACATTGCAAAAGAGCACGCGAGGATAGCTCCGGAGATCGAAGAGCTCAAGAAGAAACTCAAAGGTCTCCAGGGATTCGTATCCACAGGTTCGGCTTATGCTCACGGCCTTATAACCGTGCTCAGGGAATTGGGTGTGACAGTGAACGGTTCGCTGGTCTTCCACCATGATCCGATATACGACAGCGAGGACCCGACTCAGGATTCACTTGCGTATATGGTCGATAATTACGGTAACATAGACGATTTCACCGTAAGCAACCGCCAGCCGTATCAGTTCTACACGCTGCTTCAGAAGCACCGCCCCGATTTCATTATAATAAGGCACAACGGACTCGCTCCGCTTGCAGCAAAACTCGGAGTCCCGGCGGCACCTCTCGGCGATGAACACGTCGCGATCGGGTATCAGGGAATTATCAATCTGGGTAATGTGATACTCGAGATAATCAACCGTAAAAAATTCTGTAAAGAACTGTCAAAGCATGTACCGCATGCGTACACCAAATGGTGGACCGAACAGACGGATCCGAACATCCTTGCGAAGCACCCGGAGTTAATCTGGGAGGGCATTAAATGACAAAACAGCCATCGATGAAATCCGAGTCCATCAGCAGACCGAGGTACGGCTGTGCCATAGGTGCTGCCTATTCGGCTATCGCTATTCCGAAAGTGGTCCCCATTATGGACTGCGGACCGGGATGTGCCGACAAACAGTTCCTGGCACTGGCATTCTACAACGGATATCAGGGGGCCGGATACGGGGGCGGTGCAACACCTCCCAGTCTGAATACCACAGAGAAAGAAGTCGTGTTCGGCGGTAACGACAGGCTCAGAGAGCTTATTCAGGGATCGTTGAAGATCATAAATGCCGATCTCTTCGTAGTTGCCACCGGTTGCGTATCAGATATCGTCGGGGACGATGTCCAGTCCGTTGTCGGAGAATTCCAGAGAAGGAATGCTCCGGTGGTCTACGCCGAGACCGGGGGTTTCAGAGGTAACAATTTCATCGGACATGAGCTCATAATAAGATCGATCATAGATCAGTTCGTGGGGGATTACGACGGTCCGAAGGAAAAAGGACTTGTCAATGTCTGGGCCGAACTTCCGTATCAGAATCCATATTGGAGAGGGGACCTTGAGGAGATCAAGAGGATCCTCGAAGGGATCGGACTCAAAGTGAACATATTGTTCGGGCATGAGTCGAAAGGGGTCGAAGAGTGGAAGACCATTCCGAAAGCACAGTTCAATATCGTTCTTCACACATGGCTGGGTCTTCAGACCGCAGAGCATCTTCAGAAGAAATACGGGCAGCCGTTCCTTCATGTTCCCGTTATACCGATAGGACCTCAGCAGACGGGGGAATTCCTCACGGAAGTTGGAAAATTCGCAGGTTTAGACAAATCGAAAGTCGATGCGTTCATCGCCGAGGAAGAAGGAAGGTACTTCAAGTACATGGAGGACTTCACCGATTTCTTCACGGAGTACTGGTGGGGCGTACCGTCAAGGTTCGCGGTGGTCACGGACAGTGCTTACGCACTTGCGATCACGAAGTACCTTGTAAGACAGTTCGGATTGATACCGGTCAAAGTCATAATCACCGAGAATCCTCCAGAGGAGTACCGCGACCTGATAATCGACGAGTTCCATAAGTTGGATGAAGACGTCTCGGTGGATATCCAGTTCATCGAGGACGGTTATGTCGTGGACTCGGAGATACACAAAATCACTCCGCCGCCGGCGATCATATTCGGAACGACCTGGGACAGGGATGTGGCCAAGGAGCTGGGCGCAGGGATAGTGGAAGTGAGCTTCCCCGCTTCTTACGAGGTTGTCCTCGCCCGTTCGTACGTCGGATACAGAGGTGCGCTTTACCTTCTGGAGAAGATATTCACGGTCACAATATCCAAAGGATCATGAACCGATCGGACGATCAGAATCCAATGGGGCCATGGCCCCTTTATTTTTATATGCTTTTAACTGGGTTTATCCGTTTTCAGAATTCTGTAAAATGTAGGAAATCCTAACAAATATTCTTGTGCTGGCACATCATATTTACAAAGAGTTTATTCCGATTTAACAATATTAATATTAGAATAATATTCGCAATTTGTGTTATATATTTTTGATTTCATAGACGCTCTATCTGATTAGTATATAATAGACTAAATTCAGAAGAATAACAAATGAACGGGGGCTCATTGATCGCCGACCTGTCCACATTCATATGTGCCCGGTCCTGACCGACTCGTGCGCCCTGTTTACCGTGAGGAATTTGTATGGCAAAAAAAATCAAACAGATCGCCATCTATGGAAAAGGTGGTATCGGCAAGTCAACAACCACATCGAACATCACAGCCGCACTCAGCGAGTCCGGCCTCAATGTGATGCAGTTCGGTTGTGATCCGAAAAGCGACTCTACGAACACACTCAGGGGAGGAACCTACATCCCTACAGTTCTCGACACGCTGAGAGAAAAGACCAAGGTCGATGCTCACGAGGTCATCTACGAAGGATTCAACGGAATTCACTGCGTCGAAGCAGGCGGACCGGCACCCGGTGTCGGATGTGCCGGAAGAGGTATCATCACCGCAGTCCAGTTCTTCAAACAGCAGAACATCTACGAAGAGCTCGATCTCGATGTCGTTCTGTACGACGTTCTCGGTGATGTCGTCTGCGGTGGATTCGCAGTTCCGATCAGAGAAGGTATCGCACAGCACGTTTTCACAGTGTCCTCGTCCGATTTCATGTCCATCTACGCTTCGAACAACCTGTTCAAAGGTATCAGCAGCTACTCCAAATCCGGAGGAGCACTCCTCGGCGGTGTCATCGCCAACTCGATCAACCAGGATTATTCCAAACAGATCGTCGACGACTTCGTGAAGAGGACCAACACACAGATCATGGAGTACGTCCCCAGGTCCGTGACCGTTACCCAGAGCGAGCTTCAGGGAAAGACCGTCATCGAGGCGGCACCTGATTCCGCACAGGCCGATGTCTACAGAAGCCTTGCGAAGAAAATAGCAGCCCACACCGAGTCCAAGGTCCCCACACCGCTGGAGATCTCCGACCTCAGGGACTGGGCAAGCTCATGGGGAACCCAGCTTCTCGAGCTCGAGAGACAGAATGCAGGTCCCTCTGCAGCAGCGACAAAGATCTGAACGCGTAACGCATGAGGAATCGAAATGACAAAAATCAATTTGGAAGCCGCAGCAGTGGAGAGCCGCGAGCAGCGTCTCGGTACCATTGTGTACTGGGGCGGAGATGCTAAAAGCCTCTCCGAGTCCTCAGGCTTTTCCAAGGGCTGTGGCGGATCCGGGAACAAAGGCGGATCGGGCTGTAGGCTCCAGGAGACCAAAGGTCCGTTCACCCAGCCGTCCGTCTGCAGCGAGCAGATGGTGGAATGTCAGGCGGGAAACGTCAGGGAAGCCGTGCTCATCCAGCATGCACCAATCGGATGTAGCGCTTCTCAGACCATCTACAATTCTATCTACCGTGGCGGACTTGCAGCAAGAGGCCACAAAGTAGAGAATCTGAGAATTTTCTCAACGAATCTCACTGAAGGTGACATGGTCTTCGGCGGAGTCGATAAACTCAAAGTCACCATCGAAGATGTATGGGACCACTACCACCCGCAGGCGATATTCGTAGGTACTTCATGTCCCACGGGTATCATCGGTGACGATGTGGACAGTGTTACCGAGGAGTACACCGAGAAACTCGGTATACCTGTAATACCCCTGCACTGCGAAGGATTCAGATCCAAGCACTGGTCCACGGGATTCGATGCTACACAGCACGGAATCCTCAGACAGATCGTCAGGAAGAACCCCACGAAGAAACAGGAAGACCTCGTGAACGTTATCAACCTCTGGGGATCGGATATATTCGGACCTCTGTTCAAGAATTTCAACCTCCGTGTCAACTATGTCGTCGATATGGCGACCGTAGAGGAATTGGCGCAGATGTCCGAAGCGGCAGCCACCGTCACATTCTGCAACACACTCGGATCATACATGGCCGAGGGACTGGAGCAGGCGTTCGGCATTCCGCAGATCAGGGCCCCGCAGCCTTACGGTATTGCCGGTACGGATGCCTGGCTCAGGGATCTCGGAAGAGTGACCCACCGCGAGGAACTCGTAGAGAAGTTCATCGAGAGCGAACACATAAGGATCGCTCCGAAGATAGCGGAACTCAAAGAGAAACTCAAAGGAGTCCAGGGATTCGTTTCCACCGGTTCGGCATACGCACACGGTCTTATCGAAGTGCTCAGAGAGCTGGATGTGACCGTCAACGGTTCACTGGTATTCCACCACGACCCGATATATGACAGTGAGGACCCGAAACACGACTCTCTTGCCCACCTTGTGGACAACTACGGAAACGTTACGGACTTCACGGTCAGTATCAGGCAGCCGTTCCAGTTCCTTACCGTGCTCAGAAAGCACAAGCCGGATTTCATCATCATCAGGCACAACGGACTTGCTCCGCTGGCAGCTAAATTAGGAATTCCCGCGGCACCCCTCGGTGACGAACACATAGCGATCGGATACGACGGTATCATCAATCTGGGTAACCTGATCCTGGATATCGTCGAGCGCAGAAGGTTCTGCGAGGTACTGTCCCAGCACATAAAACTCCCGTACACCGAGTGGTGGCAGAGTCAGACGGATCCGAACGTTCTTGTCAAGCACCCCGAACTCCTGTGGGAGGGCGAGGAATGACGAAGCACCCGAATGCTAAATCAGATGCGATAAGCAGATCGAGATACGGTTGCGCCATAGGTGCGTTCCAAACCGTGGTCGCTATTCCGAGGGCAGTTCCGATAGCGGATTGCGGTCCCGGATGCGCGGATAAACAGTTCGTATCCCTGGCATTCTACAACGGATTCCAGGGATCCGGTTACGTCGGAGGAGCAAACATCCCCAGCGTGAACGCCACCGAGAAAGAAGTGGTGTTCGGCGGTAACGACAGGCTCAGAGAGCTGGTCCAGGCAACGACGAAGATCGTCGACGGTGACCTGTACGTCGTTACGACCGGATGCATTTCCGATATCGTCGGAGATGACGTTCAGTCAGTGGTCGGAGAGTTCCAGAGGAAAGGTAAGCCTGTTGTATACGCCGAGACCGGAGGTTTCAGAGGTAACAACTTCATCGGACACGAATCCGTTATCGAATCCATAATCGATCAGTACGTCGGAGATTACGACGGACCGAAAGAACAGGGACTTGTCAACGTCTGGACGGAACTTCCTTATCAGAACACGTTCTGGAGAGGGGATCTCGCCGAGATCAAGAGGGTACTCGAGGGCATAGGTCTGAAGGTAAACATCCTGTTCGGTCATGATTCCGCAGGCGTAAGCGAGTGGAAGTCCATACCCAAGGCGCAGTTCAACCTCGTTCTGCACACATGGTTGGGTCTCAAGACCGCAAAGCATCTCGAAAAGAAGTACAATCAGCCGTACCTTCACATCCCGGTCATCCCGGTCGGAGGTATAGAGACATCCCGTTTCCTCAGAGAGGTGGGCGAATACGCAAAACTCGACAAGAACAAAGTCGAGAGTTTCGTCAAAACAGAAGAAACCCAGTTCTACAAGTATATCGAGGATTTCACTGATTTCTTCGCAGAATACTGGTGGGGGGTACCGTCGAAGTTCGCTATCGCTACCGACAGCGCATACGCCATCGCGTTGACGAAGTTCGCGGTAAACCAGTTGGGGCTCATACCTGTGAAAATAATAATCACGGAAAACCCGCCGGAAGAGTATCGCGATTCCATACGCGAATTGTTCCGTCACATAGCCGATGATGTTTCCGTGGAGATAGAGTTCATCGAGGACGGATTCTACGTAGAGGATACCATACGCCACTCTGAGAACAAGCCTGCGGTGATCTTCGGAACAACGTGGGACAGGGATGTGGCTAAAGAGATAGGCGCCAGTATCGTCGAGGTAAGCTTCCCCGCATCCTATGAGGTCGTTCTCAACAGAGGATATACGGGCTACAGGGGTTCGCTGTCATTCCTTGAGAATATCTTCACGATAACCGTGAAAATGAGTGCGTGAGGTAAAAACATGGGAATCCAGGCCACGGTAGCAGGAGGGGAGGTACAGTGACGCAACATCCGTCTGCGAAATCGGAAGCGATCAGCAGAGCAAGGTACGGTTGCGCCATCGGTGCCATGCACACTGCCGTGGCCATCCCTAACGTCATTCCGATAGCGGATTGCGGTCCGGGATGCGCGGATAAACAATACGTGGCCCTGGTCTTCTACAACGGGTTCCAGGGGTCCGGTTACCGTGGGGGAGCAACGATCCCCAGCGTGAACTCCACTGAGAAAGAAGTGGTGTTCGGCGGTAACGACAGGCTCAGGGAGCTTATCCAATCCTCGACGAAGATACTCGATGCGGATCTGTTCGTGGTCACGACCGGATGTATATCCGATATAGTCGGTGACGACGTCCAATCCGTGGTCGGGGAATTCCAGAGGAAAGGAGTCCCTGTGGTCTACGCCGAGACCGGCGGGTTCAGAGGGAACAATTTCATCGGGCACGAGGCCGTAGCAAAATCCATTATCGATCAGTACGTCGGAGATTACGACGGTCCGAAGGAAAAAGGCTTAGTCAACGTCTGGACGGAACTTCCCTATCAGAACACGTTCTGGAGAGGAGACCTGACCGAGATCAAGAGGATACTGGAAGGCATAGGCCTGAAGGTCAACATCCTCTTCGGTCACGGTTCCGAAGGCGTCGACGAGTGGAAGAACATCCCCAAGGCACAGTTCAATCTCGTTCTCCACACATGGCTCGGATTATCCGTAGCCAAGCACCTCGAGAAGAAATACGATCAGCCGTTCCTCCATGTCCCGGTGATCCCTATCGGAGGGATAGGTACCCCGGAGTTCCTGAGGGAGGTCGGCGAGTATGCAGGGCTCGACAGGAGCAAAGTGGAAAGTTTCATCAAGGCCGAAGAGAAGGAGTATTACACTTATATGGAGGAATTCACCGAATTCTTCACGGAGTATTTCTTCGGTGTACCGTCCAGATTCGCGGTGGCTACCGACAGTGCGTACGCACTTGCAATAACCAAGTTCGCCGTCAACCAATTGGGACTTATACCCGTGAAGGTGATTATAACCGAGAATCCTCCTGATGAGTACCGCGAATCGATACGCGAAGAATTCCGTCACATAGCCGACGGGGTTTCCGTGGAGATCGAATTCATCGAGGACGGATTCATAATCGAACAGGAGATACGTAATACGCCCAGAAGGCCCGCGATAATATTCGGGACCACATGGGACAGGGACGTGGCCAAGGAGATAGGCGCGGGAATAGTCGAAGTGAGCTTCCCCGCATCCTACGAGGTCGTGCTCTCCAGAGGATACGTAGGCTACAGAGGTGCGTTGTTCCTGATCGAGAAGATATTCACGACGACGATGAGCGCAGGTGCATGAGGTGAGAACATGGGCATAAGAGTAGCAGTTGCAAGTACGGACGGAAAAGTGGTCAACCAGCATTTCGGACATGCGGATCAGTTCCACATCTTCGAGATCAACGGAGAGGAATTCAAGTTCGTCGAGACAAGATTCTCCCAGCCTTTCTGTGCCGGAGGGACCCACGAAGGCAAGGACAACACCGGTCTTCTGAAGGCTTTGGACGGCTGCAGGGCCGTGCTCGTGAACCGCATAGGCGGCGGAGCGGTGACCATGCTGGACGAGAACGGTATCGATGCCATCGAGGTCAGAGGGTTCATAGAGGATGCTCTGCGCGAGATCGGCAGACAGAAACTCTATCCTGAATGACCGCAGAATAATCGATTTTCATATCCTGTGCGTTATGTGCACGGGAATTCATCTTTTCCTGGGGACTTTGAGTTCGGGATATTTTTCTCTGATGGTCCTCAGAGTACCCGACGTAAGGATCGATTCCGCATTGCGGTCCGTTCTCTCCATCAGAGATATCAGATCATCTTTTTCTTCGGGGGCGCATCTGATTATAGCCATCCCGGGGATGCACTGTACGACATACGGAGGCTCCCTGCCTTCGGACACATTGTTCTTCAGGCGGCCTATCAGTGACGGTTTGGTGATGCCCGAACTTATGGCGAACAGAACGTAGCGGCGTCTGCCGCGTTTTGATTTTACAACCACGGGCGAACAGCTCACTGTTTGTTTTTGTAGCTTTGCATGGTAACAGACTCGTACACTGCACCGCATTTCCTGCAAACGGGCTTCTTTCCATCCACACGTGCTCCGCAACTGCACAGGAAGGTACCGTCACGGCGCGGAAGGACGGCTCCGCATGCGCAGATACCTCCTTTGACGAATCTTCCGCATACTGGGCATCTGGAGCGCACCGGATCGCGGACCGTCATCTTCACATAAGGTGCTCCACAGTACGGACAGGCCCCGGTCGGGCGGGCGCAGGCATCATGGAATATTTTCCCACATGCACATTTCGCTACAGGATCATCACCGATCTCTCCGTAGCAGATGTCACACTTTTTCTCGTCCTCCCCCTCGTCTAGAAAGTAGGTAGGTTTTCCTCCGTTTTTGCCACTCGAGACGTTCTTCAGGGTCTGCTTCGAGTCGAGGTGCACCTTGACCAAAATGACTATGGATATAACCGTAACCAGCACTATAACGATAGCCAGCATCGATGTTGTGGTTCCAAAGTCCATGTTATGATTAATAAAGATTACTATTTTAATATTTCCCACCCAAATGGCGGAAAATAGAGTTTTTACGCATACTAAAATTAAATTCGTATGCATCAATTTTACAAAATTGTTGGTAGAATTACTGTATGATGTAATACTAATAAATGCATGAAAAAAATACGTCTGGCTATATGTTAATTCGGATTACCTAAAATTTATTTGCAAAATATTCTGCAATAGTGAAAATGGAGATTAAAAGATTACGTCATCAGATATAAACGTTACGTAATAAGGGTTTTAATTGAGGATATTATCTTCTTTTTCATTCCAATTATTAATTGGTAGAACGGAGGCAAAGATTTGACTAAATCGGCATTAGTTATCGGCGGAGGAATCGCGGGTATACAGGCTGCGTTGGATCTTGCAGACAGGTGCATTCACGTCTATCTGGTGGAGAGGTTACCCACCATAGGCGGAACGATGTGCCGTCTTGACAAGACATTTCCGACAAACGACTGTTCCGCATGTATCCTGTCGCCAAAAATGGCAGACGCAATCGGACACCCCAACATAACCACGCTCACATACCACGAGGTACTGAAAGTGGACGGACAGGCAGGGGACTTCAAGGTCACGCTGAAAAAGAAAGCGAGATACGTCGATCCCACATCCTGTACGGCTTGCGGAGACTGTCTCGCGAAATGTCCCTCGAAGGGCATTCCCGACCAGTTCGAGTACGGTCTGACCACGAGGAGGGCGATCTACATACCCCACGCCCAGGCAGTGCCCAGGGTAGCTATCATCGACGCAGAGAACTGCAGAATGGTGCAGAGCGGCAAGTGCGGTGTGTGCGCAAAGATATGCGGCAAGAAAGCCATCAACTACGAGGACAAGGATTCCGAGGTCGTTATCGAGGTAGGATCCGTCATCGCAGCGGCAGGTTTCCAGCCGTGGAGCGCGAACGTGGCCACAGAGTACGGATACGGAAGGTTCAAGAACGTCGTTACCGCACTCGAGTTCGAGAGAATGATGTGCGCATCGGGTCCCGAGAGAGGACACATAAAGGTGCCCACGACCGGTGAGGACCCCAAGAGGATCGCTTTCATCCAGTGCTGCGGATCAAGGTCCGAGAAAGAAGGATGGAAGAAATACTGCTCGTCCGTGTGCTGCATGTACGCCACGAAGCAGGCAATGATCACCAAAGAGCACCTCGACGTCCAGGAGGACATATACTTCATGGATATCAGGTCCTACGGAAAAGAGTTCGAGGCCTACATCGACAGAGGCCAGAAAGAGTACGGCATAAATATGCACAGGGCAGCCCGTGTTTCCAATGTGGACGAGGATCCGGAGACCAAGGTCCTGACCATCAACTACACCGACTCAGAGGGCAACGGAGTATCCGCGGATTACGACATAGTCGTTCTGTCCATCGGACTCAACCCGCCCGAGGGAGCAGAGGAACTCGCAAAGACCCTCGGAATAGAGCTCAACCAGTACGGATTCTGCAAGACCTCGGTCTTCCACCCGCTGGAGACGACCAAGAAGGGTGTATTCGTCACCGGAGCTTTCGCAGCCCCGAAGGATATCCCCACATCCGTTGCAGAAGCAAGCGGATCCGCGGCAAAGGCCGGAGCGCACATCGTCGACGACAATTTCGAGGCATGCGCACCTAAGCTGTACCCCGCAGAGAAGGACGTCGAGGGCAAAGAACCCCGCGTCGGAGTATGGGTCTGTCACTGCGGTATCAACATCGGATCCGTGGTCGACGTACCTGCGGTCGCAGAGTACGCAAAAGGCCTTCCCTACGTCGTTCTTTCCGAACAGTCACAGTACGCATGCGCCGAGGATTGCCTCAAAGCGATCTCCCAGGCCATCACCGACCATGACCTCAACAGGGTCGTCGTCGCATCCTGTACGCCCAGGACACACGAGCCCCTCTTCAGAGAGGCATGCAGGAACGGCGGTCTGAACAAATACCTGTTCAACATGGCCAACATCCGTGACCAGTGCTCCTGGATCCACATGCACGCGGCAGAGGCAGCGACCGTCAAAGCGAAGGACCTTCTCAGAATGTCCATCGCAAAAGCAGTCCTGCTCGAGCCCCTCGTCGGTTCAGAGATCGCAGTCACCAACTCCGCTGCAGTAGTCGGAGGAGGAATCACAGGACTCACAGCAGCCCTCGACATATCGGCCCAGGGATACCAGGTCCACATAATCGAGAGGGAGAAAGAGCTGGGAGGATTCGCCCGCAACTTCTTCCACAAGGAAGACGGACAGGACGTTTCAGCATTCCTGAAAGAGACCATCGAGAAAGTCGAGAATAACCCCAAGATCACGGTCCACAAGGGAGTCGAGATAAAAGACATCCCCGGATTCGTAGGTAACTTCAGGGTACAGCTCACGGACGGTAAGGAAATACCTGTAGGAGCAGTCCTCTTCGCAGTGGGAGCGGCACAGTACAAACCCACCGAGTACGGATACGGTTCCGCGAAGAACGTCCTCACAATCATCGATGCGGAGAAGCAGATCGCAGAAGGAAAGTTCAAAGGTAAGAGCGTGGCATTCGTTCAGTGCGTCGGATCAAGGTCCGACAGCGTGAAGTACTGCTCCCGTGTCTGCTGTGCAGGCGCCCTCCGCAACGCTATCCAGCTGAAGATGAACGACCCGACCACCGCTGTATACATCATACACAAGGACATCAGGACGTACGGATTCCGCGAGGAGCTCTACAACAAGGCATCCAGCCTCGGTGTGAAGTTCGTCAGGTACTGCTCGGAAGCGAAACTCCCCGAATTCGACGGAAAGACCGTCAAAGCGTATGACTCCATACTCAACACCGATGTCGACATACCCGTCGACACTCTGATCCTTTCAGCCGGAATCACTCCGGTCCGCGAGGAGAAGGAAGAGCTCGCGAAGATGGTCAAGGTCCCCATAAGCAAGGACGGATTCTTCTTCGAGGCCCACCAGAAACTCAGGCCGGTCGACTTCGCCACCGAAGGTGTGTACGTCGCCGGTGCAGCACACTGGCCCAAATTCATGGACGAGTGTATCGCACAGGCATCCGGTGCAGCCGCAAGGATCCTCACGATCATATCCAAGGACAAACTCATATCCGAGGGTATAGTCGCCGTGTCCAACCCCGCAATATGCGACGGATGCGGTATCTGCGAGGGATGCTGCGACTACAACGCCATCAACATCATCCTCGACGAGAACGGCAGGCTGAAGAGCGATGTCAACCCCGGTCTCTGCAAGGGATGCGGTAGCTGCGTGGCTTCTTGCCCCGCAGGTGCAATGGAACAGAGAGGATTCAGGAACAAACAGATCATAGCCGAGATCGATGCGCTTCTCGACTACCACCCGGAGAGGGCGTGATACACATGTCAGAAGATTTCGAACCAATAATAGTAGCGTTCTGCTGCAACTGGTGTTCGTACGCGGGAGCGGACGGCGCCGGTGTGGCAAGGCTTCAGATGCCCGCTAACTTCCGTATCATAAGGACGATGTGCTCCGCAAGGGTAGACCCCGAGTTCGTACTCAGGGCTCTGGCCAAAGGGGCCGACGGAGTGATTGTCCTCGGGTGCCACCCGGCAGACTGCCACTACATCGGAGGAAACTACAGGGCAAGAAGGAGGATCGCCCTGCTCAGACTCGTTCTCGAGCAGTACGGATTCGACCCGAAGAGACTGAGACTCGAGTGGGTCTCCGCATCCGAGGGAGAGAAATTCCAGACCACCCTCACGACCTTCGTGAACACGATCAAAGAACTCGGGCCTACCCCCCTTGTACAGGAGGAGAAGTAAATGAGCTTCCTTGACATATTCAAATCTAAGAAGAACAAGACAGAAGACGGATCGAAGAAGGCAGCGGACAAGACCGACAAGGCAGCAAAACCCGCCGCCAAAGCAGCAAAGCCCGCGGTGAAACCCGAAGTCGGCTGCGCCGCAAAGACACAGCTGTCCGTCGAGGCATCACAGCTTCCGGCAGCGGACCTCGGAGAGCTTCTTCCCGGAGCACCCAAGAACGGTAAGATCAACCTTGCCATCTACTGGGCAGCGGCCTGCGGGGGATGCGACGTCTCTATTCTCGACATCAACGAGAGGATACTCACCGTCGGTGATATGGCAAACATCGTTATGTGGCCTATCGCGGCCGACGGAAAAGAGAAGGACATCGAAGAGATGGAAGACGGTTCCATAACCGTCTCGATCATATCCGGAGCGGTCAGGAACTCCGAGAACGAGCACATGGTGAAACTCCTCAGGAAGAAATCACTCATCGTGGTCAGTTACGGAACCTGCGCATGTTTCGGAGGCTCACCCGCACTCGCGAACCTCGTTCACGGCGGCAAGGATGAGATCCTCGAATACGTCTACAACAAAGTGCCCTCGACGGCAAACTTCCAGGCAGATTACCACAAAGGAGCACCTGTCATACCGCAGACCAAGTTCGCAGCACCGGAAGGAGACCTCACTCTCCCGACCCTCTACGACACGGTCAAGACGCTGGACCAGGTCATCGATGTGAATTACTACGTTCCGGGATGCCCTCCTCTCCAGGAGTCCATCTCATACGTACTGAAAGCCGTCGCGGACTTCGCATACAACGGTGTTGCACTCCCCCCTAAGGGAACAACCATCGGAGTCGTCACCAAGACACTCTGCGACCAGTGCCACAGGCGCAAAGAGTTCAGAAGGGTCACCAAGATCGTGGAACCCCACGAGATAGATGTGGACCCGGACCTCTGCCTTATGGACCAGGGAATACTGTGCCTCGGACCCGCAACGGTCGGAGGATGCAACGCAAGATGCACATCTGTCGGACAGCCGTGCCGCGGATGCTACGGACCAACAGTCGCAGTTCAGGAATTAGGAGCAAGCGCCCTTACGGCAATAGCATCCCTGTTCCCTGTGATCGATGACGATCCGACATGCAATGAGGATGAGATCATCGACATCATGACAAGCATAAAGGACCCGCTTGGATACTTCTACGCATTCACGCTGGGTAAATCACTGATCAGAAGATCGGTCGCAGAGAAAGGAGGTAAGTAAAATGGCAGGCCCTATAATATGGGATGAGAAGCAGAAGGCCAAGACGAACAGGATCACCATCGATCCGATCACACGTCTTGAAGGTCACGGAAAGATAGAGATCTTCCTTGACGACAAAGGGGATGTCGCCAACGCATACTGGCAGGTTCCCGAGGTCAGAGGCTTCGAGAGATTCTGCATAGGCAGGAAGGTCACAGAGCTCAACCAGATCACCGCAAGACTTTGCGGTGTCTGCCCCGGAGCACACCACCTCGCATCCACGAAAGCCATCGACGGATGTTACAGCACCAAGCCGACGGAAGCGGCGTTCCTGCTCAGGGACACGTTCTACCACGCACACTTCGTCCACAGCCACATAGCGCACTTCTACGCTCTGGCGGCACCGGACTTCGTGTGCGGACCGGCAGCACCGGCAGCCGAGCGCAATGTGCTCGGTGTCGTCGCACGTGTCGGGCTCGAGCTCGGATCCGAAGTGCTGAAAGCACGCGCCCAGGCCCAGAAGGTCCAGGCGATAATCGGCGGAAAGCCCACACACCCTCTCATGGGAGTGCCCGGCGGAGTCAGCAAGGCCGTCAATAAGGAAGAGCAGAAAGAGATCCAGGGATATGCCGACAACCTGGTGAACTTCTCCGAGACATCGCTCAAGGTCTTCCACGACGTCGTCCTCGCGAACAAAGAGTTCGTCGATATCATCACCAACAAGGACCTCTTCTACAACGAGACCTACCATATGGGTCTCGTCAACGAGAAGAACCAGCTTGAGTTCCATGACGGAAAGGTCAGAGTTGTCAACCAGGAAGGAAAGGAGCATGACAAATATCACTCCAACGACTACCTGGAGCACATCGGAGAGGCTGTCGAGCCCTGGTCTTACGAGAAGTTCCCGTACCTGAGGAAACCCGGATACAAGGGACTCGTCGACGGACCGGACAGCGGAATGTACCGTGCTTCGCCTCTTTCGAGACTCAACGTCTCGGATAGTATCTCGACCCCCAAGGCACAGGCGGCCTTCGAAGAGTACAAAGGTCTCTTCAAGAGCCTCGGTGTCAACGGACCGGTGCAGTTCACACTCGCCACCCACTGGGCAAGGATCATCGAGCTGCTGTTCGCGGCAGAGAAGCTCCAGCAGGATGCTTACAGCCCCGATCTCACGGATGCTAACATAAAGCAGAAGGATCTGAAGGCCGGCGGACGCGGAGTAGGATGCGTCGAGGCACCGAGAGGGACCCTCACGCACGACTACACCGCAGACGAGAACGGCATCGTGACCGCTTGCAACCTGGTCGTCGGTACGACCAACAACAACGGTCCGATCAACATGGATACCGTCAAGGCGGCAAAGGGACTCATCCACAACTTCGAGGTGTCCCCCGGTCTGCTGAACATGGTTGAAATGGCCTTCAGGGCCTACGACCCCTGCAACTCCTGCGCAACCCACAGCCTCCCGGGACAGATGCCCCTGAAGGCAGTGATAAGGTACGCGGACGGAACAGAGTTCGAGACCGTCACCCGCAACTAAACCAAAAAAGGGAGGTAACCCCTCCCTACCTTTCTTTTTATCAGGATTAAATATCAGATCGCTGACCGGAGGTCACGTTTGTTTTGTTCCCTTCCTTTGATCCTGAGGTCGGATATCTTTCCGAGGTCTATCCCGTCCAACAAGTGGACCGTCGCATTATCCAGGTCAAGCAATCCTCCGCCCATGATAGGCCCGAGAAGAGGTTCTCCGATGATATTCACCGGCGATCCTCCCAACATACGGTTGAAAGCGGGAACGATGATGAAACGTTCCGGCAGCTCTTCGTACTTTTCAGTGGTTGTTCCGAGGAATCTGCCGCGGACCCAACACGGTTCCGTCACCTGTCTCCCCACGCCGTCCCTGAACATCACGGAAGGGTGGTCATGTCCCATTATCAGGGTCTCGGACCTCATGACCTCTTTGGACGGCCATGTATGGCCGTGGATGAATCCCACGTCTTCGACCTTGAATCCCGATGCGGGATGGATGTTCACACGGCCCGGAAGGAATTCTTCGATATTGGTGTCATGATTCCCTCTGACCACGTCCACACTGTCGAAACGCTCAAGAAGTCTGTCGAAGAAATTCGGGATCTCGCGGTATTCCTGCTTGGTGGAACCGGGAACGGAATCCTTGATGTCCCCGATCACGATGAGTTTGCTTGAAAATGTTCCGGCGGCCTCCGATACGGCATCGAACATATCGCCGGTGTGTGAGATTATGTGATATCCTTTCGCTTTCAGATGGGACTCCAGGCCTATGTGGAGATCACCGATCACAAGATATTCGTCCACAGTGAGTGCGGGTATCCCGTGGACGGGCTGAATTTCCATTTTATTACTCCAGTCCTTCCTTGAGGACCTTCGGTATCCTGTCGATGACGTCCGTGGCAATCAACCCGTAAGAATACTTCTTGAACGCCGCTTCTCCGGCCTTTCCGGATATGTATGCGCCCAAAGAGGCCGCATCGAGGGTGTTGAGTCCTTTGGATAACAGTCCGCCGACGATTCCTGCCAGAACATCCCCTGTGCCCGCACCGGTCATGGCAGGTGTTCCGGAACCGTTCACTTTGATCAATTCTCCATCCGCTATTATATCCTCCTCGCCTTTGAGAAGAATAACCGCGCCGGTCTTTCTGGATAATTCGGAGACCGCAACGTATTTGTCCCCTCCTTCCTCGAGTACTCCTCCGAGCCTGGCGAATTCGCCGGCGTGCGGTGTGAGAACGACTTTTCCGTTCGTTCCGAACTTGTCTCCGAGTGCGGAGAGTCCGTCGGCATCCACGATGACGGGTACGGTGCATTCAAGGACGAAATTCCTGACTATGCTTGCGGTATGGTTATGCGTACCGAGCCCTGGCCCTATGACGACAGCATCATGTTCTCTGGAAAGATCCAGAAGTGTGCTTAAATGACCGGGTGACAGATGATCCCCGGAAAGTTCTTCTATGATGAAAACGGGAGAGAAAGCTGCGACAGCGGCCGCACAGTTCGACGGTACGGCAATGCGCACTACATCCGCACCCACTCTGAGAGCGGCCATGGCCGCCATGATCGGGGCCCCGTAATACGGTCCTCCGCCGATCACAAGTACGCGACCGTTCTGTCCTTTGTGACTTTTTTTATCGGGGACGGGATATCTGAGCATATCTCCCGGGCCTACCCTCAAGTAGGCATCTTTTGGAATTCCGATTTCATCGACCACGATCTCACCCGAGTTATCCTCATCCATTCCGTTCTTCAGGTCATGGAATGTCACAGTGATATGGGGCAGAACGGATATATTGGTTCCCAAACCGGACGGGACATCCACGGATACAACGGTCCCGGGGAACGTCCCGGCATAACGGATGAACTCCTCATAAGGGGGGCGGATATCTCCCTGAACCCCGGTCCCCAAAGCACAATCGACCAGGACATCGTAGTCTTCCGGAAGAGGTGCCGAGAATTCTTTCACTTCGCATTTCAGTGATGATAATATTTTATTTGCATGTGATGAACGCATTTTTGTTCCCGGTTTCAGAAGGAACACGGAAACCAGCGAGGGGTCCATCAGACTTGCGGCGACTATCCCGTCACCGCCGTTGTTGCCGTTACCGCAAACGAATGCGATACGTTTCCCTTGGAATCTGTTGTTGAGAACATTCACCACGGCTGTTGCGGCATTATCCATAAGCGTGTCGACGGAAACACCCAATGATTCCGAATTGGCATCGATCACGGCCGCATCCAGAGGAGATATCATGTTACCTCTTATTTCTGGTTCTTTACAAGTATCTCTGCAAGTTTGACAAGCAGTTCCGTCTTGGCGATCTTTCCCTTCTCTATACGGACGCATCCGCGTTTGGCGGCCCAATTCGCAGGATATGCCTTTTTCTCTTGAACCTCGTATTCAAGATCGAGGATCATCGCACCTTTAGCGATGATATCGAGGCTGGGATCCTTCACGCAAAGATTCTTGGGAAGGCGTCTTCCTTCTCCGCGGGTGCGCTCGATGTCGAAATATTCGGGCCAGATAACTATCGCGGTGTCCTCGTCGTAAGCCATAGCGTTCACGTATAATGGGGACGTTATTTAATAATCTACCTTAGAAAAATGAAAATGAAAAACCCCGGGGCAGGCCCGGGGTCTGGATATTTATTTACTGAACCAGGACAGCGTTAATGGCACCGTCTTGTCCGGGTCTTGACGTAACAATTGCGTCGCCGAGCTCGGTTGTGATCTTGGCGCCTCTGTTGATGATGTTACGCTGAACGTAGTTGGGGTCTGCAGGGTTAACTGTGACGTTAAGGATCTTGACCTTCTTGACGGTGTTCGCTTTCTTGTCAACGACGTTTGCGAACTCCGCTACGAGAACTCCGACCTTAGTTCCGCCGCCTACTGTGCGGTACTGTTTGAGGGACTGCTTACCGAGTTTGGTGAACTGTTTCTCTCTGCCGATCTCGAATCTTCTCTTACCGCGGTTGGAGACAAGTCTTCCACCGGTCGGTTTTCTCCTTGATTTACCCTGCCAAATTGCCATTTTAATCGTCCCTGCTAAACCTGGTGATATATTTAAAGATTTTCAAATCGTGAATCTGCTTTCTAAGAAATACAGGTGCAATACCGAAGGATGTCGCATATGTGCGCCAGAAATCAGCGATATTACGTCGTTTCAGCATCGGGAGTATAACCCGATACTTCATAAACCATCCGCATCATTTCCACTTCGGTCATATCCCGAGCATTCTGGAAGTTCTCACGTGCTGGAGTTCTTCTTCCAATACATCCAGACTTTTCATGCATTCCAGTTGCTCGTCCGCGGTCTATCCTTTCATGGCTTCCTTCGCCTTTTTCCAGGCCTGGGCCTGTTGGAACTGCAACTCGGCCTCCAAGGTCCCCAATGCAAGACCGAACTCATCTTCATCTTCGTAATCGCCCATCTGTATCCCTCTTTTTCTGTTATATCTATATTATAGAGGTCCGAGAAGTCTCACGTCTACTTTTCCGTTCTCAATCCTGATTATTGCTGAATATCCTTCTTTGGCCGGACCCGGATTCACAAATACGGTACCGTCGATGCTCAGGACACCGCGGTCTTCGTGGATGTGTCCGGACAGAGCGAGGATCGGACGGAAATCCTCGACTATTTTTTTCACTGCGGGACTTCCTACGCTGAGACCCGACGGAATGTGGTCCAAGATCCCGTAAGAAGGGGCATGTGTGATCAATATCATCCCCTTCTTCGATATCGGCCTCAAGGCGGAATCGATCTCATCCTCGGTGAGTTCGAAAGGAGTGTTGAATATGGTTATATTGGAACCGCCGAGTGCGGCGGCATCGTAATCTCCCAGTCTGAACGCTTTCCCGTGGACGCTATGAGCAACTTTTGATATTTTCTCGGGGAGGTCGCGCGGATCGGTGTTCCCCGGGATGGCATACTTGTCGCCCTCGATCGAATCGAGGATCTTTGCCGCATCTTCGCCGGTACCGAAATCGGTGATATCGCCAAGGAACAGGATGTGGTCCGGTCTTTCTTTTTTTACAGTATCATTGATCCATGTCAGAGCCCGGATGTTCTGATGAAGATCGGTGATCACCAGGAATTTCATATCATTATATCTGCATGGCGGGTTAATTAAATTGTGTAATGACCGGCCGTAAGATTAACGATTTACAGTAATATATAACAGGGATGGCGTGGAGGGGGAGATTCGAACTCCCGAGTCACAAGTGACAGTGGATTAGCAATCCACCGCCTTGCCAGGCTGGGCCACCCCCACACGCTTGTTTCCACTATAATCTGATAATCATAATAAAGGTTTGGACTGTGTTATACAGGTGCCGCACTTTTCTTCTTTATGTACAATACTAATGCCACCAGAACTATCAATGCGGCCGCAATGAAATATACGAAGGCGACGTCACCGTATGTGGCGGAGAGATGAATCAACAATGCCAATGCGGTTCCGACGACTATCCCCTGCAATAATGCCGATGTGGTCATAGGACGATTGGCAGACCTTTTCCACAACAGATATGCGGACACGAACAGGATCAACCCGATGACTCCGACGACATAGGCCGTATCGGTCGCACGCATCGATACCGTAGCTAAGGCCGTTTGGGCGAACAGCATGATCCCTAATTCCGAAAGTAACAGGATTGCAATGTAGGATCCCCAAGCAGTCTTCGCCATGAAAATACATCATTTTATTAGGTTATATGCGTTATGTAGGATCGGTTCTGATGGCTCCCCGGAGTCCATTTAGGAATCATTATATACCAGGCAATCATCGGGTGTCCTGCGAGGAACAATCACAGAGCCCTTTCGGGGGTTGGATGTGACACTGGTTTCTTGTGATCTGGGGAAGCGTGCTTCCTTGGGTGAAAAAGCTTATATATTCCCCTGAAATACAGGGAATACCAGACCCCATAAAAGGGGGTTTGTAACATGGAGAATCAAGATCTCCGCCGTGTAACTAATGGCGTGCTCTCTTGAATTCTGACGTTCGATGCTACGAATGTTCCGTTAGACGGACATTCGATTGAGTGAGCCGTCCGACGGAGCAGCGGTGAAATATGGTAAACTGCCAGTTTCTTTCATCATCCAAAGACGTAATAAAGTCACAAGGATTTGACTCCGGTTGATCCTGCCGGCGGCCACCGCTATAGGAATTCGATTAAGACATGCGAGTCGAGAGTCGTAATGGACTCGGCGGACTGCTCAGTAACACGTGGACAACGTGCCCTTAGGTGGAGGATAATCTCGGGAAATTGAGGATAATACTCCATAGGTCATGAGATCTGGAATGACTCATGGCCCAAAGTTCCGGCGCCTAAGGATCGGTCTGCGGCCTATCAGGTAGTAGTGGGTGTAACGTACCTACTAGCCTACGACGGGTATGGGCCTTGAGAGAGGGAGCCCAGAGTTGGATTCTGAGACACGAATCCAGGCCCTACGGGGCGCAGCAGTCGCGAAAACTTCACAATGGGGGCAACCCCGATGAGGGAATTCCTAGTGCTAGCTCTTTTTGAGTTAGCTTTTCTTTAGCGTAGATAACTAGAGGAATAAGGGCTGGGTAAGACGGGTGCCAGCCGCCGCGGTAATACCTGCAGCCCAAGTGGTGGTCGATTTTATTGAGTCTAAAACGTTCGTAGCCGGTTTGATAAATCCTTGGGTAAATCGGAAAGCTTAACTTTCCGAATTCCGAGGAGACTGTCAAACTTGGGACCGGGAGAGGCTAGAGGTACTTCTGGGGTAGGGGTAAAATCCTGTAATCCTAGAAGGACCACCGGTGGCGAAGGCGTCTAGCTAGAACGGATCCGACGGTGAGGGACGAAGCCCTGGGTCGCAAACGGGATTAGATACCCCGGTAGTCCAGGGTGTAAACGCTGCAGACTTGGTGTTGGAGGCCCTTCGGGGGCATTCAGTGCCGGAGAGAAGTTGTTAAGTCTGCTACTTGGGGAGTACGTCCGCAAGGATGAAACTTAAAGGAATTGGCGGGGGAGCACCGCAACGGGAGGAGCGTGCGGTTTAATTGGATTCAACACCGGAAAACTCACCAGGGAAGACTGTTACATGAAAGCCAGGCTAATGACCTTGCTCGATTTTCAGAGAGGTGGTGCATGGCCGTCGTCAGTTCGTACCGTAAGGCGTTCTCTTAAGTGAGATAACGAACGAGACCCTCACCAATAGTTGCTACTTCATCCTCCGGGATGGAGGCACACTATTGGGACCGCTGGCGCTAAGTCAGAGGAAGGAGAGGTCAACGGTAGGTCAGTATGCCCCGAATTTCCTGGGCTACACGCGCGCTACAAAGGGCGGGACAATGGGTTCCGACACCGAAAGGTGAAGGTAATCCCGAAACCCGTCCGTAGTTCGGATTGAGGGTTGTAACTCACCCTCATGAAGCTGGATTCCGTAGTAATCGCGAATCAACAACTCGCGGTGAATATGCCCCTGCTCCTTGCACACACCGCCCGTCAAACCATCCGAGTTGGGTTTCAGTGAGGCTGCCTCTAATTAGGGTTGTCGAACTGAGATTTAGCAAGGAAGGTTAAGTCGTAACAAGGTATCTGTAGGGGAACCTGCAGATGGATCACCTCCTACGCAGGGTGTGGGCTTCGACCCACACCCTCAAAAAAAATTAAGCGTAACTAAATATTGCAAGGAAATCTCTATAAGTGATTTCCCTTCAATTCCTTGGCAGCTTACCATACACTAAACGTAGCATCGAACGTCCAATGTTATCTTTTTCATTTTTATCCCGATGAGCGTGAGCTCTGTTCTTTACGGAACGGTCGGATCAATAATCATGTGGATCATGTTCCATGGAAATGTCATTGACCCAGATTATTGAAAAACCGGACCGATCGGATATTAGGATACGATCTTATGCAAATGTTGGTTTCCGGGTTCCCTCATCATAAATCAGATGTAGCATCGAACATCAATATTCATATCAGTGTATATTTGCTATATAAGGGCATATGATTTTTTCTATATAGTTTCCTCAAAATACTAAGTTAACCACATGGCATTCATTATAATCATATTAAAAACGACGATTTTGATTTAGTATATATACTAATATTCTTAAAATGACTGTAATATTCAGATACAGCCATAACCGCATTTGGTGCATATTCCTTTATGACTATAATCATCAAAGAATATTATATTGTCACAACCAATCATCTCGACAGTAGATGCCAACAGCATCGATTAATTGAGGGAATAAAATGAGCGACAATGATACCGCCCAATCTAACTATCAGGGCGGAGAGTACGGAAAATCCGAAATAAAGATCGAGGCAGTCGATCTCAGGAAGACGTTTTCCGCACGTGGCGACGGGGGGAAGAACAAGAAAGCAGTCCTTACCACCGATGCACTGGGAGGCGTGAACCTCTCCATTTCTCGCGGTGAATTCCATGTGATACTGGGGCCCAGCGGGTGCGGAAAATCCACACTCTTGGATCTGGTAGCCGGTCTGATAACGCCGACTGACGGAGCAATTCTGATCAATGGACAGCCAGTAACAGGCCCCGGACCGGATAGGGCAATAGTATTCCAGCAATACGCCCTGCTTCCGTGGAAGACAGCTTTGGGGAATGTCGAGTTTGCAATACAGAATGTAAAGGACGCCGACGAGCGTAGAGCTATAGCGGTCAAATATCTGGACCTTGTCGGTCTGAAGGATTTCTACAAGCACTACCCGTTTGAATTGTCCGGTGGAATGAAGCAGAGGGTGGCAATCGCCCGCGCTTTGGCCGTTGGCCCCGAGGTTCTGATAATGGATGAGCCGTTCGCCGCTGTGGATGCTCTTACGAGAGAGGTCCTGCAACACGATCTGCTGCGTATCACATACGACACGGGGAAGACAGTGCTGTTCATCACGCACAGTATCGACGAGGCAGTGCTTCTGGCCGACCGCGTGTCGGTCATGACCGCACGCCCCGGAACGATCAAAGAGATCGTCCCGGTCAACTTGACCAGGGAACAGCGTCTGTCCGACGATGTCAAAATTTCTGAAACCTACATCACTACCCGTCAGAAGTTATGGGAGATTTTGAAGGTAGAGGCCGAAAAGGCAAGCGAGGGTGTCTGAAATGGCAGAGAATGTAGATGTGGAAAAGAAATCCGCATTGGGTTCCGGCCCAAGAGTGTTGGCAAAATATGGAATAAAATTCATCCATATATTCGGCGCAATCATTCTGTTCATCATCGCTTGGGAGGCTGCTTGCCAGTTCAATCTTGTTAATAACATTATTGTAATTTCGCCCAGCAGAATCCTGGAAAAAGGCTGGGAATTGACCCTCGACGGTACTCTGTTCAAACATATGTCCATCAGTTTGAAACGTGTGATCCTCAGCTTCGGCAGTGCCGTGGTCGTAGGATTGGCACTCGGATTCGTTCTTGGAGGATTCTTCAAGAGGGTGGAAACAGCCATCAATCCGTTGCTTCAGCTGATAAGCCAGGCAAACCCGTTCACATTGCTGCCTTTGTTCATAGTTCTGTTAGGACTCGGAGAACTCTCCAAGTTCACAGTCATGTTCCTGGTGTGCATATGGCCGGTCTTATTCAACACCGTTACAGGTATCAAAAATGCGGACCCCGTGCTGGTCAAGATGGGTAGATCATTGGGACTGAGTAAGTTCCAGATATTCTACAAGATCCTGATACGCGATGCTCTTCCGACTATCTTCACAGGTATCAGGATGAGTGTGGTATTCGCATTCTTCATGCTCATAGGTGCCGAGATGTTAGGCGCCAGTTCCGGACTCGGATACATGATACACCATGCACAGGCCGTATTCCTGATGCCCGAAATGTGGGTAGGGATTGTGACCGTTGCACTGCTCGGAGTGATCGCTAACCTGATCATATCTTTCATCGAAAGGAAAGTAACCGGGAGAAAGGAAGAGATCGTGGTCTGAGGACAGAATAGATACTAGATCAATAAGGAAAAAAATCAACAAAAGGAAGAAATCAACATGGCAAAGAAAACAGTAGTGATCGCAGTGGCCATAGTGGCTATTCTTGTGGTTGCAGCCGTTGTAGTAGTGGTCGCCTCTGGTGGCAACGACGACAGCGATGACAGCTCCACAAAATACACCATCAAAGCCAATGTATCCAAAGATTGTACGGGAACCCCGTTCTATGTCGGAGTTGACATCGGTTACTTCGACGCATACGACATCGACTTCAGGGACGCTGGAGAACTTGAATACAGACTTGTTCCGACAGCTCTCGTCGGTGGACAGACCGATATCTACGACGGACACCCCATCACCATCATCAACCTGATCCAGGGTGGTGCCAACGTGAAAGGTGTGGTCATGACCGGTTACGAACCCGAGTCGCCCACAAAGAACCTGAACCAGCTCCACATGCACTGGCTCGTCGACAAGACCAGGAATGACGGAAAAGTCATCAACAATGTCGATGACCTGTTCAAGATCGGACACAAGCCCAAGATAGCAGTACTCGCTGAGGGTGTCTGCGCCGACCTTGAAGTCAAGATCTGGCTCAGAGACGCCGGATACACTGAGAGCCAGTACGAGATCGTAGTTCTGTCTGACCCCTACCAGGAGGCAGCCCTCCAGAACGGTAGCATCGATGTCGCAGTTCTGCACCCGCCGTTCTACTCGGCAGCAGAGAGCCACAAAGATGTGACTGTCATCGCAACCAGCTACGACACACTCGGACAGTACGCAGGCGTATCGCTTCTCGTGTTCACCGAGGACTTCATAAAGAAGAACCCGGAAACCGTCAGGCAGTTCATCAAAGCATACAAGGCCGCACAGAACTGGTCCAACGACCACCAGATCGAGGCAGGAATACTCACAGCCGAGACCATCGGTCTCGATGCAGCAGTTCCCCACTGGGCCAGCCCCAGCGGAAAGATCACCGATGCAGACCTCCAGCCTTGGATCGATGCAATGGTTGAGTTCGGTCTCCTCAAAGCAGGCGAATTCAAGCCCTCGGATCTGTACACAACACAGTTCGCTGACACATGGGTCGACCCTGTAAAGGAACAGCCCCTGAACCCCTACAACTCCGACAAAAACAACGAGAAGAAGTGGTTCGACAAGACCTCCAGTGAGGAAACCGTATTCGTAGAGCAGAGCGACTTCCAGTCCGCTGCAGAACTCGACCACGGCGTACACATAGAGGCAGCTGTCCTGAGCGGGATCAAATACTGATCGTCTCGGTAAACTGTAAAAACAAACGAGAGGGTGTCGGAAAACAGATTCAGATCTGTTTTCCGGCATTCTCCACCTTACCAACATCTTCCGCTGTTCGGCGGAATTATAATCAGATTACAAAAACAGATAGCACATCCAACAAGGGTCGAGTCATAGTATGAGTTTATTCGGTACGGCGAACAAAAAAGACAAGAAATCGGATTCCCAGATAAAGTCTCTGGCATCCAAGTTCATCATAGGATTGATCCCTGTCATAATATTCGTTCTCCTTTGGCAGATAGCACCCGGTCAGGGATGGGTGGATCCGATTTACGTATCGACGCCGTACGATATCCACGTGAGGGCAATAGGATTGCTGCAAACGGGAGAACTGACGGACAACATCATCATATCGATGGGCCGTATTGTTGCTGCCCTTATCATGGCAATAGTGATCGGGGTGCCTCTGGGGCTTGTGCTGGGAGGATTGCTGAAGAACACAGGAAAGTTCCTGAAACCGCTCTTCCTGCTGTTCATGTTCGCTAACCCCTTCACACTCCTGGTGCTATTCATCGTCCTCCTGGGCTTCAATGAGACGACCCGCGTACTGATAATATTCACAGTGGCCGTGTGGCCGATATTATTCCACACATTGGACGGTATCAGAGATACGGATCCGGAACTGGTGAAGTTGGCACGGTCATTCGGGTTGAGCAAATTCCAGATATTCACCCGCGTCATGTTACGAAGTGCCGTTCCGGCAGTATTCTCCGGCATACGTATCGCCGTATTGCTTTCATTCTTCGTACTCATCGGAGCGGAGATGATCGGAGCGAACTCGGGTCTTGGGTTTATGATAAACAATTCATGTCCTCTGCACGGCACGTCGGAATTGGACAAGATGTGGGTCGGGATAGTGACCGTTGCTCTGCTGGGTGCAGCGATGAGCTGGATCCTGACAACCATAGAGAAACGCATCGCATATAAGAAAGAAGGAAGCGGAACCTGAACGGCTGCGTATTTGCTGTCCGTTCTGAACGACAGAATCCTTTCAGAACTTCATGGACACATCCGAGATTGCACGTACGTTCTCTAAACTGGAGCCTAGGGGGATATCGCATCCCGTTCCCAGGACATATCCTCTTTTTCCGCCCCTTTCAAGGCATTTCAATGTATCTTTTCTGACGGCATCCGGAGTTCCGCTGTAAATGATACCGACGGGATCGATATTCCCGATGATGGCCATTCTGTCCCCCACTTGTTTTACAGCATTACCCACATCCACGGCCACATCCAGAGAGAATGCATCGCATCCCGTTTCGGCCACGGCAGCCAAACGGTCGGACGTATCCCCGCACGTGTGGTTGATGAAGATCTTCCCGCTTTTTTTGATGATCTTTCCGAGATCCTTCATCGGACCTTTGGAGAATTTCTCAAAATCCGCCGCAGAGACAAGGTCTCCCGATGCCGTAGGGTCGCAGACGGTCACGGCATCCACATCCCATTTCACTATCTCTTCCGTGAACGCTTTCAGGACCTCAAGGGATTCTTTGACGAGGGCATGGACGAAATCTTCGTCCATGAAGCAATCCACCATCATGTTGTCCACACCTCTGAGCTCTCCTGCCAATGTGAACGGGGACAGAAGACCCGCAACGAGGAAGCGGTCCTTTCCATGCACATCGGATATGTGTCCGGCGGTCTCCTCGGCGGCTTTGTATCGGTAGAAGTTCCTGATGTCCGGGAGTTCCAGTTTATCGAGATCGGAAGGGTCTTTTACGATGTGCGAAATTGTCGGTATGGTACCGAATTCCGGGATCTTGACTTTACATCCCATAGCTTCCACGGGCATCAGCCAGTCCCACATCGCATCGAATGCGTCCATATGGCATTCATCGACCACTTTGAACTGTGCACTGGCAGCAAGTTTTGGATTGTTTATGGAATCCATAAGGGAAACGCCGCTCAGTTCCAAGGCCCACGAACCTTGCGGTGCGCAGAACGGTATCCTGTCGACCGTCTCTCTTCTGAGAGCTGTTTCCACCAATTCCTTCGATGTCGTCATCTTTCACCGGGCCCGGAAATATGATATGCAGATACGGATTATTAATCGATACTGTGATTGCATGCGCATCCGTCAGAACCCGATGTGAAAACAATTAATACGCCGGAATCGCTAACCTTCCGTATGACGGATGTTCTGTGGCACGGCAGAGGCGGCCAGGGTGCTTTCACCGCTGCCAGGCTTTTGGGGGCATCCTATGTTCTTCAGGGCGGATACGCTCTTGCATTCCCTTCCTTCGGTCCGGAACGCCGCGGAGCCCCCATGAGGGCATTCACAAAACTGGACATCGTACCCGTGACAAGTCGTTGCGAGATACGTTCATCCGATTTCACAGTGTACTTAGATGATACATTGCTCCCGGGACAGATACCGGAAGGGACAGGCAGGATCCTGGTCAATTCATCACATTCTTATTCTAATCCGCGCGTTGTATCGTTCGATGCATCCAAACTGACCGCCGAACTTACGGGTTCACCGATCGTGAACACGGCGATGCTGGGGGCCTTGGCGGCATTGTGGGACGGAATAACAATAGAAGCACTGGATAAGGGGATAGAAGCGGTACTTCCGAAACGCCTGTGGGAGAGCAACAAGGCTCTGGTGCGTGCTTCGTACGATGCTGTGGGGGTAAGGAAATGAAACCGTATCTCCGCGAGAACCCGCCTAAATGGAATTCCGACAACCTTCCGGAAAGCACATCGTTCGAAGCAGGTTTCCTTGTTGCAAAGAACGCCGGCTGGCGTAATATACGCCCCGTTGTGAACACAGAGAAATGCACAGGATGTCTTCAGTGCTACCTTTACTGTCCGGACGGCACGATATTCAGGATCAACGGAAAGGTCGGCATCGATTATGATTTCTGCAAAGGCTGCGGGATCTGTAAGAAAATGTGCAAATTCGACGCGATAACAATGGAGGCCGAGAGATCATGAGCCGCGAATTCCTGTCAGGGAACGATGCATTCGCCGTCGGCGTCAGATTGGCGAGGCCGGATGTGATATCGGCGTATCCGATCACTCCTCAGACGGTCGTCGTTGAACGGTTATCGGAAATGGTCGAGGACGGAAGCCTCAAGGCGGAATTCATTCATGTCGAGTCGGAACATTCCGCACTGTCATGCGCCATGGGTGCATCGGCAGCAGGTGTGAGAACATTCACGGCCACATCTTCGCAGGGACTGCTCTACATGGCGGAATGTCTGCCATATGCGGCCGGAGGAAGGTTCCCGATCGTCATGATGAACGCCAACCGTTCCACCGCACTGCCGTGGAACATCTACGGGGATCAGCGTGATTCCATATCGCAACTGGACAGCGGATGGATACAGGCGTATGCCCAGGACGCACAGGAAAGTCTTGATCTGGCACTTCTCAGTTATTACATCGCGGAGCACAAGGACGTCTCGACTCCGTTCATGGTCAATCTCGACGGATTCCATCTTACACACACATATGAAGTGGTCGATGTTCCGGAGCAAGGACAGGCGGACAGGTTCCTTCCGAAATACGAAACATCGAACAGGATCGATTTCGATAAACCTCAGAATATAGCATATTCGGCGGGACCGGAACACAATGCGATCTACAAGTACAGCGAGCACATCGGCCTTCTGCGTGCACGTAAAATAGTCACCGAGGCGGAAACGAAATTCAATGATATCTTCGGAAGGAAATACACCGGACTCGTGGAGGAATATCTCTGCGACGATGCCGATCTCATACTGATAACATTGGGCAGCGTGTCGGGACTGTGCAGAAGTGTCGTCGACTCCCTGCGTGCCGGAGGAGTGAAGGCAGGGGTATTGCGTCTGCGTTACCTGCGCCCGTTCCCCGATGCCGAGATAGTCGCTGCAGTATCCGGCGCCAAGGCCGTCGCGGTCCTTGAAAAAGATATATCGTTCGGAGGCACTGGCACTGTGTTCTCGAACGTCAATTCCGCTTTGTATTCTGCAAGACTTCAGATACCTTCGTCGAATTACATCGGAGGTCTCGGAGGACAGGACATCGGAGAGAACGATGTCAAAAAGATCTTCGAAGACCTCGCCGCCGGAAAGACAGGAGTACATTTCATAGGGATAGGGGAGGTCGGGATATGACCGCACCCACTGCTAAGACATTAAGGGAGGACGAGTTCTTCTACGGGCACAAGGCGTGTGCGGGATGCGGCGGAAGTCTTGCCGTGCGCATCGCTTTGAAAGTATTGGGCGAGCGTGCCGTTGCGGTGTTACCTGCAGGCTGTATGTCAGCGGTCGGATTCAATTTCCCGCAGCTCTGTTTCGCCAATAATGCGATCATATCGACATTCGCCGGGACCGCGTCGATGATGACCGGCGTGGAGGCCGGACTGCGTGCACGCGGAGTAAAGGATTTTGTCGTCGTCGGATTCGCCGGGGACGGCGGTACCGCGGACATTGGGATACAGGCATTGTCCGGGGCTATCGACAGAGGGGATGACATCATCTACATCTGTTATGACAACGAGGCGTACATGAACACCGGCACCCAGAAAAGTTCTCTAACGCCGTTCGGATCCGTGACGACAACCACTCCGGCAGGGAAGAACATTCGCGGTAACATCCGTGAGAAAAAAGACATGCTGGGTATTGTGGCGGCACATGGGATACCGTATGCAGCGACCGCAAGTGTCGGATACCTTAACGACTATATGCGGAAGATACAGAAAGCATCCGAGATCAAGGGTACGAAGTACATCCATGTTCTGGCACCATGCCCCACCGGATGGGGTGTCGGATCCGATGAGATGGTAGAACTCGCAAAAGAGGCTGTGGACTGCGGACTGTGGCCTTTGGCAGAGTTCGAGAACGGGGAGTTCCGTCTGAATCAGGACATCAAAAACAAGGATGTTCTGCGCGATCATCTGCGCAGACAGAAGAGGTTCCGCCATCTTACCGACGGAGATCTCGACCACATCGAAGAGATGCGCGACAAGAAGTGGGAACGCATATCCAGGGAATGGACCAAAGTCTGATATGCCAGACGTCCAATTTCTATTCCTTACAGAATAATATAATCAATCCTTATTATATAGGCGGAGAATCTACTTTTCCCTATAGAGATAGTATACTTTTGGAGACATAGATATGGGCGAAAGTAAGTATTGGAATGAGAAGATCGAGACACTGCCTCGCGAAGAACTGGATGCATATCAGTTGCAGGCACTGAAAGATGAGATCAAATTTGCATACGATAATGCCCCCTACTACAAGAGGTCGTTCGATGAGGCCGGCGTCGGCCCCGATACCATCAAGACCCTTGCGGACCTGGCTAAATTCCCGTTCATCGACAAAAAGACGCAGAGGGACACACAGGGGGTCGGATCCTTCCTGGGAGAGCTCGTAGCTGTTCCGGAGGAAGACGTAGTGTTCATATCCACTTCGTCCGGATCCACCGGTGTTCCTACTATGAGTCCGTTCACCCAGCAGGATTTCGACGAGTGGCAGGACGTGGAGAGCCGCTGGTTCTATCAGGCGGGAATGAGAAAGAACGACAGATACGTCCACGCACTGAACTTCTCGCTGTATGTGGGAGGTCCTGATGTGATAGGTGCCCAGAAACTCGGTGCATTGTGCATCTGGGCGGGAACGCCTCCTTCGGAGAGGCTCATCCACATTCTGAAGACCTACCAGCCCACATGCATATGGACAAGTCCGTCCTATGCATGGTATCTCGGAGAGACATGTAAGAAAAGCGGAATAGATCCCATCAAAGATCTGTCCATCCGCAAGATATTCGTCGCCGGAGAACTGGGAGGTTCGATAGAAGGTACCCGCCGCGCCATAGAGGAGCTGTGGGGAGCGGATCTCTACGATTTCTACGGGCTTTCCGACATATTCGGAGCCTGCGCAGCGATGTGCGAGGCAAAAGACGGTCTGCACATAGCCGAGGACCACATCCTCGTTGAAACGATAGATCTCAACACCGGAGAGGTATTAGAGCCCGGACAGACGGGAGAACTCATTTACACCACACTCCGCAAACACGCCCGCCCTATCATCCGTTTCCGTACCGGTGACATCGGTTACATAGACAAGAAGAAATGTTCCTGCGGCAGGACCCACGGACGTATACATGTGGTGGGAAGGAAGGACGATATGTTCATCGTCTCCGCCGTCAACGTGTTCCCCAGCGATATCGAAGCGGTCATCCGCGATCTCAAAGGCATAACCGGAGAATATCTCATACGCATTACCGACAAGAACTACACCTGTCAGTACGAGGTTATCATTGAAAGGGAAAGTACAAACACCGCAGAGACCGACGCACAGGTCTCGGAACGTGTTTTGAAATCCCTGAAAGCCCGTATCGGTGTCAAACCGACCGCCGTGATAGTCGAACCCGAAGGGACCATCGAACGTGCGACCCACAAGGCCAAACGCATAATCGACGAGAGGACCCTAACATATCAAATCTGATCAGGGATACAAATGCAGAGATTATCCGATCGGACGGCAGGATTCACAGATTCGGTGATAAGGCGCATGACGCGCATATCGCTGCAGTACGGTGCCGTGAATCTGTCACAGGGATTCCCGGATTTCGATCCGCCGAAAGAACTGTTGGACAGATTGGCACAGGTGGCGTACGAGGGCCCCCATCAGTATTCGATAACATGGGGTGCCCAGAACTTCCGCGAAGCGCTCGCCGAAAAGCAGTCCAGGTTCATGGGAAGGAAGATAGACCCGAACGGAGAAATAGTCGTTACATGCGGAAGCACCGAGGCCATGATGGTCGCGATGATGACCGTGATCAATCCCGGCGATAAAGTGATTGTTTTCTCACCGTTCTACGAGAACTACGGTGCGGATACCATTCTCTCGGGAGCAGAACCGATATATGTGGCACTGCGTCCTCCGGAATTCAACTTCGACAAAGCGGAGCTGGAAGCGGCATTCGCACAGCACCCGAAAGCACTGATCCTCTGCAACCCTTCCAACCCGTCGGGGAAAGTGTTCTCGCGCGACGAGCTTCTGTTCATTGCGAAACTTGCCGAGGAGTATGACACATACGTACTTACCGATGAAGTATACGAGCATATCGTCTACGAACCTCACCGCCACACATATTTCGCAACCCTTCCTGGAATGTTCCAGCGTACCATTTCGTGTTCTTCGCTTTCCAAGACATATTCCATCACGGGATGGAGGCTCGGATATCTTATCGCCCCTCCGGAAATTATCGAAGTGGCGAAGAAAGTCCACGATTTCCTTACGGTCGGAGCTCCGGCACCATTGCAGGAAGCGTTGGTGACCGCGCTGAGATTCGGAGACGACTACTACAAAGGGCTTCTCGACGAATACACCGGAAAAAGGAATCTTTTCCTTAAAGGTCTGAACGAGATCGGATTGGAACATACAGACCCGCAGGGTGCGTACTACATAATGGTCGACGTATCGGAATTCGGATACAAGAGCGATCTGAAATTTTGCGAGGACCTTGCATCCAAAGTAGGAGTGGGTGCTGTTCCGGGATCCAGTTTCTTCCACGAGGATGTCAACCACCTCATAAGATTGCATTTCGCCAAGAACGATGATACGTTGTACAAAGCACTGGACAATCTTTCCAAGATAAGGGAAAAGATCAGGTGAACTTTCCGTTCACTTGTTCTTTCCGAACTCATTTGCAAGGTTGCTGAGGTCCTGTCCGGAAAGCCGGTACGGGACCCAATCCTTTACTTCCTTGGAGCCGAAGGACTCGTAGAATCTTCTGCTGGGGGTGTTCCAATCGAGACATACCCAGTCCAATTTTATGCATCCTCTCTCTATAGCGAGTTTCGCAAGGAACGATAAAAGTTGTTTTCCCAGACCGTTGCCTCTGATCTCAGGTTTTACGTAGATGTCTTCGATGTAGATCCCGGGTTTTCCCGCGAACGTCGAGATGTTATGGAAGAACGAAGAGAACCCAACGACCTTTCCTGATATTTCACCCACGATAAGTTCTGCCTTAGGGTCTTTGAAAAACCATTTATCGAAATCCGCTTCGGTTGCGGTCACGAACTCGGAAAGATGTTCGTATTCGGCCAATCCTCTGATCAGATCTAAAATGTCGGGGATATCAGCGGGTGTTGCGAATCTTATTACGGGTTTTTCCATCAGAACCCCGTTACTGCGGCACAATGATCCTTTGGACATTGCACTTCTTTTCTTTGGGTCCGGGAGGTTCCACATCACCGTAGGGACACTTCCCTCCGTTCGCATGATATCTTCTGAGGCCGCTCTCCCTCAGTTCCGCTACTTTCTCGGCGGGCATGTTGTATTTGTAAGACATCCATTTGACAGGGTCACGGTTGACGCAGTGGACATAATTCACCAGTGCTTCTTCATCTGTCATTCCGTGCTCGGTGAAGTCTCTGAGCAGTCTATCCTTGTACTCGAACTTCTCCTGAGGCGTCAGCGTCTCGTATCTCATCGGTACTTGTACAGCCTTGGATGTATTTTATTTTCACGCATATCATATAATGAATGAGACGATAAGGGGAGTAATGACAATAACGGTATCCGAGCTTGCAGAACCAGATATAAGAGATGCAGCTGCGGTGCTGTCCCAGGGATTCAAGGATAAGATGGCATGTCTTAAACTGGACCAGAATATGGCCGCTGATATGTTGGCCGATACCTGGGAGGAAAGTCCTGCCCACAGATATCTCGTGGTGAAGGAGGACGACCGTATCGTCGGTGTCGTCCACCTGAAGATCAAAGGACCGAAGGTCAAAAAGGTGCCGTTGTCCGTGCTTTCCAAGAAGTACGGCCGCGGTAACGCCCGCAGGTACAGAAGAGGGATGAACGCGCTCAAAGAGAAAGTGCCGAACGGGGATTGTTACATCGCGATGCTTGCCGTCGATGAGAAATACAGGGGAAGAGGTATTGCAACGGAGCTGCTCAAAGCGGCTTTGGATCTGGCGAAGACCGAAGGATTCCACAGACTTACGTTATATGTCTCCAAAGACAACCCCGCAGTGGGGATATACAAGAAATTCGGGTTCAAGATAGTGTGGGAGACCAATAATGTCTCGGAGAGGATAATATTCGGCATTCCCCACTGGTATTTCATGACGATATTGCTTAAGCACGATGATCGTAAGGAATTCTTCCTGCACGAAAGATTCTGATGATCGGAAATCAGAGATATGGTAGTCCCGGGCGGATTCGAACCACCGTCGCCGGCTCCAAAGGCCAGCATGATTGACCACTACACTACGGGACTTTGTTTCTGCAAGCGATTTCAGTTATTTAACACTCTTCCGGTCAGATATGTGGAGGCACAGCCTGTTATCTGAACGCGTGCGAATGCACCGATCGGGAGATCCGTTTCAACGGCGACCGGCCGGTAATTATCGGTCCTGGCTATTTTGCTCCCGGCCCTTCCGTTCTCTGTCACAAGAACGTTGAATTCCCTTCCTACGAGTTCACTGTTCACGTTGTATTCGGTAGTGTTCTTTACTTCCGTCAGGTGTGTTGAACGCTCTTTGACGATACGTCCGTGCACCTGTTCCATCTCTGCGGCTTCCGTTCCCGGCCTTGCGGAGAATCTTGTTATGTTGATGGTGTCGGCCTTCAATTCTTCGATAAGACCGATGCTTTTCATGTGGTCCTCATCCGTTTCTCCCGGAAATCCCGATATTATATCGGTGGAGATGCTCATGTCCGGGAATCTTGAACGTATTCTGCCGACCATCGAAAGGAATTCGTCCCTGGTGTAATTCCTTCCCATGGAATCGAGAATGGTATCGCTGCCGCTCTGCACCGGAATATGCAGGAAACGATAAACGCGGCGGTCTTCCATGACATCCAACAGTCTGTCCAGGATCGGTCTCAGAAGATTAGGGTTCATCATCCCTATCCTGATGCGGTATTCTCCTTCGCGTTCCAGCATTTTTCCGATAAGGGAGGCAAGATTCGTCCCTGTGTCCAGGCCGTAGCAGGCTGTGTCCTGCGCAGTGATCAGTATCTCTTTGGTTCCGGCATCGATCATTCTGTTGAAACGTCCGACGAGTTCGTCGGCGGGATAACTGACCAGCGACCCTCTGGCGAATTTCGTGATACAATAGGTACACGCGCCGAGGCATCCCTGCGCTATGGGGATTATGTTCCCGCTTTCTGCTGTTTCCGTAATGCATCCGCACCCGTAACGTTCTTCGACAAGCGACGAGAAATCATCATAGCCTCCGGGAGGTATCACCAAAGAATCCGGAAGGCGTATTGTTATGCGGTTTGTCTGAACTTTCGCCATGCATCCGGTGACGATGACCTCCTTACCCATGTTCCGAAGGTCGGACATGCGCTTGATCATCTTCTTCTCGGTGGCATCCACCACGGTGCATGTGTTGAGAACGACGATATCCGCTGTTTCCGCGGAATCGGTCTTCTCGTGACCAAGTGCACTCATGCGTTCGGAGAGTTGGAATCCTTCTCCGTAGTTCATCGTGCAGCCGTACGATTCTACGTAATATCTCATTTCAGCGTGTGGCGGCCTCGGTGGTTACCTGGCCGAAGGCCGTCTTGGCGGAGATGTTGGTGATCTTGACACGGACGGTCGTACCTTTGACGGTACCTGGTGCGATAACAAGATAGTCAAGCATTTTTCCAATTCCATCGCCTTTCTTTCCCACATCGGAAACGAACAGGTCGATGATGTCCCCTTCTCTGAGGACGTTCTGTGAATCGGATTTCGCTGCTTTCCTGACATTGATGGAACGGCGTGCACCGCATGCCTCGCATTCTAGAATGAGAGTACGGTCGTCTTTGACGATCTTAGTGTCGGGGAGACCGCATTCGGAGCAGATAACATATGTTTCCGTGTAGGTCTCGATCTTCTCGTTGATGTTCTGGGGCGAGATCTTGGCTTTGAAGACGACCCTGCGTCCGTCGATGTTGCCGGGTGTACCTAACTCCCTCAAAAGGAACTGAAGTACGTGCTGAGGATCCCTCCTCAGTTTGTCAGTGACATCTATGAAGTTCCTGAAGACCGTTATCTTTCCTTCCTGGAGGATATCCAGTTCCGGAAGTTCGAACCTCTCGTGGTTCTCGATGGTCTCGGGAAGGACATCTTTTGCTCTGTCCAGCAATTTGAAATAATCGTCATCTGCCATTTTATCGCCTGACCCGACTTAAACATGAATCGTTTATAAAGGTTTAGTCAGGCGTTTACCTGTGAATTCTTTGACGTCCAACCTTAATACGAGCGTGAGGGCCAACGATCTTTCGTCGTATTCGAAGTGTTTTTCTTTGCTGTAATGGCTCATCAGACGGTCCAGTCCTTTGATCCTGTCCTCTTCTATGTTTATGATCCCGGTGCCGATGATGCTCTCGTAGTTCATCGAATATCCGCAGGCCGTTTCCCCTGTGACCAATTGGTGCGAGCAATCCATTTCGAAACATACTTGGGGATTCCTCCGGAGGATATCGACCTTCCTGCCTTCCAGTGCGGAGTGGAAATACAAGGTCAGTTTTCCGTCGGTGAGGTCGTAACCGAAATTGAGCGGAACGATATACGGTGTATCTCCGTCGATGAGTGCCAGACGGCACACGTCGCATCTTTCGATAACGGATCTCAGATCATCGGGATCCCGGATCTCTCTGTTGGCCTTGCGCATTGTGCTCCTCCCCTTCAGTTTACGTCTTTTCGGCGCTTATTGCTGTTGACATTCATCGCCTGATTCATACTAACACGAATCGTTTATTAAGGTTTGGCGGAACAGGGGGGCTTTCATGACAGATGTTTTCGATTGAATATAATCATGTTACGTCGTAGTATGATTATATTTATTTGAACATCCATATACGGGATATGGAAGAGAAATTCATCGGCAGAGAATATGAGCTTTCCCAGTTGGAATCAAGATATTCCAATGATGATTTCGAGTTCGTTGCGATATATGGGCGCAGGAGGGTCGGAAAGACGACCCTCATCACTGAATTCACCAAAGGAAAAAAAACAATATCATTTCAGGCCGTTAATGCTTCCATCAGCGATAATCTGAGAGCAATGAGTGCGGCAGTATCATCATATGAAGGCAGACCGTCCGGACTTTCTTTCGGTCATATCGATGATGCATTGCATTATATTTTCGATCTTGCTTCCGAAGAGAAGATCATATTCGTAATCGACGAGTATCCGTATCTTGCCGAATCATATCCTCCCGTTTCCTCGCTGCTACAGGCGATCATCGACCGCAGTCAGAGTTCCAAGATGTTCCTCATACTCTGCGGATCATCCAACAGTTTTATGGAATCCCAGGTCCTCGGCGACAAGAGTCCTCTTTACGGCAGAGCAACAGGAAAGATGAGGATGGAACCGTTCGATTATCTGGAATCCGGAAAATTCGTCGACAATTATGACAGTGCAGACAGGCTGAGTGCATACGGGATGGTCGGAGGTATTCCGCAGTTTCTGAAGAAAATAAACGATTCTCGGTCTCTGAAGGATAACCTGGAATCTTTGGTGCACAGGGATTCCATGATGTATGATGCGATAGAGAACATGATGAACATGGAGTTCAGGAAACCCGCAGTATATAATTCGATAATAGCATCGATAGCCAACGGGAATCGCAGAGTAAGGGACATATCCACATCGATGGGAATGGAGTCCAACGATATCACTGCCTATCTGGCACAACTGGTCGAAGTGGGGATAATCGGTAAAGAGCGGCCGATCAATACTGACTCGAAGAAGAGTGCGGTATATTACATCAGAGACAATCTTATCAGTTTCTGGTTCGGGTGCGTAAGGGACAGTGTATCGGACATTATCGCGGGGGATACAGAAGGCGCATGCGAAGATATCCTGAGGCGTTTCCAAACCCGCATGGGGTATGTGTTCGAAGATGCCTGCAGAACATACATTTCAAAAAGTACTAAATTCCATGATGTCGGAAGATGGTGGGGTTCCGACACCAAGAACAGGACACAGGTCGAGATCGATATCGTCGGAACGAGGAAAATAAACGGCAGGACCGTCGGGCTCTTCGGTGAGTGCAAATACCGTAACGAACCGATGGACGTCGATGTGCTGGAATCATTGCTGTATGAGTCGGAACTCGTGAGCGGATTCGATTCCAAAGAGTATGTTCTATTCTCCAAATCAGGTTTCACTCAACGCTTGAAGTCTAGGGCAGAGGAAACCGGAGTCGAATTGGCGACATTGGACGATCTGTACGGGAAGTGAAATGCGGCCCTTCTGAAAATTAATAATCATGTTACGTCGTAGTATGATTATATTCAATTCGGAGTTATGATGTAAGTGATAAAGATAGAATCAAGTCATCAGTACGCATATGGGGACAGGTAGAAGGAGGACGGGTTTTACCTGCCAGGCCTTCTACCATTTCCCGGTTATCAGACTTTCTTCGAGGATTTTTCCATATACTCTATGGCGGCATCCACAAGTCCCTGGTGAAGCGGTGACGGCTTCTCAGGGCGGGACTTGAATTCCGGGTGGAACTGCGAAGCGACGAAGTATGGGTGTTTTTTCAGTTCACCGATCTCCATCCTGGTTCCGTCGTCCGATCTTCCTGTGAGGACCCATCCTGCTTTTTCCAGTCTGCTGATGTACTCGTGATTCACTTCGAATCTGTGTCTGTGTCTTTCGGAGATATCCTGGGTTCCGTACAGTTTCGCGGCCTTGGACCCTTCTTTGATCTTGACGGATTGTGCACCCAGACGCATGGTGGCGCCCATGGCCTCCTGGCCTTTCTGCTCGTTCATCAGACAGATGACGGGATACTCGGTATCCTGGTCGAATTCGGTACTGTTCGCATTATCAAGGCCGAGCACATGTCTCGATATCTCGATGGTGGCTATCTGGAATCCGAGGCATACTCCGAGGAACGGTATCTTGTTCTCGCGTGCGAACTGTGCGGCAACGATCTTCCCTTCTATTCCTCTTATCCCGAAACCTCCGGGAATGAGTATTCCGTGCACATCGCCGAGGAGTTCTTTCGGATCATCGTTAAGGAGATTGTCACTGTCGATGAATTTGATCCTGACCTTACATTTCTGTTTCGCTCCGGCGTGGGTGAAGGCCTCGATGTGGCTTAAGTACGAATCTGCGAGCGAGGTGTATTTCCCTACGAGGGCGATGCGTACTTCCTTTTTGGGATTGAGGACGTTATCGAGGAATTTTTCCCATTCCTTCATGTTCCTTTTAGTGGTCATGGGGCGGAGTTTCATCTTGTCCAAGATGTAGTCCGGCACGCCCTGTTTCTCAAGGGTCAGAGGAACTTCGTATATGGATCTGGCATCCGGAAGAGAGATGACGGCTTTTTCGTCGACATCACAGAACATGGCGATTTTGGCCCTTGCCACATCTGTCAGGGGTTCCGAGCTTCTTCCGATGATTATGTCGGGGCGGATACCCAATCCCATGAGGTCCTTGACCGAGCGCTGAGTGGGTTTTGTCTTCTCTTCGCCTACAGAACCCATTATCGGTATGAGCGTCGTGTGGACGAAAAGTACGTTCTCTTCTTTTCCTAAGTCGCGGCCGAGCTGTCTTGCGGCTTCGAGGAAGGGCATGGATTCAATATCTCCGACGGTCCCTCCGAGTTCCACGATCGTTACATCGGAACCGGATTCTCTGGCGACCTTCATGACCCTTTTTTTGATCTCGTCTGTTATGTGGGGGATAATCTGTACAGTCTTTCCGAGATAGGTACCTAGTCTTTCGTCCTCTATTACTGATTTGTATATCTTGCCGGTGGTGATGTTGTGGTCCCTCGTAAGTTCGAGGTCCACGAATCTTTCGTAGTTACCGAGGTCGAGGTCCACTTCCCCACCGTCGTCGAGCACATACACCTCGCCGTGCTCGTAAGGATTCATCGTCCCTGCATCGATGTTAAGGTAAGGGTCTATCTTTATCGCGGATACAACGAGTCCGCGCGCTTTGAGGAGACGGCCTATCGAAGACGCCGTGATCCCTTTTCCCAATCCCGAGATAACTCCACCGCTGACGAAAATCAATTTCATTATAAATCAACGGGAACCTTCGTATGGTTCGAAAATACATAAAGATGTTTATGCATTCTCTCCATCAGAACGCCGAACAATATTACATTAAGAATATCTGTGCCTGTTGTCGCGGCTCGGCGGGAAAACCTGTTGCGATCATAACAGTAATCTTTTTCTAGTGAAGCAATGTTGGAGTATTTCCAAGAGGGGCTGCGAAACATTTCTTTTAGACGATTTAGGTGTGTTTCCGCCTTATAAAAGGTGTTATATAGCTAATCAGGCTAGCCACCTTCAGCATAAAGCTATGCAAACCGCATGAGCTTTAAATACGATAACAATAATCGCGAAAAATACTTCAGAATGAGGTGAAAAGTTGGGTAATGGTCTTTATACCGCAAGGAAAATGAGAGAGGATAGGCAGAAGTTCCGCTGGCTTGACAGAGGATACAAGAAGAGAGTACTTAAGTTGAGGGAGAAATCCGACCCGCTCGAGGGATCGGCACAGGCCCGCGGCATCGTGCTGGAGAAAGTGGGAGTCGAAGCTAAACAGCCGAACTCCGCTATCCGTAAGTGCGTCAAGGTACAGCTTATTAAGAACGGACGCCAGATCACAGCCTTCGCGGTCGGAGACGGTGCTATCAACTTCATCGACGAGCACGACGAAGTACTCGTAGAAGGTATCGGCGGTAGGATGGGTCGTTCATACGGTGACATCCCCGGAGTCCGTTACAAAGTTATCAAGGTCAACAATGTCTCCCTGAACGAAATGGTCAGGGGAAGGACAGACAAACCGGTTAGGTGAAATACATGTCAGAAGAGATCGTTGCACAGAAAGTGCTCATATTCGGAAAGTACGATTCGCTCGAGGTAGTCGTCAGCGATGGCGGACTAGCAAAATACATAAACCTCACACCCACAAATGTACCTCACTCGGGCGGAAAGCACGCTAACAGGTGGTTCGGAAAGTCCAAACTCAGCATCGTTGAGAGGCTGATCAACAACATCATGAGGACCGAGAAATACACCGGTAAGAAATCAAAGGCATACAAGACTGTATCCGATGCTTTCGACATCATAGCAGCAAAGACCAAGAAAAACCCGCTTCAGATCCTCATCGACGGATTGGAGAACGCCGCACCCCGCGAAGAGGTCACAAGGCTCCAGTTCGGAGGAATTTCAGTACCCAAAGCAGTGGACATCTCGCCCCAGAGAAGGCTGGACATCGCGCTCCGTAACCTCTCGAAAGGTGTAGTCGCTGCATCATCGAAGAACAAGAAGCCCATCTACGAGTGTCTCGCAGATGAGATCATGCTTGCAGCGAAAGGCGATATGACCTCCTTCTCCGTCGCAAAGAAAGAAGAGATCGAGAGAGTCGCCCAGTCGGCAAGGTAATCGTAAGGTGAGTGGAAATGGGACGTAAAGAAGACAATATCAAACGGGCTACCGAATTAATGGGTACACCCGCACTCATCAGAAACATCGGTACGGCCGCTCATATCGACCACGGAAAGACCACTTTCTCGGATAACCTCATAGCAGGTGCCGGAATGATGTCCTCCGAGCTCGCAGGAGAGCAGCGCGTTCTCGATTACGATCAGCAGGAAGCGGCAAGAGGTATCACCATCAACGCCGCATCCGCATCGATGGTTCACAAGTTCGAGGGTCAGGAATATCTGATCAACCTCATCGACACTCCGGGTCACGTCGACTTCGGAGGAGACGTCACCAGGGCCATGAGGGCTCTTGACGGTGTGTTCATCCTGTGTTGCGCGGTCGAGGGTATCATGCCCCAGACCGAGACGGTTATCAGGCAGGCGCTCAAAGAGCGTGTAAGGCCCCTTCTGTTCATCAACAAAGTAGACAGAATGATCGTCGAACAGCAGTACACCAAGGACATGATGGTCGCCAAGTTCTCGAAACTCGTGACCGAGTTCAACCAGAAGATCGCAAACATACTCCCCGCCCCTCTGAACAAGCAGTGGCAGGTCAGTATCCAGGACGGAACGGTGGCTTTCGGATCTGCATACAACAACTGGGCGATATCCGCTCCGTTCATGCAGAGATCGAAGATCACTTTCACCGACATCTTCGAGTACTGTTCCAAAGAGAACGGTCAGAAAGAGCTGGCGAAGAAATCCCCGCTGCACGAGGTCGTTCTCGAAATGGCCATCAGACACATCCAGAACCCGAAGGATGCACAGAAACTGCGTATCCCCACCATCTGGAAAGGAGATCTCGAATCCCCGCTCGGAAAATCAATGGTAAGTTGCGACCCCCACGGAGATGTGGCATTGATGGTCAACAAGATCATCATGGACCCCCACGCCGGTGAGGTCGCCATCGGAAGATTGTTCTCCGGGGACATAAAGAAGGGTCAGACCCTCTATATCGCCGGAATGCCCAACCCCCAGAGGGTTCAGACCGTCGCACTGATGGTCGGAGCGGACAGGATCACCATCGAGGACGCCATCGCAGGAAACATCGTCGCAGTCACCGGACTGAAAGATGCCATCGCAGGTTCCTCAATATCGACTCAGAAAGACATGGATCCCTTCGAGAAGATGACCCACTATTCCGAGCCTGTGGTTACAAAAGCCATCGAGGCGAAGAACATGAAGGATCTTCCGAAGCTCGTCGAGGTCCTCAGGACCATCGCGAAAGCGGATCCGTCACTCAACATCGAGATCAACAACGAGACGGGAGAACACCTTCTGTCCGGAATGGGTGAACTGCACCTTGAGATCACGGAATTCCGTATCGTCAAAGAGCAGGGCGTTGATATCGTCTCATCCCCTCCTATAGTAGTATATCAGGAAGGAGTAAAGGGACGCAACCCGACCGAGTTCGAGGGAAAATCCCCGAACAAGCACAACAAGTTCTACTTCATCGTAGAACCGCTTGACCAGGCGATCTATGACGCTATCCGCGCCGGTTCGATAGACCCGGATGCGAAGATCAAAGATCCGAAAGCCATGGCAAAGCAGCTTGAGGAGCTCGGACTCGACAAAGAACTTGCAAAGGGCATAGTCATGTTCAAGAACAGCAACATGCTCCTTGACAACACCAAAGGTATCCAGTACCTCCACGAGACAATGGAACTGATAAAACAGTCCTTCGAGGAGGCAATGGTCAGAGGCCCGCTCGCAAACGAGAAGGTCTCAGGTCTCAAAGTCAGACTCGTGGATGCAAAACTCCATGAGGATACGATCCACAGAGGACCCGCACAGGTCATCCCCGCCGTCCGCGACGGTATATACGGTGCCATGTGTCAGGCCGGCAGGATACTTCAGGAACCGATGCAGAAAGTATTCATCAGTGTTCCCCCCGACTTCATGGGAGGGGCGGTCAACCTGATCAACCAGCGCCGCGGTACCATCCTCGAGATGGGACAGGACGGAGCGGACTCCACCGTACTGGCGGAGTGCCCCGTTGCGGATATGTTCGGATTCGCATCCGATATACGCGGTTCCACACAGGGCCGTGCTCTCTGGTCCACAGAGAACGCAGGCTTCAAACAGTTGTTACCCGATCTTCAGAAGAAGGTTGTCGCAGAGATCAGGACCCGTAAGGGATTGAACCCTGAGCCCTATGATGCCAACTACTACTCGGGCCTGTAAACTTTAAATATAAACATCTTATCGCTGAAAAAGCGACCTATAATAGTAGGAGAGTAAAGAAATGGCAGAAAAAGAGCACATGAATCTGGTCATCATCGGGCACGTCGACCACGGAAAATCCACCCTCACCGGTAGGATCCTCCTCGAGACTGGCGCGATAGACCCGCACATAGTCGAGAAATACAAGAAAGAGGCAGAGGAAAAAGGTAAGGGATCCTTCTACTTCGCATGGGTCATGGACGGCCTTAAAGAAGAGAGGGAGAGAGGAGTTACCATCGATGTTGCACACAAAAAGTTCTACACCGACAAGTACTTCTTCACCGTTATCGACGCACCCGGTCACCGTGACTTCGTCAAGAACATGATCACCGGAACCTCCCAGGCCGATGCAGCAGTCATCACCTGCTCCGCTATCGAGGGACCTCAGGCACAGACCAAGGAGCACGTCTTCCTTGCAACCACCCTCGGTGTCAAACAGATCATCGTGGCCATCAACAAGATGGACGCAGTAAAATACGACAAAGCCAAGTACGACGAGGCTGTCGCAGCAATGACCAAGCTCATGGCAATGGTCGGAATCAAAGCAGAGAACGTCCCGTTCATCCCCGTATCCGCATACGAGGGAGACAACGTCAAGACCAAATCCGCAAACATGCCCTGGTACAACGGACTCACCCTCCTTGCAGCACTGGACAACCTTAAAGTCCCCGAGAAGCAGACCGAGAAACCCCTCAGGATGCCTATCCAGGATGTCTACACCATCACCGGTATCGGAACCGTCCCTGTAGGAAGGATCGAGACCGGAGTGCTTAAGCCGAACATGAAAGTCATATTCGAGCCCTCGCACGTCAACGGTGAGGTCAAATCAATTGAAATGCACCACGAGCAGCTGCCTTCCGCAGGTCCGGGAGACAACGTCGGATTCAACGTCCGTGGAGTTGCAAAGAACGATGTGAAGAGAGGAGACGTCGTCGGTCCCGCTGACAACCCTCCGTCCGTCGCAAAATCGTTCACCGCACAGATCGTCGTGCTGAACCACCCCTCGGTCATAACCGTCGGATACACCCCCGTCTTCCACTGCCACACGTCCCAGACTGCGTGCAGGTTCGTCGAGCTCATAAAGACCATCGACCCGAAGACCGGACAGGCCAAAGCCGAGCACCCCGACTTCCTGAAGACCGGTGACATCGCCGTCGTCAAGGTCGAGCCTACGAAGCCCATGGTCATCGAGACTGCAAAAGAGTATCCCCCGCTCGGAAGGTTCGCCATCCGTGACATGGGACAGACCGTCGCTGCCGGTATGTGCATCGAGGTCCAGAAGGCATAAGCCTTCTAATGTACCATAAGGGATACAATGTCACAGCGTGCAAGAATCTCTCTAAGCGGAACAGACCCCGCAAAGGTGGACAGCGTATGCGCCCAGATCAAAGGGATCTCCCAGAGAACTGGTGTCGATATCCGCGGCCCCGTGCCTCTTCCTACGAAGAAGCTCAAGGTCCCCTGCAGGAAGAGTCCCGACGGCGAAGGCAGTGAGACCTGGGACCGTTGGGAGATGCGCATCCACAAGAGACTCATCGATCTGGACGCCGATGAGCGTGCCCTCAGGCAGCTCATGAGGATCCAGGTGCCAGATGGCGTCAACATTGAGATCGTTCTTCGCAGCACCTGAACGCAGCACCGAAAAACCTCTTTCAGAAATCATTTCAATCCGGCGGGA
>JAISJG010000013.1 GCA_031261625.1 Candidatus Methanoplasma sp.
AAAACAACACTCATTCGATCTCAAGATTCTTCCTGAGTTTATCTATGAGTTCATCAAGATAACAGTCCCTGCCTTCATCCTGGAACTCTTCGAACTCTTTGAGAAGCAACGCATAAAGCTCCTCTTCCGAAACAGTCTCGGTCTTTTTATCTTCGGCCATATCGATCACTGAAGGTTCTGACGGAGTTCACGCCCCGTCCGGTAAGAAGACATATGCCTGCGATTATTAAAACATCCTGACTATGTTTTTCACTACTGTTTTTATACGGATTACAGAATCACATCTGTATGCCGAAAATTGCGATCATAGGCGGAACGGGCATCTACAATCCCGAATCCTTCGAAACTATCAGAACAGTATTCCCCGACACTCCCTATGGAAAACCGTCCGACGAGATAATGATCGGAAAAATAAACGGTGTCGAGATCGCCTTCCTTTTCCGTCACGGAAAATCACACCAGCACCCTCCGTCCTCAGTGCCGTACAGGGCCAACATCTGGGCACTTAAAGAATTGGGATGCGAATACATCATATCCGCATGCGCCGTAGGTTCGCTGAAACTGGAGTTCGCACCCGGGGATCTTGTAATACCGAACCAGTTCATTGATTTTACAAAAACCAGAGAATACTCGTATTTCGACAAGAAAACCGTGCACATCTCGATGCCGGATCCGTTCTGCGACTACCTCAACGGGATTTTCGCGGCCACAGCCGAAGAGATCGGGATAAAATACCACGTCGGAGGAACATACGCCTGCATCGAAGGCCCCAGATTCTCCACGAGAGCGGAAAGCAGGATGTACCAGCAGTTCGCAGACATCATCGGAATGACCGTCGTTCCGGAGTGCCAGCTTGCTAGAGAACTCGGACTCTGTTATTGCAGCCTCGCTACAATCACCGATTACGATGTGTGGCACGACGAGGATGTCAGCATAGATCTTATCGTCAAGACAATGAATGAATGCCTAGCAAAGGTTCTCAGACTTCTTGAAACGGGACTTCCCAAGATCGGAACAAAAACCTGCAACTGCATCGAAGCGGCAAAAGGCGCGGGCGCACTGTAACGTCTGGGTCAAATTTCTGGGATTGTAATGTAAGAAAAACCTGCATTGCAATCCCAGAAAAACTTACATTGGAATGCATAAAAAACTTACATTGAAATACCAATTCTTCCATACATATCAGAGAATATGTCAGAAAAAATAGAAATTTACAGAAAAAAATATATTGAAATTCTAAACAACTATCGCAGTAATCGCGATATTGTCAAGATAATAACAGGAATAAGAAGATGTGGTAAATCAACAATCCTGCGTCAGTATGCAGACATGCTTAAAGCGGAAGGCATCCCAGAAAATCGCATAATATCACTCAATCTCGAAGAACAGGGATTTATTATCAGTGACAATAAAATGCTATATGACTACATCGTACAACATGCGACCGGAAAAGACCCATTCATACTATTGGATGAGATTCAGTTAATAAGAGGATGGGAAAAAACCGTCAACACGATAAGAGTCAAACTGAATGCCGATTTTTATATAACTGGTTCAAATGCAGAAATGTTCTCTCATGAGTTCGGAACTCTTCTCACAGGGAGATTTGTTGAAATACATGCTTTTCCCCTATCATTTGCGGAATTCATGGAAAGATATCCGACCGAAAAAGACAAGGGCATAAACCAAAGATTCGATGAATATCTGCAATATGGCGGAATGCCTATCATCGATCTGCGCGATGACCATGCAAAAAACACAGCAATCTTAGAAGGAGTTTATGATTCGATAATTGTAAAAGACCTCGAAAAAAGATCCAATATAGATGTGTCTTTATTGCAAAGTATGACCTCATTCGTGTTTTCAAACGTTGGAAAATTGACATCAGCCACATCCATTGTTAATAATTCATATGTAGGGGATCACAGAACTGTGGAAAAATATCTCAACCTTCTTTGCGAGTGTTTTATATTTTACAAAACAGACAACTATGATGTAATTGGGAAAAAATTCCTTAAAACCAAAGCAAAGTATTATGCAGCAGATGTAGGAATGAGAAACGCAGTGCTCAAATATCGTGATACGGACACTTCGAGTCTGATTGAAAACGTCATCTACATAGAACTTCTAAGAAGGGGTTATGAAGTTGTCATCGGCAGTTACAAAGATTATGAAATCGATTTTACAGCAAGAATCGGATGGAATACTTTGGAACATTATCAGGTCTCAAAAACTCCGACAACGGATAAAACACATGCGAGAGAAACAAGACCTCTGAAAGAAGTTGAAGGCAGAAAAATAATTCTGACCATGGATAGAGATATAAAGAATCCTGTTGACGGAATAGAATACATCAACATTACGGATTTCCTCCTTGAAGGCACCAAATATACGGAACCTTTCTGAGACCGACAACCTAAAAACATCCATCACAATCACACCATCATGAGGATAATAGTCTGTGGTACGGTCCAGGGTGTGGGATTCCGCCCGGCTGTCTATCGGACGGCCGTATCCCTGGGACTTCGCGGCAGAGTACGGAACAACGGACCCGATGTTGTTATCGATGTCGATGACGGAGAAGAATTCCTGCGGAAATTCCATCAGAACATACCTCCACTCGCTTCCATTACCTCGATCGAAAAGATCGATACGACTTTTGATGAGAGCATCGACGACTTCCGTATCGTGTCTTCCGAACGCGGCGCGGGTGGGGTATCGATTCCCACCGACACTGCGGTCTGCGATAAGTGCCTGAACGACATGAGATCAGGAAGACGTAAAGGATATCCTTTCACCTCATGCACGGACTGCGGACCCCGTTTCACTCTGCTTTCCGGAATGCCCTACGACCGTGCCCTCACGTCGATGGAAAAATTCCCTGTTTGTGAAGAATGTGGCAGAGAGTATAATGACCCCGATAACAGAAGATTCCATCATCAGACAGTCTGCTGTAAAACCTGCGGACCCTCATACCGTATTTACGACAAATCCGGAAAAAAGATCGACGGAGATCCGATAAAGACATTCTCAAGAATGCTTGAGGACGGAAGAATAGGAGTCGTCAAAGGCTGGGGCGGGATGCATATTTGCTGCACTCTGGAGAACACGGCCCGCATGAGGGAATGGTACGGAAGGAAACAGAAACCGTTTGCCGTGATGGTCAGGGATATAAGTGCAGTAAAGAATTACGGATATGCCGATAATGAAGAGCTGGCACATCTGACTTCCGTCCATCGTCCTATAGTCCTCATCAATAAAAAATCAAATAACATAACCGATCTTATATCCCCTGAATTGGATAATATCGGGGTATTTTTGCCATACACGGGAATGCATCATCTTCTTTTCGACGAACTGAAAGACGATGCGCTTATCATGACCTCGGCCAATATTCCGGGAGAACCTATGATCCTTGATGATTCGGAGATCCTGAAACTAGGTGCCGATGTGTATCTTCTTCACGATCAGCCTATAATCAACCGTGCGGACGACAGCGTCCTCAGGGTGAATGATGGAAAGACCCTCTTCATCAGAAGATCCCGCGGACATATCCCGTCCGGTATACACATAGGGCTGGAAGGATGCACCGTAGGCGTTGGTGCCCAGGAGAATCTCACCGGAGCGATATCCTCTAGAGGGATCATCTATCCTACGCAGCACATAGGCGATGGGGACGGTATCGGAGTTCCCGAATATCTTGAAAGTGCCATAAGATCCCAATTATCCCTTTTGGATTGCAAACCTCAAGCCGTGGCCGTTGATCTGCATCCCGGTTGTTCCAACCGCAGATTCGCAAAAAGACTTGCCGAGGAATACAACGCGGAATTTATCGAAGTACAACACCATTGGGCGCACGCCGCTTCGCTCATAGCCGACAATGCCGTTTCAAGAACGTCGGGTCTTATCGCCTTGGCTCTCGACGGAAACGGACACGGAGATGACGGTAACTCGTGGGGCGGTGAGGTCCTCAGTGCCGATCTTTCATCATATAAGAGAAAAGCACACTTAGAGTACATCCCCCTGCTCGGTTCCGAAAAAGCACTTTACGATCTCAGAAGGTTGAAATTCGCAATCGATTCGATGAACGGCATCGAGAATCATGACTTCACAGACAGTGAATCTGCCGTCTTATCGAAATTGATGTCCAAAAGCGTAAAAAGCTCGTCCATGGGCAGACTCATGGATGCACTCTCCTACACCTTGGGTGTGTGTACTACCCGCACGTATGACGGCGAACCGGCCATGAAACTGGAACCTCTGCTGGCATCGGGAAAACTCATACCGGGATTCGAAACAGGGACAGAGAACGGCGTTGTGAAGACCGTCGAACTGTTCTCCAGGATAACAAATGATCAAAAACCTGCAGATGTTGCATATTCCATCATTTACAACGTTATTAAAGAGCTTGTTACAAACGCGATAGATGTCTCAGAATCGGATGGGATGGATGATATAGGCATCACCGGAGGAGTGTCGTATAACGGACCGGTGTGTAAAATGTTCTCCGAGCTGGCATCCAACTCCGAACATCATTTAATATTCCATCGGGATGCGCCTAACGGTGACGGTGGAATATCGGTCGGACAGGCTGCCATCGCATTGAATAAGCTCGGGTTGAAGTGAATATGAAGAACACATTGTTCGTGCTGCTTGACGGAATGGAGGACGACCCTAACCCATCACTGGGCGGGAAAAAACCTTACGAACTGGCGAAAATGCCTTTCATGTATTCCAAAGCGAAACACAAGATGTACACCACAGGAAGAGGATACACCCAACTTTTCCTCGGAGAGTTCTTCACCGGTCACACACCCGAAACCCCGCGTGCCGCATTGGAGGCCCAGGGATTGGGACTTGACATGAGCAATAACCGTACAGCGTACCGTCTGAGCCCCGCCCATTTAGAAGACGGGATGATACGCTGGTCCTATCATGCTTACAAATTCTGCGACGAACTCGAGAAGAACGTCAGGAACAATCTTCACCTGGTCGAGAAATATAACCCGGAGATTGCATTCTTCCTGAACGGACGCGCCGTTCTCACAATGGATTGCGATGATGTACCGGACCTTCCGGGCCCGCCCGTTGATGCACCTTTCGTAGAAGTCCCGGGGGACCTCGGGAAACTCGTCATGGCCGTCGCGGGATCGATGAACGGCATCACGGATTACCCGTGGGGATGCGGAAAACTCGGTAAACAATACCCTCCGTTCTCCTGCATCAGTAACATGACCGCAATATCGGACAGTCCCACCGCGCTCGGTGTGGCCGCATCCCTAGGTCATAAGATCCACCTTGTCAAAGAGGTCGAGGACAGATTCCCTGTCGCGAAGGAGGCTCTGAAAGAAGGACATGTGTTCCTCCATATAGATGAAGTGGACGAATACAGCCATCAGAAGGACCCACAGAAAAAGATTGCCATTCTGGAAAAAACAGACAGACTTATGGCCGAATATTTCTCCGACGTAGAGAATGTAATCTACTTTGTAGACCACGGGACATCATGCGTCACGGGAGAACACATCTTAATGAACGTCCCATTCTGGACGGATATCGAGACAGATGCGAAGGATGGGGATCTCATTCCTCTCGATAAAGTCATAAAAATGCTGCTCGGACAGCAAGAGGAATGAAACATGTCGGATTTCGAACTGCCGCCGTCACTGAAAATCGACGGGAATGAGAAGATAGCTAAGAAGATCCTGTCGGAGATCTGGGGAAAGAAAGGGATATTCACGTGTACCGTGGCTAACACCCTGACTTCCACCATACCGGGGATATCGGACGCTGGAGATACACCGGAACTGACGATGTTCACCCCTGCGGCCGATGCCGAACTTCTCGTATTGGGAAGGACCGTCTGCATGAAGGGCATACCCATCAACCCGGGAGGGATACCCACTCCCGCAACCCTGACAAAAGCGGCCTTGGAACTTTCCAAAATGCCTTTCCTGATAGTGGACGGAGGATCCAAAGTGAAACCCAATCTCCCCTGCATCGAAGTCGGCGGAGAATGCGGTCAGAAAGTGACCACGGGGAAAGCCGTGTCCAATGTCAAAGAAGTGTTCGAGAACGGAAAGATCCTCGGAGAGCTCCTGTCCCACGGAAATGATTTCCTTGTCGTCAGTGAGAGCTGTGCGGGGGGAACGACCACCGCTCTTGCCGTTCTGATGGCGATGGGCGTTGTGAAAGAGAATCTTGTCAGCAGCAGTTCACCGAACAATCCTAAACAACTGAAGACCGATACCGTACTTGCGGGGCTCAAAGCCGCAGGGGTGGAGATCGGAGGATTTGCAAATGATCCGTTGAAAGCGATAGCTGCGGTCGGGGATCCGATGATGCCCGCCAATGTCGGTATGATAATCGGTGCGGCCAAACGCATACCTGTGATCGTGGGTGGCGGAACCCAGATGGCCGCTGTAATCGCGGTAGCCGTAAAACTGGATCCTTCGATAATCGGAAGGATATTCCAGGGCACTACAAGATGGCTCGTGGACGACCCCAACTCCAACATTGTTAAGATGATCGATTCGATATCCCCTGATATCCCCATTGTAAGTGTCCAGATGGACTACTCCTCAAGCCCGTACGAAGGCCTGCAGGCCTACGAATGGGGATACATCAAGGAAGGCGTCGGTTGCGGCGGTGCGTCCGTATCTGCGATAATCCAGAGTAGCGGGGAGATAACCTGCGACACCTTATTGGATAAGGTGCACGACATCTACCGCAAGATCATGAATTACGACTGACGGTAATCCAGGGACAGGACGTTGTATTCGGTCGATGCGTGACTGTACACTTTGAAGTCTTTGGTGTAATTCTTGGTTACATTGACCGACTCGACTTTGACCGTAATTCCTTCGGGTGCGGTTATCACGGTAACGTCACGGCCTCTGCTCTTCGTATTGACGGGAACGCCGCCGATCTGTTCATCTGCAAGTGTGGCCGTCACCAGTTTTCCGTCGTGATAGATTATCACCGCACGGGGTATACCTTCGTAAAGTGTAATGCCGATAACAGGCGCGTCGAATTTCTCAAGCCCTTCTCTCAATTCATTGGTTGTTGCCATTTTATCACCTGCTTTCAAAGAGTTTTCTTGCCAAAGCGAGTTCCGCCTGCGTATTAACGTTAACGGCGAATTCCTGGGCGTTCGTCTCATAGAAGAACTCCTGAAGATAATCTCCGCGGAGTGTTCTCACCCTGTCCATTATCGTGATCCCGGACAACACCCATCTTACTCCGTACATATCCCTCGTATACGACGGGATTATCCCCAATCCTTCGAGAGTGCGGCATTCCACGATCGCTATCAGGGATTCCATTCTTTTTTCATCGAATGCCTTGACGAATCCGTCTATACCTTCGGTTGTGATCAAAGGAAGATCGGAAGGACATGTAAGAACGAACTGACCGTCCATGACCTCGAACGCTTCGTGAATATCCTGGACGAAATCCACACCGGATGTCCTTACGGTCTCAACGCCTATGCTGTTGAGATACCGCTCGGTCTCCGGTGTGTTGTCGCTTACCGACACCAACACACGGTCGATGGTCTTGGAGGCTATGAGGGCCTCCGCAACCCTGCCGACCACAGGCTTGTCGCCTATCAGGTGCATCGGTTTTTCGACCCCACAAGCGCCCATGCGGGTACCTTTTCCGCCTGCGTTGATCAGTGCCTGCATAACCTCACAACATCACGATGAAGAATACCACGAATGATATTATCAGCGCGAGTGCACGGCCCACTTCATTAGCGGCTCCAAGCACATCTCCGTTGACGTATCCGAAGTTCTTGTTCGCTATCTTCGACATCAGGAAACCGGTTCCTATGGATACTGCCGCAGATGCTACTATTGCAACTATAGCAGATATTATCGTGTGGGATTCGAAGGGTGTGGCTCCTGTGATCACCAGTGCGATGATTCCCAATACGAAGAACGAAGCGACTGCGAGGCCCACGGACAGTATTGTTGAGAACAGAAGGCTGTTTATGTCCGTCTGTCTGACCTGTTCCGATGCCATTCCGTTGCCTGGTTCTCCGAATGCTGCGGTAGCTACCATTGCATTCTTGGCGAATATCTCAACAACTGCGATTACTGCAACTATTGCAAAGAGTCCTCCTATGCTTGACAGGAATCCGAATGATATCAGCGTTACAATCAATGCGAATGCTACTCCGCCTGCACCGACACGTGAGTCTTTTAGTGCCCTGATGTGTTTTTCCCTGTCACCACTGACTACGATACCGTCACCGAAGTCCGCAAGTCCGTCGAAGTGAAGGAACTTGGAAAGAACGAATACCGCGCCCAGAGACAGAGCAGCGGCAGCTGTTCCTAGAGGCATATCCGGAATGTAGACTGTACCGAATCCGGGGATCGTTGTAATAAAATTCGGAGATCCGATTTTAAAGAATATTGCAGCGATCACTGCAGCGATCACTCCTATGATCAAACCTGCTATCGGAGCAAGGAACATCTTACTTTCAGTGGCTTTTATGTCGCTTTCGGTAACATTGAGTTTGAATATGGTGAAGAATGAGATTATTCCTTTCAATGCTCCGTCGATACCTCCGACGGGTGCATTGTTGTTATTCGCATACTGCTGATCATATCCCTGGTTGTATCCGGGATTGTATTCAGCATTATTCTCCTGTTTGGGTTCCTGTTCCGCCTGGGAATCCAGTCCGTAACGGTCCCACTGTTCTTCCTGTTTAGGTGGTTCCTGTCTGGGTGCCTGGTAGCCGTACTCATCTGGCTGTGCAGGTGCTGGCTCTTGTTTGACAGGCTCGTCGTAACGGGGTGTTTCCGGAGCTTTATACTCCGTCTTCGGCTCGCTGACAGCGGGTTCCGGCACATATGCGGGTATCGGTGCCGCCTTCGGCGGTTCCGGTTTGTATTCCTGCCTTACAGGCTCCTGATACACAGGTTCCGGTTTATGCTCTACAACCGGTTCCGGGGCGGGTGCCGCCTTCGGCGGTTCCGGTTTGTATTCCTGTCTGACCGAATCCTGATACACAGGTTCCGGTGGCCGTGCGGACCTTATAGGTTCTGACGGAACTGCACTGGGTGCCTCCGGCACTGCCGGTTTTGGTTCCGCTTTCGGCGGAGCCTTGAAATCTGCTGCGTTCAGTGTCCTGCGTGTCCTTGGCGGTGTGGCAGGCTGAGGCTCTTCTATCGGTTGCGGTTCCGGCTCAGGTACAGATTCCTGTACCGGTTCGGGTGCAGATTCTGGTACCGCTTCCACTGGAGTTTGAACTTTATCAAAACTGTCGATGTCGGTCTGAACATCGATCTTGGTCTCCTGTGTCACAGGCGGTGTTTCGTCTGGTCCACTGGTCTTTGACCGGGCATCATTTTGTTCGTCTGGCATTATATCACTATCCGAAGCATTATCCACTGATTTAATACATCCCCCATCTGATCGCAACATATGGATATTTACGACCGTTAACGCCTGTCGAACAGCGCCGTGTAGACATGGGACATTATGCCTCCGACCAGGCCGCATACAGTGTCATCGAGGAACGGCCCCAACTCTCCGATGATGCCGGGTTTGTGGCGGTCGAAACGGTGGAACTCGAAAATACCTCTCGTTCCTGCGATGTATTGGGCTATCTGCATTCCGAATATCTCGTCGGCGATCAGGTGTATCGGATCCGTCGCGTACATACCGCGCGGCATGGCGCATATACAGTCTTTGTTACCCAGTTCCTCGAGTGCGATGGCCCCCTGTACCAGTGATGAGATGTTGATATCCTCGCAGAGAATATCCAGCTTCTCGTCGAACAGCCTTTTTATCTCTGCTGTATCCCACTCCGGATTAGGGATGTATAATTCCAATGCGGCCTCCCACATCTTCTCTCTGGGAACACCGGCATCCTTGAGTCTGTCGACGAATGTCCCGATATACGGGAAGTCCCCGCGCTTCACCAGATTGCTGATGACCGCCGCCTTGACTGAACGTGCCATGGCTATCCCGATGGGGACGCCGGTACCGGAGAATTCCGTCTTCGGACCTTCTATCGGAGAAACGACAGCAACGGCATCGGACGTCGTCCCCGTCTCTTTGTATCCCAATGCGGCCAACGCTGCCGATTTCGCCTCTATTATGGGCATCAGAAGATTGATCTTGGCCTCGATGGTAAGCGGAACGGGTGAAACACCGATGATATTGATAGTCCCTGCCAGAAGGATCCTGTACCTCTCCTGGGATATTCTGAATCTCTCGTCCCAGTTCTCAATGAGATCCCCGGCGACCACATGGTTGCTGAGCCCGGCGGTTGCTGCGGCATATGCCGTAACGCCCTCATACTCATGTTCCGAATCGGAGAACACGTACTTCACCTCCGCAGCGGTCATGAATCCCACCGCATCGTCCGGAATTCCGTACTTTTTCTGAACGTTGTGGAGTTCGCCTATCGGGTCCTCTATGAAATGATGATGCGGGACCTGCATGATGAACAAAGTATCAGTGATATTATGTCCGCCGTTGAGAACGGCGCTGCTCAGTACTTCCATCCTTTCCGTCAGGTACAGAACGGCTGTGGCCATCTCCCCGTCCATGAATATCTTCGTGCCTTTTACGTACTTCATATTATCATCTCAATTAAATCGTGTAATAAATTCTCCATGTAGATCTGCACGTGGACCCCGATGAAAACGAACAACGGCAAAGTGATAACGAGAATGAAGATTATGGATGTCCACTCGACAAGACGGTAACATCTCGATATGTCTTCTATCGATGGCATCGGTCCCTTCCCCATCACGTATACGTCCTTCTTTTCCATGGATATCCCCAATGCCGCAGCGACCGCGGTCATGGGCCATCCGCTGTTCGGACTGGGCGTTTTACGGTGTTCTTCCATGGCCGCAGCGATAACTCCTTTGTAATTATAACGCATGAGCCAGGCAGTGAATGCAACGAACACGGGGGATATTCTGGAAGTTACATATCCGAGGACATCATCGAACTTCGCCGGGAAGAATCCCAGGTGACCGTATTTGTCGTTCAGGTACCCCCACATCGCATCCATCAGGTTAGCACATCTGAACATTACCGCGCCCGGAACTCCGAGGAACCCGAAATAGAATACCGGAGAACAGATGCTGTCCACAAGATTCTCGGATATCGTTTCGCAACATGACGATGCTATATGCTCGGCATCCATTCCTTTGGTCTTGCGGCTGACGATCATCTGGACTTTAGCAGCAGCATCTTCTGTCCTGCCTTCTTCCAGATCCTTCTGAATCGGCCTGCAGTGATGCCTGAACGAATATACCGCGAACGAGAACTTGAATATGACAGCGGAAGCGACTATCCAGAGTATCTCTCCCAACGATGTCTGTATGTTATCGTATTGGAAAGTGTAATCCGCCAGATAATAGCGGAGAACAGTACAAATCAGTGTTGCGATCGTCCAAAATAGAAGGAATACGCCCAAGTACGATAGCATTCCCCATACGCGGTTCCATTTCGATGCCCGGTTCTTTATACGGCGGTCCAGCCATCCGACGGTGTTGCCTATCCATCTCAGCGGGTGCAGAGCGTTGGGAGGCTCTCCGATACGGTCTATTACGATTGCAAGAAGAACGATTAATATCGCATCGAACCAGAGTTCCATACGATCACCTCAGCTCTTTCAAAGCATTCTCCGCGGCGCTGACGAAAGCATCATTGCGCTGACGGTCTTTAACGCTGAATCTTACGAACCATTCGAAAGGCTCTCCGAAGGATGCACAATCCCTGACCATTATCCTGCCTTTAAGCATAAGTTTCTGGAACTCTGCGGATTTAATCCCTAATGATTTTAAGGAATTGAAATAGAAGAATGAATCGGCGATATCCCCAACGGGGAATCCGATGTCCAACAGTTGGGAATGCATGACCTTGGACTCTTCCGCCATGATGCGGGCGGCATTCTCTACATAGCCCATATGGTCGCGGATCAGGATATCGGCAACGGTCTGCTCGATCTGACCCATATTCCAGGTCATTCTGATCTTGTCCATCGCTTCGATGAGCGAAGGATCTGCGAACCCGAATCCTACTCTTATCCCTGGAATGGCGAATGATTTTGTTAGCGACCCCGCAACGACCAGATTATTGTATCTTTTCACTTCACTGGCACATGATATTTCCTTGTGTTCGGGAACAAGCTCCAGAAGGGTCTCGTCAAGGAAAACCAGAACATTACTGTCCCTGCATTCCTTCACGATCTCCAGTATCTTCTTTTTAGGTTCGATGCGACCTGTGGGATTATTGGGATTGCAGATATAGAATGCTTTGATCCCTGATGATATGGCTTCGGTGATCTTCTCCCTGTCTATCCTGAAATCGTCTTTTTCCTGCAGTTTGTTGAAACGGATATCCGCACCGACTATCCTGCACTGCTGCGTGTATTCCGCGAACGATGGTGAATTGAGAAGCACCTTGTCTCCGCTTTCAATGAATGCATTTGGGAAATTGCGAATAATCTCGGATGATCCCGCACCGACCGTCACATTCTCCGTACCGACCCCGAATTCCTTCGAGATCGTCTCTTTCAGAACGTGACACGAGTCGTCCGGATAATGGCCGACCTCGCCTAACGCTTCCGCGACTATCTCGGGTAAACATTCAGGCGGGCCGAACGGATTGAGATTATGGCTGTAATCCTCGATCCCTTCTATCTTCCACGCCTGTCCCCCGTGGACTGTCTTCGGTAGGGCTGCCAGGGCCTTTTTTGCGTAGCTCATTCTATCCTCCCATGTATGATGGTTGGATTATAAATCCTGTTGCACATCCGCAGTGATCTCAGAGGTGATGCTTCCCGGCGAATTTCTTCGGTAGTACGAACAGCTCGCCGTCACGGTCGAAACCCACAGATGCGTTGACTTCGTACACTTCCTCTATCAGATCTTCGGTGATCACTTCTTTCGGATCCCCTATGGCGATGATCTCTCCCGCTTTCATGATTATACACTGCTGACAGTATCTCGCCATAAGCGAAATGTCGTGCTCTGCCACAAGGACGGTCATATCCTTCTCGACCATCGCGCTGAGGTATTCCATCACTTCCAGCTTGTATTTCATATCGAGGTGAGAAGTCGGTTCGTCGACCAGCATCAGTCTCGGCTCCTGAACGTATGCTTTGGCAATCAGGACACGCTGTCTCTCTCCCGACGACAGCATATTGAGCGGCCTGTCCATTAGTCTCTCTACACCGAATTTTTTAAGTGCATCAATGACCGCGGATTCATCATTATCCGTTTCCCACCACAGATTCTTCAGGTGCGGATATCTGCCGAGCATAATAGTTTCGTAAACCGTAAGACCGAAACTGTTCCTGAGCTCCGCAGGAACGTTGGATACTTTCTTTGCGATCTCGGACGCGCCCATCGGCACCACGGAACTGCCGTCGAGAAGGATATCTCCCGATGACATCGCATGCATCTTGTTGACACATTTCATCATCGTGGTCTTCCCACAGCCGTTCGGACCGATAAGCCCGACCAGTCTCCCTGCACCTATTTTGAACGAAACGTCCTTGACCGCATGGAATCCGTCTTCGTAGAATTTGTTCAGATTCCTCATTTCGAGGAGCGGCACTTCATCCATCGTACATCCTCCCTCTCTTTATCAGCAGATAGGCGAACACAGGCACTCCTATTATCGTTGTTATCGCACCCACCGGCAGCTCGATCGGTATCCATATCATCCTTGCTACCAGATCGGCGAATAACATAAGGGCCGCACCCACCACTATCGAAGCGGGAAGTACCAACCTGTGGTCGCCTCCCAGGATCATACGGCATATGTGCGGAACGACGAGTCCGACGAACCCGATTATTCCCACGAATGCAACGCATATCGATGTAAGTATTGACGCAAGAATGAGCATCCATCTGTTGAACCTCTTGACATTCAGTCCCATCTGCTGCGCCTGATCCTCTCCCAGAAGGACGAGGTTCATTTCCTTGGCCCATAACAACGGTATGAACGACAGGAACAACGCAGGGAAGAAGACCAGCCAAACGGTGTCCCATCCGATAGACGAGAAACTGCCGTAGAGCCAGTTGATGGCACTGTGCAGTTTATCCGAATTCGCCGTGGTCATCAGTACGGTCATAAGCGACGAGAATGCAAGGCCTACAACAACTCCCGCAAGAACATAATTGGTGGATGATCCTCCCGCCTTCTCGGCGAGGAGCATCGTTACGCCGAATGCGAACAATCCTCCGACTATGGCCATGATCGGCATGGCGAAGTTGGTTCCCGCAAGCAATCCGAAGAACGTGAAATTAGCCGTGATAGCGGCGACCGCCAGGGTTCCGGCTCCGGACGATACACCCATTATGTAAGGATCGACCAACGGATTACGGATGATCGCCTGATATATCGAACCCGCAATTGCCAGCCCCATTCCCACACCCACCGCGGCTATCGCCCTGGGAAGACGGGAATGATAGACGAGTACTTCCTGATCCGTCAGATTGTTACCGCCTTTTCCGATCGCCGATACCAATGATGACAACGCCTCGCCCATGGGAATGTTGTACGGTCCGAATGACAGACACATCAGGAACATCACGAACGATACTATCGTTCCTATTATCAGAACCACTGCCAGTTTACGTTTATTCTGTTTCGTCTTTGACAAACGAGAATCATTGGTACCTGTGATCTGCCCTAAACGCTGTTTAAGGTATGAGGATCCGGACATGTTCTTTGTTTTTCTTATGTGGAAAGAATACACCACGAAAGCGACTATCAGAACTACAAGAATGAGCAGTGCTACGATCCACCATGATATGCCTGATGATTCCTGAGCAGGTTCGGGAACAAGTTCTCCTTCGATCGAATAGAATCCGCCGTCGGTCCCGGAATAAATGTAATTGTCGATCACGGTAGGTGCGGCCATGACATAGTCGTCGACCGCTTCCGGCTGTTGGAACTTTCCTTTTATGTTCCCGTCTAGATCGAGAGTGTAAATATATTGGCCTCTGTTGTAATCCGTAAGGATTACCGTATCTCCGTTCACCAGAACAAGTCCTGCTTTGACGGTCCCGAACTGCTCGTTCAATACGACGAAATCACCGTTGAGGTCCATCCTCCCCAACGGGGCATTGATAGCTGTGAAATATACTCCTTTGAATCCATCATTAATAACCGGAAGGATGAAACTTCCTGTCAGTCCGGTATCCATGGTTTTCGATGTCTGCGTCAGTGTGTTGGTGACCGCATCGAATTTGTAAATGGCTATTCCGCCGTTCAGATTGTTCATTCCGCGGCCGTCATCGAAGGGTACGAAAATACTGTCACCGACGACTACTGGCACATTCACACCTCCGGTGGTGTTGCCTCTGCTGTCCGTTATTGTATATACCGTCTCTGAAGTAAGAAGATTCCCGTTGGTCTTGTTGATCACATACAATGTACCGTCAAGTGCTCCCACATAGATCTGGTTCCCTGAGACCATGGCATTCATGTAATAGATAGACCCGCCCACAGCGGTCTTCCACAGGACCTTCATGTTGTATGCGGGACCGAATCCGGGGTCTACGGCATAGACATAACCGTTACTGGAACCGAAATACAGGACGCCGGAATCGAATGAAAGCGATGACGGACCTGAAGCGTATGAGTTTCCGAGAAGCGGATGATCCCTTGTCAGAGGTATTTCTAAGGATCTTACATCCGCATTCCCGTCCCCGGGGCCACTCAAAGGTATACGGTAGAGATGACCTTCGGTAGCGGGAAGGAAGTAATACCCTCCTGCTATGGCCCCCGTGGCCGTTTCATAACCTGCCCCTTCAGGATATTCGAAGTGCCACAGTTCTTCGAACGAGAATCTGTCGTATGCGTAAAGTGCCGGTCCTGTACCGTCCGTACTTCCTCCTGCAACAACGAATACCTTATCTCCCGCCACGAGCGGCGATCCACAGACCATATTCTTATCGCCGTAGCTTTTCTCGAACGCCTTAACCGCATCTTCACTGGAACGGATTGCCGTCTGTGAGGCTGACTGAACCGCATCCCCTCTTGTCATTACCCATGATGACTGATAATCCGGTGTTTCGATAGGAATTCCGTAAGATGAGTAGAATCCCAATGCAATGCTGCTTCCGGAATATACTGTAGAAACATCAAGAGCTGTTTTCAACCATTGGCTGCCTGTCCAGACGTAATAGTTCCATAATGAACTGACCGAACCGCCGGAACCGCTGACAACTGTGGAATTGATACCGTTTATCGTGAATGTAGATCCGGACTGTTCGTATGTCAATTCCAGTTTATCCAACGCACTTTTGATGACACCCATGGCAGTAGGTTGGGATGCGTCTGCGGAGATCCAATATGTTTCTCCGTTGCCCATATCGATGAGGACCATTTTACCGTCATCGACCTCACCGTCCGAAACAGTGGAGAATGACGCGGGAATCAGCAGAAGTGCCAGCGCAAATATGATCACGTAATATTTTGTCCTCATCTAATCACTCAACTGAAATCCATTTCTTTTGTAATTGTTAGAAAATCTTTGAAATTGTCCCCGAAATAGTTGGGGACGGCGATACCGTCATCGAATGCTTCCGGGTGCAGTATCCTTGCGATCAGTTCTGTGATCTGCACGACCCGCGGTGCCGGATGTGAAGCGAGTGTTGCTGCGGACTCCTCGAAAACGTAAATACGGTCGTTCTTGAATGCACCTGTTCTCTTCCATTCTGCCGGAAGACCGTCCAGCATCTTCTGGTATTCATCTTGTGTGGGGGATCCTTCATACCCCACAATGAGTATGTAATCGGGATTGTACATCAGGATCGACTCGCTGTTGACCTGTTGCCAACCGTTGACTGTTTCGTAAATGTTCGTTGAATAGACGAAATCCAGAATGTCGGACAGGTATGTGCTGGATCCGGACACCCATGGGGATTTGACCGTCGACAGTGTTATCATCACTTTGGGATAGGTTATCAGGAAATCGTCGGCCAGGATATCACTTATTGTTCCGAATGCGAAATCCATCTCATCAATCACTCTGTCCCTTCCCAACTCGTAACCCATTCCGGTTCCGATGATGTACGTGTTCTCGTAGACGGTCTCGATACTTTCTCCCTCATTGGACACGACTACGTTTGTTCCTCTGGCCCTTAGTTTTTCCGCTATTGATATGTGAGCTGCCTGACTGGCCAGGCATACAACGAGATCGGGATTCTCTTTAACGATCAGCTCGAAGCTCGGATTTGTGTATCCGCCGACTATTGCAATGGCCCCTTTATTCTGTGCCTCTACAAGTGCCCGCGGATAATCGCTGTACAGATCGGTTCCGACTATGGCATTCAATCCGCCGATAGCGACAACTGTCTCTGTCACGGACGGAGCAAGGGTAACGATCCTTTTCGCCTGGCCGTAACCGTAGAAATTGACCCCGGTGGAATCTACCGCCGGCATAGGGGTCTGACCGTTCGAACATAATCCCCATGCGACTGCGGAGTAATCTGTCAGTAATATCTCTGACGGATCACCTGTCACCTCGGTCCATACGGTCTTTCCCTTTTCCGTTACGTATAATCCCCACGAGGACTGCTGTGAAGCAGTAGGAAAACCATCGATGGAAGTGACAGTCTTTCCATCGGAATCCAGCACGAATCCCTCCGATGAACATGCGTATTCCAAAGCAGAATAGGCATCGGGATACTCAGAAGCATCCAATGCAGAATATGTTATATCCCTGTCACCGAAATCGATGATCAGACCGTCGGCGTTCCTTACATACGATGACGTGGACGACATGGTTACTGCCAGAGAGGCCCCTATCAGGATAAGCACTAAGGATATCGCCACTTTCGCCGAGTTGTTCTTCACGCTGTTCACCGTATGATTATTAAAATGGTTGAAAAGGGTTTGGAATGGGTTTGTCAGTTTACCTTATTAATCACACCGGAATATCGGCCGGGTCCCCGTTATACTGTACCAGGAACTTGGGGTAGTCGGCACTTTTCAGTGATGACATTCCCTCGACGGTTGCTTCCCATGCGCCCGCGTTGACACCGTACTGGGCCCAGTAGAGCCAGTTACCTTCGGCATCCTGATCCATTCCGAGTCCGAACAGGGAATCTATTCCCTGTCCGTATTCTATACTTTCCGTGTTGACGAGCGGCACATTGTACTTGGCACTTGCTTCGTTGAACGCTTTGATCAGTGATTCACTGGAAGAACCGTTTATCTTGAAGTACAGTCCAGTCGATGATGCGATCGTGAACACTGTTCCCTTCGTGCTTCCGTCCCAGACCTTCGCATCTTTCGGCGTAGCCGTTCCTGCGGGTACGACTATTCCGTCCATTGTCCCTTCTCCGTAGATCACAAGGAAATAGTCTGTATCTTTAGAAAGGATGCCAGGCATTGATGCAGTGGCATTATATGTCCATGCGTCGTCTTCCCACGAGAACTGTCCCCACCATGAGTAATTATTAGAAACGGGATCCTGGGTTGTGCCTACACCGAATAGTGTACTTATTCCGTATGGACTTGTCTCAAGTGTTCCTTTGGGATACGCAGAGAATGCATCGACGAACGCATCCTGTACGGTCTCTCCGCTTCCCTCGATCCAGAAATACACGCCCTCATCATCCTGGACGAGGAACGTAACCCTGTCTGGATCGCTGTCGTCTCCCTTCAGAAGGAAGAACGCCCCGGCCGCGGCTATAACAACCACGACCACAACGATCACTGCTATAATTGTCCCTTTTGCCATATTATCACCTAAGGCCGATTGCCTATTGGAACTATTAACCAACTCACTTGTATAAAAAGACTTGGAAAATATATCCAACTTGGATGGATAGTATCACTAACCTTACTTCACATCTTCTCCGTCGGACAGGGATTTTCGGAAAAACTACAAAATATCTATAAAGGGTACCTACATTTTCACTCATGAACGAGCCAGAGTATGCCATTGTTGCAGAGAATCTAACAAGGTCATACAAATCGTTCGTCCCGGGATCCCCTGAAAAAATAGCCGTCGACGGCATTTCTTTCAAGGTGAAAAAGGGAGAAATATACGGGATACTCGGACCGAACGGCGCAGGTAAAACAACCACTATAAAAATGCTCTGCACACTTCTAACACCCACCTCCGGAAAAGCGGAAGTGCTCGGATTCGATGTCGTGAAAGAAAAGAACGTCCGCACGCTCCGCAGACGTATCAACATGGTTTCCGGAGGAGAAAGAGGCCTCTATTACCGCCTTTCCGGACGCCAGAATCTTGAATTCTTCGCCGACCTTTACAGTATCCCCAAAAAAGATCAGAAAAAGCTCATTACACACCTTCTCGAACTTGTCGAACTTACCGAATCGGCGGATATCAAAGTAGAAAATTATTCGAGAGGGATGAAACAGAGGATACACATCGCCCGCGCTCTGATCAACAGTCCGGAGATCCTGTTCCTTGACGAACCTACGATAGGATTGGATCCTGAGATATCGCAGGGCATCAGAGCATTGGTCCGCAAATTATCGGACCACGGTACCACAGTCATACTTACCACACATTACATGTTCGAAGCGGAAGAACTGTGCAGCAACATGATCATCCTCTCCCGCGGAAAAGTGGTCGGGAGAGGGAATGTCGATGAGATCAAAAACTCGATATCCGATGTAACATGCATTCAGATTACAACTGAGGATGATCCGGCGGCAACTGTATCATCCCTAAGTGCCAGCATAGACATTACAACCAGCAGATTACTCAACGGAAGGTATCTTACAAAACTGAACGTAAGAAAGGAAGACGAGGATCTCGGCTCCTATGAAAGCGCATTCCTTCCGTACAGGATCAAAAGCATCGGAATAGAGGAGCCTACTTTGGAAGATGCTTATCTCACACTAGTGAGCGGGGACGAAGCATGAACTTCAGAGCCGTTTCCGCAGGGTTCAAGCAGCAATACACTCAGTTCTTTGCGGATCCGCAGTGGGTTATACCCAGTCTGGTATCACCGTTCCTTTTCACAATGGTCATGCTGTTCATGTACAGCGGCACGGGCAAGGTCGACGGGCCGATCGTATTGCAGGCGGTGCTCGGGGGAGGTGTGCTGGGAATGTGGGCCAACACCCTGTTCGCTTCCAGCTTCACCATCTCCTACGACAGGATGAACGGTACCATGGAATCCATGATGATCTCGCCGACAGGGATATTCGATATTCTCGTAGGAAGATCCGCTTGGAACACATTTATCGGATTGGTCAACGCCCTTGCGGTCTTCGTGGTCGCCGAAGTCATGTTCGGAACGAGCCTTACTCTTGCGGATCCCGTACTGTTCTTCGTTACTCTGCTCCTTACTCTTTTCTCGCTATCCTGCGTAGGAATGCTGATCGCGACCGCATTCGTCCTCACAAGGATGGGGAGAGTGCTTTCGGTGATTGCGGAATATCCCATATACGTGCTGAGCGGAGCACTTGTTCCCATAACCGTCCTGCCGCACGGGTTGCAGTACGTTTCCTACATCCTCGCTCCGGCATGGGGAGTGGATGCCATTAGGGGTGCCGCCATCGGGTCAGGATGGGAAAGCATGTTCGGTACGAGTATCGTGATCGACCTGGCAGTTATGCTCGGATTGTCCGCCGTAATGCTTGTGATCGCATATTTCATAATGAAGACCGTTGAACGCAAGATATTGAATAGCGGAAGCGCCACGAGGTACTGATATGAGTGCAACTCAGACCGCCAGGATCATCGCTTCGACGACGAAGATCACTTTCATTTCGAGATTCACGGTCACTCCGCCGGTGTTCTGGCTCATCCAGATATTGGCGACTACATTCTTTACAATGTTCTTCTTCACCGTGCTTGCCGATTATGTTGACAACCCTGAAGCCACGGTTTCGTATGTCGTCATTGGAAATGCGGTCCAAAGTATTGCGGCGACCACGTTGTACTCCGTGGCCGAGATACCGAGCGTGGAGAAACACGTCGGTACTTTGGGAGCTTTGATGCAATCGCCTTCATCGATGTTCACGATCTTCATCGGAATGTCCGTCTTCAGCATATTCAGCGGAATGGTCAGCGTCACTCTGTCCCTGTCGTATGCGGCGTTCATTTTCGGAGTGAGCTTCGCCAGCTGTAATTTCCTGGCGGTCATCATAATAATGATCCTTACGTGTCTTTCCCTGACGGGATTGGGGATGGTGATCGGAGGAGTGGGACTCCATCTCAGGACATCGGCGATAATCGCGAACGTCGTCGCATACATCGGGCTTCTGATCAGCGGTGTCAACTTCCCCGTTTCATACCTTCCGGAATGGGTACAGGCCGTCTCGTACTGCATGCCGCTGACATATGCGGTGGATGCCACCAGGGACGCGGTCAACGGGGCAAGCATCGCCGATCTTGCGGAACCGCTGGGAATGATGATACTTCTCGGAGCGATATTCTTTGTAATATCTCTGTTCACTTTCAAATACTTCGAAAAAAAATCACGCACGGCGGGGAGACTGGACAGTTTCTGACCGCATGTGCGTGTTAAGAAATAATCATTCCTTCTTCGATAAAAGATGCTGCCGGCCCACCACTTTGAATTCCACCGTGGACGAGAAGGATCTTACAACTTTCCCTTCGGACAGTGCTTTGGGATTGATGGGCACTGTTAGATCTCCGTAAAAACAGTTTTTCATACAGCGTAACATCACATTATCACAATCTGCAGTACATCACGGATCGGATTTTTACATAATTCATTGCGCCCATGAACAACGTAATCGGATTGATGGAAGTGTGCGAATAGAATGTACAAATTTAAACATATCTTTCGTCTTATCCGTTTATTCCGATAATATCACACCCGATCTCAGGAAAAACATCCATTATGTATTTTTCACTATGTTGTATATTCTAAATGCTGATTTCAATTTCTTATATTTATCAATTTAGAAAATCGATATATATATCGCCACATGGATTTTATTTTATAGAAGAGAGGGGCAAATGGCACCGGAAAAAGCAGATACGATAGATAATACCATTATTTCTAGGACGAAAGGTACTCCTCCGCAGACTGAACCCAGCCCTCAGACTCCTGTCGGCGAATTCTATTCCGATCTGTCGGAGATCCTGTGCAATCTGGGAGAGGGACTTGCAGGTGCACAGAAACAACTGGACTATGCCGCACTCAATGCGCAAAAAGAAATACTCAAAGACGAACTTCTGTCCAAGTGCGGAATTAATGCGACCTGGTATGTCATGCCGGAGGCGGAGTTCACGCTCAAGATGCAATATTCCATGGTATCGGAAAAGAGTGAACCGAACAGTACGCCCAAAAGAAGATTTCTGGTAACACCGTCCAATGCCTCCAATAACTTTTACAAAACAGAAACAAAAGAAGAAAGCACGTTACGGATCAGATTCGTCCCGGTACCGTCCCCTTCAGTCGTAGTTGTCCCCAAAATCATAGGATTGAGCATAGAAGAAGCGAAGAACGTATTGTCTTCGGCAAATGTCAATGCGCTGTTCGAAACGGTTACTGGAAAACCGGGCAACGGAAAGACCAGTGAAGTTGTTTACGTATCCGTTGCCGAAGGAGAGATAGTTTTGGCCGATGCTACGATCAATATCAACGTGAGGAGAAGTGAATAATAATGACCCCCACTCCCGTCAAATCCCCTCTGGATAGAATCCGTGATTCGGTAAACACGGATTCCGTTCTTACACAGAAAATAGAGTCATTGGAAAAGGACAATGCGATTCTCAAGAATAATGCGGAGACCCTGAATAATGAAAAGAATGCACTCGCATCAAAAAATAATTCGTTATCCAGTGAGTTGAATGCGCTAAGAAACAATCTGGCCAGCCTTCAGAACGAGATCCAGGTCAGAGATAACGTCATACAGACAGATCAGGAAAAATCCTCTGCTTTAACCAAAGAGAATTCGGAACTCAGATCGAAGGTGGATACGCTATCCAGAGAGATAAGTGGTATGAAAACCACCCCCGGAACGACTGGACCCACAGCAGATGAAAACAAAGAGATCACTTCTTTGAAAACCGAGATCAGGACCAGGGACAACACCATAACACAGTTGCAGAAGGAAAATGAAAGAACGGTTGCTACATTGAGCAGCGAGAATACGTCACTGAAATCAAAGATCACTGTACTGTCCAAAGAAGTTGATGAACTCAGAACAGCCAGTACCGGGTTAAGAAATAATGAAAACGTGGAGATTGCTTCCCTGAAAACCGAGATCAGGACCAGAGACAACACCATAACGCAGTTACAGGAAGATAATAAGAGAACTGCTGCCACATTAGAGAAAGACAATGTTGCCGTGAGAAAAACAGTGGACTCGCTTAATGCAGAAAACTCGGTTCTCAGATCGAAAGTGGATCTGCTGTCAAAAGAAGTGAGTGACCTGAAGACCTCCGGACCGTCAAGATCGGCTACAGAGGTCAACAAAGAAATATCCGACCTGAGGGCTGAGCTCGTGAAATACGGTGACGTTCTTCTGAATGTTCAGAATGAACGCGACGAAAATGGAAAGACAGCAGTACGCTATCAGGAAGAACTTCAGAAAGAACGTGAGAACACAAGGAAGAAGCTTAGTAATTCATACACCCCGGAAGATCTGTCCAATTACTTATCGAAAGTTGTGGACTCGTTCAATACCAGGCCGGTCGGGGATTCTGCCGCCGGAGTTCCTGTATCTTATCTGATAAACGGAATGGATGTGGACCTGAAGACACAGGTGTTCACCGACGGAACGGACCTTAAATTCGTTACCGCCGACCCCGCATCCAATAACAGCGAAAGCATGAGCACGTTCAAGATATCCATCAGAGCAGTGCCGAAATAAACCTAAACACGGAGAGAAAGAAGAGGGAGGAAATAAATGACAAACGTAGGACAGGAGTTACTGAATGTACCATTTCCCGAAATGGTAGTGAAATTGGCATCGGCAATAGCCGAGGGTCAGTTCAAAATGGACCAGATAAGCTGCGAGATTGCGAAGAACATGGGGGATGCAAAGAAATATCCCATTTCCCTTCCCGATGTGACCAACAAAAACGAGGAGATCAAGACTTCTCTCATAGGTGCCGGATTCCAGCCGACATTCTATCAGTTCACGGACACCATAATAGAAGTCAAAATGGCAATAACCATGGCTACAAGCTCGGAAGCCTCAATAAAAACGGAGGCAAAAGGAGGATTCGGCTGTTTCTCCGCGTCGGTGAACGCATCATACAGTTCTAAGTACTCTTATGAGGTAAGCGGGTCCAGTCTTCTGAGAACCAGAATCACCCCCGTACCACCCAGTACCTTCATGCAGAAACTCCTGGAGATGAAAGCCCAGATGATCCAACAGGAATTCGATCTCCAAATAAAGAAGGCCGAACTGGAAATACAGAAAAAACAGGCAGAAATTGCGGAAAAGATCGAAGAGGAAAATGGAAAAACTACATCGAACGATGACCCGCCGAAAGATGATCCGGCTGATTCGAAATAAGGAGGGATTTAAATGGGAATAGGACAAGAAGTATTGAATGTGCCCTTCGGAGAAATGGTGACCCAACTGGCCTCGGCGGTTGCAACATCACAGGCAGAACTTGACAGGTCATCCGTTGAAATAATGAAGATAATGGGGGATGCAAAGAAAGCCCCGGTACACATACCGTACATAAATGAAAAGGGAGAAGAGGGCGAAATGATCACCTCAATGATCGGTGCGGGATTCCAGCCGACATTCTATCAGTTCACGGATGCCATAATCGAAGTCAAAATGGCAATATCCACAAGTACAGACCGCGAATACGAGGATAGCTACGAATACACGAACGAGAACAACAGCAAAACAAAGAAAACCTCATCGGTGCGGACGACAACGATCAACGCCAACTACACCAGCAAATACAACTTCTCTGAGGAAGCTACCAGTACGTTACGCGTACGCCTGGTCCCGTTACCGCCCAATCCCACCGTGCAGAGGTTTATGGATCTGAGGGCCCAGAGACAGCAACTGTTATTCGAAACAGAAATTAAGAAATCAGAGGCAGCCCTGGAACTGAAAAAACTGGAGATCAATAAGTAAGTCCGAAAGGCATTCACAACATCAACAACTCCGCCGTCCCGGTGACGGCGGAACTGTTTACCTGGAACGGGGCTGATGCATCCGGTGAGTGCGGGGCCCTACTCATGAAATTATTGACACATCTGTATCTTGCCAACCTTTTGATCGAGGATCTGGAAAAAGGCAGGATAATAATCAGACGTGATGTTGAACGCTTCGGCAGCTACTATTCCAGCGGTACGCTGAGAGAGCCTTTCAAAGTCCTTGCCGAGGATGGAAAAACAGTCAAGGAAAAACTCGAAAATGTAACGGACGATCCCACAATCGCGGAAATCCGTAAAAGCATCGTCGAGTTTACAGAAAAGATACAGAAAAACATCTCGTCTCTCACTCCGGTCAACATATCGGAGTATCTCTCCTCGGCCGGCGATATAACAAAAGAATACCTCAGAGATGATGAGAAACCGCTGAAATTCCCGCTGAAGGATTTCGAGTGCACCGTGCCCAAGGATATATCGGATGCCATTCTGAAGAACAAGAAGTACTTCAGAGGTGGCTCTATGGGGCCTGACTTATTACCTGATCCTCTGATCGGTCAGATGATCATACACTCTCACGACTCCGGAGTATGGGTATCATACTTATTCGAATGTTTTCTGAAATTGGATAAAAACAATCCAGATCGCGAGAAGATCTATGCTTTTCTTTTAGGGTGGATGACTCATTACTGTGCAGATATGTTCGGTCACGGATATGTGAACGAATACGCACACGGATCATATCCTGCCCTTAGCGAAATAATCTCTACCGTAAAAGCCCCCATGATAATCGCTAGGCACATGCTGGTCGAAACCTATATGGACAGCAGACTGGATAAAAAATTGATACCGAAAAATGACCGGAGAATTGCTGTACCTGTCAAATTTCTGGCCTCGTGTTTTTCAGATATCAGAGGTATAGAAAAATTCATGAAAAACATACCTTCGGATCGGATGCCCGAAGAACGCAGAAATGATATTCTAACGTCGTATCAGACTCTCTTAACGATCGGCGGATCAACAGCCGAACAACTTCCAAAAACAGAGCCGTTTAAGGAATATCTGAGAACGTTCAATGACCTTACGAAAATAATAGGCGGCTTAGCGACCGTTGATCTTTTTGACTTCATTGCATCCGATGATAAGAAAACCTTGTTATTGAAAACGGGGAAAGAACTTGGGCTGCCGCTCGACAGATATCTGAATAAACCAAACATCCTGATACCACAACCCATATACATATTGGCCTCCGTTCGTGACTATCTCGGGGATCTAGCCAGTAAATCCGGTTCCCCTGTAATAGCAAAAATATTGTCTGTTTTGGCCAATTCGTTTAACATATCCGTGGAAAAGTGGATTGATGTATGGACAAAAATAACCCAGGATACTCTTTTAGAAGAGATAGAACTGACCACATCAGTTGCCACGAATATTGAAAATTTTATTGTGAACACACCGGCGAATTTATGGACCGCAGTCATCAATGAATTGCCCGATTTTGTAGCCGGTGCTATTGAATTTTTAGGCAACAGTGCAGACTTCCTCGTAGATAGTATGCGGGAATTCTTAACATGGCTGTCATCGGAGGTGGACAATTTCATAACCGGAATAACCCGGCCCCTGAAAGATCTCGTCATGGGACTTCTGCCTGAATGGCTGACCGACATAATTGAGATCTGTAACGGTCCGAAATATCTGCCGCTACTGGAAGAGCCTTTGATATTTCCTGTTAATGTGAAAAACCGGCTATTGAATGACTTCGGGGGATATGGCATAAAGGGTAGAGCCGAAGAATTCAAGGCATTCTCGCTCTGCATGACCGCATCCAAGTTTTGTATCATGGGCCATGAGAATCTTAACAGATATCTCGGAGGTGCGGATCAGGATCAGACAATACGCCTGTTCTCGGCCAGTGATAGCATACCCTCCGGAAAAAACAGCAAACCGTGGAAAATCAGTATTTCTCCGGACATAATGTCATGGCTGTACAGTTTGGACGGAGAAGCCGAACCAATAAAAGATGTACCGATCGGACATAGAATATACGAATATTGGCCCCATAAGACCAAACCTTGGGAGTATGAACGGTATGCAGTATATGCCGATGCAAAAAGAAGAAAAGGTCTCAGAGAAGAATTTTGGTCTGAAGAAGAGGCGATTTGCAAAGAGCCGGAGCCTGTAATCGATCATGATTCTGACACATCAAAAAAAGAGACGGATCTCCTGAGGAAAAGTCAGGACGAAATCATGGGAAAGGGATTCCCAGCTCTCGGTGATGTGTCCGATGATGAAAATTCACTCGCAGATTTTGATTCGGAATTTGCACCTGAAAAAAAGAAGCCTGCCAGAAAAGAAAGCAGAGAGGCATTCGATAAAAAGCGTATACCGTCCTCCGACGGGAAAGATAAAAATGACATGCCAATGGATTCCAAAGGAAAACGGAAAGATGATTCTAACGGCAGGGAAGATGACGATCCTCCGAAGGACAAGAAAAAGGATATTTCAACGGAATCCGGTAAAAAAGATGATTTTGACGGCAAGACCGATAATAGCTCTCCGAAGGGCAAGAAAGACGACACGCCGATGGATCCCAAAGAAAAGAAGAAGGATGACTTCGAAGGCGAAAAACAAAATGATGACATGTCCATGGATTCTGGAAAAAAGAAGAAGGATGATTTTGACGACAAAGACGAAATGCCGATGGAACCCAAGAAAAAAGGAAAAGGGAAGATCGATGACTTCGAAGGTTCAATGGAATCGAAGTTTACCTGAATTATGAAATGACGTTATAAGAAGGAATATGAATGACCGATGAACGCATATTGATCATCACAGAAGGGTTGAAGAGCCTCAATAATTCGGCCGTGGATATGATCTCCAAAGGTGACTATGATTCTGCAGCCCATTTATTCGAAACTGCCGAAAAAACATCAGACCTATTCGGATATTCGGAAGGAGTCGGTATGGCTAACTTATCATTGGCCAACCTGTTCGTTCTCAAAAAAGATGTCCTTGGTGCCCTCGCATATGCCGTTAAAGCCGCAGATATTCTGCCACCGGGCGAGGATAAGAATACTGCAAAAGATATGAGCAGAAAACTGGCAATCTCCGCGGTGAGACTCGGCATAGAAAAAGAGGACTCCGGAGATTTTGAGAGTGCATTGAAGGCCTTTGAGGCTGCATATCCCCACGTGGGCGACCGCGCACCCATGATAGCGGACGAAATATCGTTCATAAAATCACATCTCTCCAAATCGGAATGAAATTCGCCGAAATACGAAGAACGGCCTGTCATAATTTATTAATCACAAACCGATTCAGTGACTCATGACAATACTCTCCGACAAGAGCATTCTGGAAGGCATGCGCACCGGATATCTCGGGATTAGCGACTATCATGAAAGAGGACTGACCCCGAACGGTTATGATCTCAGGATTTCCGAGATCTCCGTCAGAGGTGATCCTGAAGTCAAGAAAGAAGGCATTGTCGGAATCCCTCCGAAAACCATGTTCTATGTTTCCACTGTCGAAAGAGTAAGAATGCCCAAGGATATCTGCGCACAGCTCTGGTTGAGGACCACATGGATCAGAAAAGGCTGCATCGGTGCCTTCGGTAAGATCGATGCGGGATTCGAAGGAACACTCACTTTGGGAGCGTTCAACGCTTCAGACGATATTGTGGAGATCCCTATAGGCGAAAGATTCTGTCAGATGATATTCGAGACGCTCACGTCCGAATCCGATAAGGATTACGCCCAAAGGAGCGGCAACTATCAGGGACAGACCGGCGTTACGCTGGATCCGCTGAAGAAGTGATCCTCAGTCCTTCACGATATCGAACACGTAGACGCTCATTGTCGGAGAATAGGTCTTCAACTCTGCAGACCTGGCTATGTGTATTTTGTATCCGGACAATTCCGAATCCGCGATGAACTTCTTCGCGAACCATTCGGTCTCCGATCTCTCCACAATCTTGTGAAGGTGGATAATTCCGCCCGTTTTCAGCTTCTTCAGAGCATGGGGCAGGAACAGATCGGCCATGTGCGGCAGATTCATGATTATCCTGTCCGCTTCGGGAAGATCGTTAACGGCAGTGGCGGCGTTCCCGGTTATGGGAACGATGTTCGTAACATGATTCGCTTCGATGTTCCTCTGCATGAAGCCCGCAGCATCCGGATTGAGATCGATGGAGTAGATGATCTCGGGTTTGGCGTGTTTGCTTATGACAAGACCGAAAGGAGCGACACCGGCGAACATATCGATGATGACCTCACCGTCCTTGACCTCTCCCGCCACTCTCGACCTCTCGGTCGCCAGTCTCGGATTGAAGTATACTTTCGCGGGATCGACTATCATCCTGACCCCGAATTCTTTGTGGATGGTCTCAGAACCCCCGGTACCGGCTATCTGTACCAGGTCCCTTATCCTGAATTCCCCTTTCACTCCGGCATCTAGCATTACGGTCCTGAGGCTGGGTGTTACTCTGAGCAGAGCTTCACCGATCTCGTGTTTGTTCGGATGGTTCGGATCGAATTTGATGATCGCCACATCTCCGATGACATCGTACGAGTTGGGAAGTTCTCCTTTCAGGACATCAGGGATATTGACGAATTCCCTGTAATCCGTAATTGCGTGCGCCTGGACCTCCAGATCCGCTTCGAGGGTCTCGAAACCGTCCACATCACGGAGGACGGGCAGAAGAAGGGAATCACCGTCTGCTTTGATCTTGTGGTCCGGGTCCAAAAACCCGGTGTCTATGAGCAATGCCCTGATATATTCCCCATCCCTCTTCGAAACGCGCACGCATCTTGCCATTTAATCTTCCTCCTCTACGATCTCTTGCGGAGCCCCCGCGAAGTCCACCAAAGCATATGCTTCCATGAAGTGTAAGTTCCCCGGGATCACCAGTGTCTGCAACGGCGATCCTATGTCCTTTTTCAGAAGGTCCTGCGGATATCCCGCGACTATCCTTTCCTCGGGGGATCCTATCATGGATGCGACACATATGAGCGTTTTCTCCGTGATCAGTCCTTCATTCCATTTGTTCTCCCCTTCTATGAGCCACTCTATCGCCTGGTGGGCGGTCATGTATCTCAGCTCATCGGCACGGATATCGAGAAGGACCATAGTATGCAGACCGCGGTCTTTGTTCTCTTTGATATTGTCATAGGGGGATTTCGGTTGGTAACCTTTTTCTAAAAACGGTAAAGTGACAGTTCTTCCGAACTTGTACGGTTGGAGTCCGAGCGACGTCGGACAAGCACCGAATACAGAGATCCCGTGGAATACCCTGACCGGTATTCCGAGCTCTTTAGCCTGGATCCTCAGATCAACATGGGTGGTTGCAAGCATCGTGTCGCCTGCGGTGACGAATCCGACCCTCTGGGTGAGAGCATCGTTGATAATGTCCTCGCCTTCTTCGACCTGCGGTCTGTAAACGTTTATGATCTCTTTTCCGATCACCGCTTCGAGATCGGATATACTTGTACCGATCAAAGTGGATGTATAGAATTCGGCATAGATCTTGTCACATTCTTTCAGAGCATTGAGAGCTTTAACGGTCATTCCGTCGGTACCGCTCAGTCCCAGCCCTACAAAAACCAGTTCGGAGGTCATTGTCTTCACATGACTGTGCAATGATTAAAACAGTTCTGCGAATATTATTCATAAATTAATATTTCAATGGAATTTTAGGTTTAAAAATGTTATATAAGAATAATTATTACATCGACCTGTTATAGGAAATAATTGCTGATTTGCAACAGAGCCAACATAATAATGTCTTCGTTTTATCAATGTATATATCGGCTCCCATTTGATGTATGTAATGTATACTAACTGTAATGTGCCCACATTAAATAGAATAAGATTGTCGTAACATCTATGAGTGACATTAAAGAATCTGTCTATGAAGCTTTATGTTCTTTGGAACATGATGAATTTTACGCAATGTCCAACTTGCGCGAATGCTGTATGATGAGTATGGATTTCATTGAAAGAATATATGATGAAGGGCCTGAGAACCTCGAAAAAGTTTTGAAGATATTAAATCAGCATCTGATTGATTTTCTCAAAAAAGAGGAGAAAAAACACAACGATACAAGACATAAATGTGATTGATATGACAACAGTTATAGGTTATCCTGACAATACTAAGGTCATGAGTTCCAATCCCGGGGTCAGAAATTTCACCTTCGAAGAGATGCGTGAAATTGTAACTCCGATTGCGATCAAATATGATGTGCGCAGAGTATATCTATTCGGATCCAGGGCTCGTGGGGACTACAAAGCAGACAGCGACTATGATTTCTGTGTCCTTCCTGGAGAGAGATGTGGAATAATCAACCTAAGCGGATTCTTAATTGGTCTCAAAGAAGCATTCGGTGAAGTTGATCTCGTTAGTGAAGGAACAATAGACGAAGAATTCCGTAAAGAGATCCAGGGACACGGGAGGCTTGTATTTGAAGTCTGAGATTCGTTTCATATCCAAGATTGTAGAATATTGTGAATGCATACAAGATGATGTGTCATACTATGGTAGCGATGAAGAGGATTTTCTTAACAATTTACGTTTCCAACACAGCAGTGCCTTCTGATTGACTCAGATTGGAGAACTTGTAAAGCATTTGTCACCTGAACTGACCGCTTGGTTTTCTGAGGTCCAATGGAAAGAAATTGCAGGACTGAGGGATGTTATCTCACATGGATATGATGAGATAAAATACCACAATATCTGGATCACGTTGGTTGATTCGATCCCTGATCTGAAGTTCAGATGTGAAAATATCATCTACACTCTAGAACACGATGATTAACCTTGCATAATTTTATTCCCCATCAACTTCGTATCAGGGTTATATTGAATTATATAAGAAAAATTCAGACCGGGTGGGGGTGTATGGGATGATGGTAAAAACCCACCCGGCCTGTGAGAACGATTTATACTTCTTGGGGATGCATATTTCGTCTTCAGAATATCATGCACGATGGAGTATATTAACCAGGGAGGGGGGAGGTCACCGAAAGTACACGGATTTCCGAAAGTGGGATCACTTCGGTTTGTGACGTATCTTCACGGCTATGCCTCTTTTGAGGTCCAGCATCTCTTTTCCGGACATCGCTGCCACTCCGACACCTTTGACCTTTCCGTTCAGGGTGACTATCGCCTCGTCGCCGATGCGTATCTTCGGATCCGCACTGACAACCCCTACGGCAAAAAGATTGCCTTTCATTTCGAAGTCCGTCATTTCGACGGTATTGTATTTACCGGCAAGGACCTCTGCACCTTCTATCGTCAGAGAGACCATTCCTCTTTCCGCCGTGAGCATTCCGAGTTGGATCTTCTCTTTCCTGTTCTCTGGATTCTCGCGGATTATCTTCCAATAAGGGAACTTCCCAATGGCATAGGTGTTGGCATCCATCAGGATATCAGCGGCTTCGGTTCCGAACTGGAATGCGACCATCGATCTTACCAGTCCTGTTCTGTCCACACCGTAATCCACGGTCTGCATGCCTTTGGCAGCTCTTCTGAGCGCACTGTCCAGATTCTGTAATGATGCGGGAGAGGTCGGATCACCAACAACGGTCTCCTCCATCTCCGCCAGGCCTTCTACCAATTCTATATCCTCGCCGAGATGACAGATTATCTTGTCGTAACCCTGTGCTATGATACCGCCGATCATCTCTCTGATCATCGCACGCTCCTCGCATTTCCACTCTCCGGTAACGGGGATGTCGTACGAGCTTGCGGGATAGAACACGTCCAATTCCCTCGGTACTGCGCCGAGCGGTGATGTTACTATGACCTCATGCACCAGAGTGTCGTGCTGGGCCGTGTGTATAGCCGAGCTGAACGCTTTGTGCGTCTTCGAAATGTGATATGGCTTCTTTGCCGAGCACGGAAGCAGCACGAGAATGCGCTTGTGGGGCGGCTTGATGTATCTTTCTTTGACGGTTTCACGGTATCTCTTCAGATCCGGCCTTTTCAAAGCCTGCGTAGTATTGCATGTGAACCTGCCGCCGACGGTGGAACATGCTTCTTCTTGATATGCGTATCCGACGTTGTCGAACAATCTCAGTATCGCAACGGATGACGGCGAGGACGGAGCCCTCTGGTCCACGAGTTCCCTCAATCTTCCCGCTGTTGTGAATGTATCTATCTTCTTCACTTCTCTGAAGAGTTCTTCGACGTTCTCCTGAGAAACATCCTTTCCGACGGATATCTCGCCCTCCGGGATCAGTGAAAGGCCGTTGATACCGGCCGCTTTTGCCAAAGAATCATCGAAAAGATCCACTCCCATGTAGGAAAGTATCGCGATAGTCGACGGCTCGGCTATTCCGAGCATGCAGAATACCCTGCCGTAGCCTATGGCCTCTCTTATCCTTATGACAGAATCGACGAGCTTTCTCGGATCCTTCCTAAGCTCGAATCCGTTAGGAACAACAATGATCTCCGCATCATCCGGAACCGATATCACTTCGGCGGTCGGAAGTCTCAGGATACATATTCCGTCTTTCGTCACAGGTTCTACGGCGATCCTCGACGAGACCGGAGTGAGAAGCTGCGGATCCAATTGGACCTCGGAGCCCATTACGTTAAGAATTCTGGAACTTCCGTTCGAACGGATGTATATCGGATCATCCAGAGGTTCTTCTGACGACCTTATCACAGCGGGCGTCCTGATCGTGAGATCGTTCTTCCGATACTCGCAGATCCTGCCCCTTTGAGACCTTCCGATCACATCCAGCATAGCCTCTCCGAAACATCATTTACTAATTAACATTGCCGTACTTCCCCGCTGTTCGAGACAAAGAGTTATATCATTACTTTTTAATCGGGTAACATGGACTTTTACGACAGGGACATTGTTTCCATCCGCGATCTCAACCGTGGGCAGATCGAGGAGCTTCTGGACCTATCAGAAAAAATGATACCTTACGCCAGAGGCGAGAAGATACAACGCGTGCTTGACGGCAGGATCCTCGGGAACCTGTTCTTCGAACCCTCCACCCGTACAAAACTCTCTTTCGAAAGTGCGGCCTACAGGCTCGGCTGCAATGTCATCGATGTGTCGGAGATGTCCATGACATCGATGTCCAAGGGCGAAACGCTCGCCGACACCATCAAAATGGTCGATGCCTACTGTGACGCGATAGTATTGCGCCATCCCCACGAAGGCGCCGCAAGACTCGCCGCCAAATTCTCCGAGAACCCTGTCATAAACGCGGGTGACGGAGCCGGTTCGCATCCCACACAGACACTTCTCGATCTTTTCACGATGAGAAACTCCAAAGGATCCCTGGACGGCTTGAATATAGTGCTCGTAGGGGATCTGAAATACGGAAGGACCGTTCATTCGCTTGCCGAGGCACTTACGCTGTTCGGTGCCAAACTGACATTCGTCGCCCCCGAATCGCTGCAGATGCCTGCCGACACGTTCGCACACCTCAAAAGCAAAGGATGCAATCCTGCCAAGACGGCGAAGCTCGAGGATGTCATAGATCAGGCGGATGTACTTTACGTTACAAGGATCCAGAAGGAAAGATTCCCTGACCCCGCCGAATATCAGAAGGTGGCGGGAATGTACAGGATCAACAATGCTGTCCTCAGGGAAGCCAAGAGCGACATGATCGTCATGCATCCCCTTCCGAGGGTCGATGAGATCAGTCCGGAAGTGGATGCCACGCCGCACGCCAAATACTTCGAACAGGCGTTCAACGGCGTACCCGTGAGAATGGCGATACTCTGCGCGATATTAGGAGGTGAACTCTGATGGCAGACGGGAACAATATAGTCGAAACGAAGATACCTCCGATAAGGAACGGTACCGTAATAGATCACATAGCCAACGGTCAGTCCCTGAACGTCCTGAAGATCCTCGGAGTGAACGAAGGTAACATAGACTCTGTTGTAAGCATCGGAATGCATGTACCGTCGTCCAAAGGAAGCGGATGGAAGGACATAATCAAGATAGAAGACCGCGAACTCGATTCAGAAACAGTGGATAAGATAGCGCTCATAGCACCGGATGCTACCATAGCTATCATCCGCGACTATTACATCGCGGAGAAATCCAAGGTCAAACTGGAAGACCACATAGTCGGATTGGCGAGATGCAGCAATCCTAACTGCATTACCAACCGCGGTGAACCCGTGGTCCCGGAATTCACGGTGTATTCCAGAAACCCGCCGAAGCTCCGTTGCGTTTACTGCGACAGAACGCTCACGAACATATCGGATAATCTGTTGTGACCATGCAGATACTTCTGATAACCGGGATGCCGGGTTCCGGCAAAGAGGAATTCCTGAAAGTGGCAATAGATCTGGGCATAGATTTCCTGCGCATGGGGGACCTGGTAAGGGAATACCACGGAATTTCGGGAGAAAGTGTATCCGTCGGCGAATTCGCGAGTCTCGAACGCAGCAGGCACGGCCCGGGGATATGGGCCGAACGTGCCGTGGAAAGAATGAAGGGCGAACTGTTCCTGATAGACGGGTGCAGAAGCTTCGACGAAGTACGCGAGTTCAGGAAACTCAGTAGCAACGTGAAGATAATCGCCATCCACTCCCCTCCCGACCTGCGTTATGAAAGATTACTGAAAAGACAGCGTGCGGATGCACCCGTGAACAAAGAGGAATTCGATGCCCGCGATAACAGGGAACTGTCGTGGGGGCTAGGAAATGTTATAGCCCTTGCCGACATAGTCATCGACAATTCCTATTCCCTGGATGATTTCCAATCGGAATCGGAGAAAATACTGAAGGCGATAAAATGAGATTCACTACAGCCCGTTTATGCGGAGGTTCGGCTTTGATGGCCGTTCCCGCCAAAGAGTTGGAGATCGATCTCGATCAGGCTGCCGAGGTCATGAGCAACGAAGGGAACAACATCAAACTCAGGGATGAGATGATGATCGTCGTCGAATGGAAAGAGATGGAGACCACCATATATCCCCAGGGAAAAGTTATGTTCTTCCCCCTGAAAGATAAAGCCCTCTGCATCGAGTACGCGACCGAGATACTCGGAAAACTCATCGATATCCCCGAATAATCACACTTCGATCAATCTGTATCTTTTATATCCCTGATAAGTATCAGGATGATATGGACCTGCTTGCCCAGCTGGGAATCGCTTTCGTATTGTCGGCATTGCTTTCAGCGATAGCGTACAAGCTCAGAATGCTCACATACACCGGTGCATTAGCGTCGTTCTTCGTGGGATATGTTGTAGGTCTTTTCAGCTCGATAGAGTGGTTGGTCATTCTGATCGTTTTCACCGCTGCCGGACTGATAGCGACGAAGATGGACATCGGCGATAAGTACGGTGCCGGTCTGCAGGAAGGTGCATACGGGGAACGTTCGGCCAAGAACGTCCTCGGTGTCGGATTACCTCCGGTCATCATTGCCGTACTATACGCGATTGTACACAATGTCGTAGGGAACCAATACGACCTCGGATTGACCGTTGCCTTCGTATCTACACTTACAGTGGCTGCGGCGGACACACTGGCCAGCGAGGTAGGTGTGAAAGACAGGAAAGTCTGGCTCATTACAAATTTCAAGAGAGTTAAGAGAGGAACGAACGGGGGTGTATCCGTACTGGGTACCATTGCCGCGATCGTCGCATCGGTCATCACAGCAATAATCGGATGGCTGATAATCTACGGCGGTATCGATGTTTATGTTATCGTTCCGATCCTGATGGGAATACTCGGAAGCGTCCTGGACAGTGTTTTCGGAGCGACCTTGGAGACCCGCGGCATCATTTCGAAGTATGTCAATAACGGTTCTACCGCACTCATCGGTGCACTGATCGGATTCGCGATCATCCTGTTCATCTGAACATTCGGAAATATCACTGCGACAGTGATACGAAAATCAAATTGAATAAAAGAAAGAGGGGATATCCCCTCGTTTGTTTTCAGAGTCTTGCGAGCCTGAGAAGAGTCTTCCACTTACGGTCTGTCTCTTTCTGTATGCTCTCGACGACGCTTGCCCACTTGGGGTCCTTCAGGTGCTTGAATCTGCCCTGGGAGTTGATCCAATCGGTGATCGGTTTCTTCTCCTGCCTCTCCTCTGCGATCCTGAGGCTTTCACCGGACAACAGATACTCGGTACCGTCCACGACCTCGTACAGAGGCCATATGCACGTTTCCGCCGCAAGTTTCGATATCGCTATCGTCTGATCGGAAGGGAACCTCCATCCTCTGGGGCACGGTGCGATGGCGTTGATGAAACTCGGTCCGTTGCAGTTGAACGCCTTGTTCGACTTGGACACCATGTCCTTCCATGCGTGAGGGGCCGTCTGTGCCACATAAGGTATGGCGTGGGCGACCATGATCTGCGTCATGTCCTTGGGGAACTCCTTCTTTCCGGGGTCCACTGTTCCGGCCCAGGATGTCGTCGTCGATGCGCCTTTACCGGTCGCACTCGATCTCTGGATACCTGTGTTCATGTATGCCTCGTTGTTAAGGCACACGAAGACCATCTTGTGACCCCTCTCCATAGCACCGGAAAGTGCCTGGAGACCGATATCGTATGTTCCTCCGTCACCTGCGAAGTTGACGAATTTGATATCGTTCGTTACGGTCCCTCTCCTTTTCAGGGCCTGGTATGCGGTCTCGACCCCTGCGCATGTCGCCGCTCCGTTACCGAATGCGGTGTGGATGTACGGGACATTCCACGAAGTGTACGGGAATATCGTTGTCGAAACTTCGAAACATCCGGTCGAGCATGTAACGACGACATCGTCCTCTGTTCCCAGAAGGACCTGTCTCGCAATGATGGATTCAGGACATCCGGCACAGAGCCTGTGTCCGCTGGCGAGCCTGTCCGGGGACTTGCTCAGATCTTTGAGATTGGAGGAAACGGTCAGATGACCACCCCCAGATAGTTGATCCTCTTCGCTTTCCCGTTCTTCACGTCCTTGTAGACCGATTTGAAGTCGGAGACCTGTGTATCGGCCCCTCCGAGTCCGTAGATATAGTTGAACATCTTCGGAACCTCATCGTTCTCGACCGCGGCCGCGACGACCTCGGGGAACAGCGGTCCGTATGCACCGACACTGAGGTGTCTGTCCATGACGATGATCGCTTTCTTTCCCTTGACGATCTTTGCGATATCCGCTATCGGCCAGGGCCTGTAAAGACGGGGCATGGCCACTCCGACCTTGAGCCCTTCGTTTCTAAGCTGGTCAACGGCCTCTTTCATCGTACCGAATGAGGAACCGAGGACGAATGCCACTATCTCGGCGTCATCGCATCTGTATTCCTCTACGAGCTTGTACTCCCTGCCGGAGATCTGTGCGAACTCTTTGAACACCTCGTTCGTGACCTCCAGTGCCTTGTCCATCGCTTCGACCATCTGGTATTTGTGTGGGAAGTAGTACAGCGGTCCGTCCAACAGGTTGTGTGTGATCGGGTGCTGTGTATCCAGAAGCGGATACAGGGGCTTGTACTCTCCGACGAACTTCTTGATCAGGGGGGTCTCCATTGGGGTCATCCTCTCTGTCGCGTGTGTGAGTATGAAACCGTCGAGGTTCACAAGTATCGGCAGCTGGACATCATGGTGCTCCGCGATCTTCGGTGCTATGATGGACATGTCGTAAGCCTGCTGGACGTTCTCCGCAAAGAGAGATAACCATCCGGTGTCCCTTGCGGACATCACGTCTCCGTGGTCGTTATTGATATTGATCGGTCCGCTGACGGTCCTGTTCGCGACCGCCATAACGACGGGCACTCTCATCGACGCTGTTATCGGAAGCATTTCCCACATGTATGCCAATCCCTGGGATGCAGTGGCTGTGAATGTCCTTGCTCCGGCCGATGCGGATGTTGTACAAAGTGTAAGTGCACTGTGCTCCGATTCGACGCATACGAACTCTGTTCCGACCTCTCCGTCGGCAACATATTCTGCGAATTTCTCGACGATGATGGTCTGAGGTGTGATCGGGTATGCTGCGCACACGTCCGGATCTATCTGTTTCCATGCAAGTGCGACCGCAGAGTCGCCGTTTATCGCTATATCGCTGTGTCCGCTCATGCTCTCTCCTCCGTCATCTTTATTGCTTTCTTAGGACAGACGCTGGCACATATGCCGCATCCTTTGCAGTGTGAGAGCTTGAATCCGCTCATCTTCTCGTCTTTGACGATTATGCTGCTGTCAGGACAGTATATCCAGCACGTAAGGCAGTCGATACAGCTGTTACGGTCCAGAACAGGTACCAGACTTCTCCAGTCACCGGTATTGAAATCTTCGGAATTCCCGGCCTTTATGACACGGTCTCCGACTGTGAGCTTCTTGTAGTCTGCGAGATTGACCATTCACTGCACCTCCTTGAACGCCCTTTCGAGTGCGGAGAGGTTCTTCACGATCATCGCCTCGCTGAGCTTTCCTTCGAACTTCGCTGCGATCTCTTCGGCAAGCTCGTCATAGGATATGATCGGCCTGATCCTTACAAGAGCTCCGAGCATTGATGTGTTCGCCATCGGCTTTCCGATCTCCTCCGTCGAGATACGGGTAGCATCGACCGCGTGGCACTCTGCATCTGTACCTATCGCCTTCCTCAGTTCTTCAGAGGTTCCGGGATAGTTTGATATGATCACTCCGTCCTTCTTCAGACCTTTCGCAACATCGACTTTACCGACCAGTGTAGGGTCGACGACAATGACGATGTCCGGTTCATAGACCTGTGTGTGCACTCTTATGGGCGTATCGGAGACTCTGGCGAACGCCCTTATGGGAGCTCCCATTCTCTCGGGTCCGAACTCCGGGAAAGCTTTGACGTATTTCCCGGCATAGATCGTAGCCTCGGCGAGTATCTCATTTGCTGTGACAATACCCTGGCCTCCTCTTCCGTGCCAACATATTTCTGTATCCATGATTAATCCACTGAAAAATAGGAATAACCATCTCTCATTTAAATGCTTGCGTTATGCGTATGTGAAATTAACATTTTCTTGTTCAAGATTGCTAAAAACCACAGCCTAACATCTTTTTAATACGAAATACGTAGTCAATACGGGGTATTTCGAAATTACGATACGTTTGTTTGATATTATTGCGTATGTCCGTAAAAACATCTTCTCTTACCCCTCCGTGCGTCCGGAGCGAACGAACCTATTTGCATCAGAATACTGTGAAGGATCGACATGTGTCTATCGCTTTTTACATGTATCGCAACATGGACTGCGCTCAGGCCACAATGACATTGGGACGTGTGCGAAGTGCTAATATAATAAACGCTGATAGGGGGGACATGGTGTACAGTTTTCGTGCATCTCCGAGACCGAGGGTGTAATTCCTATGGACAAAAAAATCGTGGATGTTAATGAACTTAGAGTGGATGATGTGCCCTATGTCGGTGGGAAAGGAGCGAATCTCGGAGAACTTACTTCCGCAGGTTTCCCTGTGCCGGGGGCTTTTGTACTTACAACGGTTGCATACGACTACTTCCTCAACAAAAGCAAGATCCTCAAAGACGTCGAGAAAGAGCTGCGCGATATTGACCGCACAACCGACGAGAAACTTGCCGAAGCGTCTGCCAGAATAAGAAAATTATTCGAAACGCACGAAATACCCGAGGATCTCAAGAAAGAGATCATTTCCAATTACAATATCCTGGTTCCCAAGGGCAAGAAAGGATTCGTTGCAGTGCGCTCAAGTGCCACTGCCGAGGACCTTCCTGATGCCAGTTTTGCGGGACAGCAGGAAACATACCTCAATGTGAGCGGCGAAAAAGACCTTTTCGACAAGATCAGGAAATGCTGGTCCTCGCTCTTCACCGCAAGAGCGATAGCATACCGTGAGAAACAGGGCTACGCACACACCGATGTGAAACTCGCTGTCGTCATCCAGAAGATGGTCAACTCCGAGATCTCCGGTATAATGTTCACAGTGGACCCGCACAGCGGTGCCAAGAACATCATCATCGAAGCGGGATACGGCCTCGGAGAGGCCATAGTCGGCGGAGAGGTCACACCCGATACATACGTGGTGGACAAAAGCAAAATGGACGTCACCAAGAAAAGGATCTCCACTCAGAAATGGAAATACGTCAGAGGCCCCGACGGAGGATGTCTCAAAGAGAATATCGCTTCCGGGCTCGAGAAGAAGCAGAAGATCGATGATGCCCGCATCCGCGAGATCGCCGAGATCGGACGCCAGGTCGAGATCCACTATCAGAAACCGATGGATATGGAATGGTGCATCGAGGACGGGAAATCATATCTCGTTCAGGCCAGACCGATCACCGCGGTCGGAAGTTCATCCACCAACGCTTCACCTCCTTCAGGAGAGGTTTCCGGAGAGAACGTCATACTCACAGGATTGGGAGCAAGTCCCGGTTTCGCTACCGGAACAGTCCGCATTTATGATGAATCCATGAGTCTCGATGTCATAAAAGACGGCGATATACTCGTGACGAAGATGACCATGCCCGACATGGTCCCCGCCATGAGCAGGTCCGTCGCCATAGTCACGGATGAGGGAGGAATGACCTGCCACGCCGCGATCATTTCAAGAGAACTCGGAACCCCCTGTATCGTAGGTACCGGAACGGCCACCGATGTTCTGAATAACGGAGATGTGGTCACCGTCGACGGAACCACCGGTACCGTCTACAAAGGCGCCATCAAGAAGAAAGAGGAATCAGGAAGCCAGGCATCCGCATCCTTCGCATCTGAATATGTACCTGTCACCGGGACCAAGGTCCTTGTGAACATGAGCATGCCAACCAAAGCGGAAGAAGTGGCCAAACTTCCCTGTGACGGTGTCGGTCTGATGAGAAGCGAGTTCCTTTTCACCAATTACATAGGAGAACACCCCTGTTCGGTCATCGAGGAAGGGCGCTCTGCCGAACTCATAGACAAACTGGCCGAGGGAATAGCGAAGGTCGCAAGGGCATTCTACCCCAGGCCTATCACCCTCAGAACCTCCGACTTCAAGACCAACGAGTATCGTGACATGAAGGGCGGCTCGGCGTTCGAGCCCACCGAGGACAACCCCATGATCGGATGGAGAGGCTGTTCGAGGTACATTTCCGATAACTACCGCGAAGCATTCAAATGCGAGCTCAGAGCGATCAAGAAAGCAAGGGACGAGTTCGGACTCAGGAACATCAACATCATGCTTCCTTTTGTCAGGACGATCTTCGAAGTGGAGAAGATCACCGCCATGATGACCGAAGTAGGCCTTATAAGAGGTCCGGACCTCAAATTATACTTCATGGCCGAGATACCGGTCAACATCTTCATGGCCGAAGAGTTCTGCAAGTATTGCGATGCATTCTCCATTGGATCCAACGATCTCACCCAGCTTGTAATGGGATGTGACCGTGATTCCGATATCCTCGGACGTATGGGTTACTTCGACGAGAGGAATCCCGGTGTGAAAGCCGCGATATCCCACCTGATAAAAGTGGCCCACAAGAACGGGAAGACCGTCAGCATTTGCGGACAGGGCCCTTCCGTCTATCCCGAATTCGCGGAGTTCCTTGTGGAAGAGGGGATCGACAGCATCTCTCTGAACCCGGATACATTCGTCAAGACGAAGATCAACATCGCATCCGCGGAACAGAAGATCATGCTCAAAGGGCTGAGAGAGCTAAGGAACAGACAATAAACATTACAGGTCACCGTAATAACTGCGGTGACCTTTCATTATTTTATCTATCTGGCACATTATTATTTATCATATACTGTCGGTACAATGATCAAATACCGGCATTGTTATCATCGGTGCTGTCGACCAGACGCTCGTTCAGACCGGAAGCCTGTTCCTGCGGAAGGAGCATTGTCGTTATTTCCATGAACGGATGCTTTGCGCCTTCGATTATCTTGACATCATCCAAAGTCCTGAGGCCCCACTTCTCTGCGGTCTTCTCCATACCTAAAGAAACGGTCAGGTTATTGGGCTCGAGAACAATGGCTTTGAATGTCAGAAGATTGAGTCTTTTTGCCGCCATTACTCTGTGATGTCCGTCCACCAGCAGATATCCGCCCAGACGCTTTATCACAATAAGCGGCTCGTTGAGACCTCTCTTGAGCTCATACTGCCTTCCGATAAGCTCGTCCATGTAAACTTCCTTCTGCGTCGGGATAACCTGTTCCAGCGGAATATCCTGATTGTATACCTTCATTCTGATACCGTTCTGCTGTTCCATGAAGTTCTTGACGCTCATGACCTTACCCGGACGGGATTTTTCGATCTGCGATCTCACGATATCGATGTTGGATATGATCCCGACGAGTTTCTTATCCTCGTCGACGACCGGAAGATTCCTCAGACCGTATCTGAAAAGAACACGCGTCGCATCGTCTATGGACATGGACGGGATGACACACAACGTACCGCGGTTCATGACCTCCCTCATTTTGGAATTGGGCTGGTTGCTGAATTTCAGAAGTTCTTTCGCGGTCACGTACCCCAGAAGATAGTCGTTCTCCACTATTGGGAATCCGTGGAAGCTGGATTTGATGATTTTATCGCTTACCTGCTTCACCGTCATGTCAGGGGTAACATACTGAACATTCCTGACCATGTATTCCGCAACAGTCGCACCCATGTTATCGTCATCCCCATCGGCTACGACAATGAAATACCTTTACTTCGGAGACACAGAAAATGTAGTGTGTGCAGCAATAAAACCATAATAACGAAAGGATCGTTGAACAACATTCACGGAATCGTTTGTTAACAATAATGAAAAGTCATCCCGTTATAGACACATCATCAGAAACCCCGTACGATCAGATCGAATACCGTCGAACGCGACCGCCGTAAGGTGGATATGATGTACATATGATCGTGAGTACGACCTGATTTGCAAAACTGAATATACCTGTCCGAGCGTGAAACCGTTCGGACACTGTAACCTTTTTTGACCGTGGTCATAATATACTAAATATCTCTTGCGTATTATTCAGTAACACTTTAATCATAATAGTTATGCGGAGAAATAATATGAAAACGAAAATGATTGCAATAATTACTGTAATGGCCCTTGCATTTGTGGGCTTTGCAGCATTTGCCGCCGATTCGTCCGATGCTGCGGACCCTAAGACCGTCACCGATGGCGAAGGAGTATCTTTCGAGTATACCAAACCGACAGATCACATCGTTACGATGGGATATGCATCCACACTCACGGTTGCACGGCTCGGAGCGATAGACAAGATCGTCGGAGTCGATCCATATTCCACATATGATTACACCAAAGACGAACGTCTCAAAGAACTGAATGCAACGGATCTCGGAAGCATTTATTCGGCCTCCAACAATGACAAGATTGTGGCACAGCTCCTTCAGTGGGTCGAAGCCGGTAAATTCCATACGGATGATACCGTGATCCTAACGGCCTATACCAATGCACTTGTTCTGCGTACTCTTCTTACCGATGCGGGATTCACGCACGTACTGGTCTACAGAACCATAACCGACTATGACAATGTCGTAAAATTCGTTAATGATCTGTCTATAATCATTACCGGGGACACGTCAAAGCTTGTAAAAGACATGGAAGCCGTGAAAGATACCGTCGAAGACGGTCTTAAGTCCGTAACGACAAAAACCAAAGGACTGACCGTCTGGTATTCTGCTCCCTCCGGAGCGTTCTCGGTCGGAAACACAGGTTCGATCGCTGCATCTTTACTTGAATCGGCAGGCGGAGATAACATAGCTTACGATTCCGGCAAAAATTCACAGTACGGAGATAAGAATCTTATCGTTCAGCTGCTGGATGACAACGACAAAGATGTCGTCATATTCCTGTCGAATGTATATCTGAACGACCACACAATTGACGATTTCCGCAACGGAGTCCTCGGCGGAGACAGATCCATCAAGATCGTTGTACTGAAACCCACCTGGAACAACTATTGTCCCGACGCATCAGAAGGCCTCTGGGCAATTGCATCCGCATTGTACCCTGATATTTTCGATGCCGAAACACAGCCCGAAGCCGATGATACGCCCGAATCGGGATCCGACACATACCTGATCATCGGAGCGATAGTTGTCGTTATTGTGGTTGTTGCCTCTATAGCCATATATATCCGTCGCCCGTAAGGATTGGGGATAATGATGCGGTCGGGAATGAAGAAGAGCACGAAAATCGTATGTACTGTCGCAGTACTGCTGATAATACTGCTCTTCTCCATTCTCTTAGACCTTTCTTGGGCTCCGAGACACCTGTCGCTAGGTGAAGTCTGGGATGCGCTCATGGGGCACGGTACCTGGGCGAACAACATAATCGTGAATCATAACAACGCACCCAGGGTCATCATGGGCGTGTTCGTCGGTGCGGGACTAGGGGTCACCGGGGCCGTGATGCAGGCCGTGTTCCGCAACCCTCTTGCCTCCCCTTACATCCTGGGTCTGTCGTCGGGTGCATCGCTCGGAGCTGCACTTTCTATAATGTTCTCGATACCATTCATCCCGCTGATGGTGGTACAGCCGCTGCTGGCATTCATATTCTGTTTCGGGACGATGCTGTTGGTGTACATGCTCTCCCGTGCGGGAGGGAGCATAAGGACCGAAACGCTGATACTTGCAGGAGTTGCGGTTTCGTCACTGATATCCGCGATAGTGTCATTCCTCACATTCATAGCACCCAGCGAAAAGATGGGTGACATAGTGTTCTGGTCGATGGGCAGTCTTTCGAAGATCGTGGAAAACCCGGAACAGATGTGGTTTGCCATACCGCTCATAGTAATCGGGATACTGATAATGCTTACACAGTCCAAGAACCTCAATGCCATGATGCTCGGCGATGCGCATGCAATGGACCTCGGGGTCGACGTGAAGAAGATCAGATTGTTCCTTCTGATCGTATCTTCCCTTGTGGTCGCCGCATCCGTTGCGTTCGTCGGTGCCATCGGTTTCATCGGATTGGTCATTCCGCACATATTCAGACTTCTCCTCGGGCCGGATAATCGCCTGATAATGCCTTTGTCCGCGTTCGGCGGTGCGACATTCATAATCCTGTGCGACTATGTGGCACATATCGTTTCCCCTTACTACGGGGTTCTTCCGATAGGGATCGTCACGGCACTCATCGGCGCACCGTTCTTCATATATCTCCTGTCGAGAAAGAGATCGGAGGTGGGATGGTGAGCATACTCGATGTGGATTCGCTTTCTTACGATTATGACGGAAAATCTGTCCTGGATGCCATATCTTTAGCCGTGGAACACGGAGAGATCATCGGTATCATGGGACCTAACGGATGCGGAAAGACAACACTTCTGAAGAATCTCAACCGCAATCTGCATCCTCAGGGCGGATGCATACTGATAGATGAGACGGATCTGGAAAGCATCACCAAAAAAGAGATCGCAAAGAGCATTGCCGTCGTTCCGCAGACCAACGAGATAAGATTCGCTTTCACCATAAGGGATATCGTTGCCATGGGAAGGATGCCGTTCCAGGAATCATTCCGCGGGAATTCTTCACAGGATCTGGCTATTGTAGAAGAAGCCATAGAACAGACCGGATTGGGAGCATTAGCAGACCGTTTCATCAACACGGTGAGCGGCGGGGAACGCCAGCGTGCCATCATCGCAAGAGCGATCGCTCAAACCCCGAAGATAATCCTCATGGACGAACCGACGCTCCATTTGGACATCAATATGCAATTCGAAGTTCTCGACCTGGTTTCGGAACTTTCCAGGAAAAACCATCTGACCGTTGTGATCGTATCCCACGATCTTCCAATGGTCACAAGATACTGCGACCGTGTCGTCCTGATACATGATCACAAGATCTTCGCAGTCGGCAGGCCTGATGATGTCCTCACTCCCGAGAACATGCGCACAGTGTTCAATGTTGATGCAGAACTTGAAGATGATCCGCGTACGGGCAAGAAAACAGTGAGGTTATTCGGCTCCTGTAAAACCTGAGATTGGTTCCAGTCACCGATGCCAGCATTGGAAAAAGAACCATTATATATTACCGCTCTTTATCGAGGGATACTGCCCTGGTAGTGTAGTGGCCTATCATGAAGCCCTGTCGAGGCTTCGACACGGATTCGAATTCCGTCCAGGGCGCTCATCTTTCTTAAGATAGCGTTGTTATCGGTTATCTTACAATTGCTTCGTGCTCGATCTTTCTTTGACAAGGAACGACAATATTGTTATCACGACCGCCAAGACCGATGATATTATCATTGCGAACACGAACCCGTCGACGAATACATCATGACCGAGACTGGAATAATCGACCCCACCGGATCCGGCACCTATAGCGAACAACATGGCGAAGAGCGCCGCACCTATGGTTCCTCCGAGGTAAACGGCCTCATACATCAATGAAGATCCCATTTCCGGACTCTCGTCCTCTATGGTCTCGACCACACGGCTGGCCATCGGGCCGCCGCATAAGGCCCACACCAATCCGAGACTTATCAGTGTGGCTAAAAGTGGCAGCAATGCCGCATCCCTTGCAAATATGACCAATATGAAGCTCCCTGCGAATTGTGCCACACATGATGCGATGCAGAACCATCTCCTCTGGGTACGGTCCGACCATTTGGCTATCGGGACGCAAAGTATCACCGTTATCAGCGGCGGCAGCAGAAGATACAGTCCCGCGACGGACGGCTGGAATCCCATACATACCTCCATGTAAAAGGGAAGCAGATAGAACATTCCGAGATACGTTATGTTAATTCCCAGGAACGCGACGAATACGAAATCGAATCTCCAATGCTTGAACACCCTGACGTTGAAAAGAGGTGATTTCTTCCTAAGTTCCGCAATAACGAATCCGGCAAGCAGTACAACGCACAATATAGCAGATAGGTAAATCGAAAAGGAATCATCCGAATATGACGATAACTCGAGGGCGATCGTTCCGGCGGTGACAGCCGCGAAAAGCAAAGCCGCTCCGACCAGATCCAACTTCTCTTTGGAATAGATTCCGTCTTTAGGTATCGCTCTGAAGATCAGGAACAATGCGAAGATACCTATGGGGATATTGATGAAGAACGCCCAGTGCCAGGAGAGCAGATCTATTATCACTCCTCCGATGCCGGGGCCTGTGGCAAAACCTATGGACCAACCCATGATAAGTACGCCCATCGCCAAACCCATCCTTTCTGCCGGAACGTATCTGACGCATATCATCGGAGCGGCCGCACCCAACATCGCGGCACCGATACCCTGGGCAGCGCGGAATACCATGAGCATTGTGAAGTTGTCCGAAAGACCGCACAGAAGCGAACTCACCGTGAACAGGACCATTCCCGTTGCCAGGACCTTTCTTATCGCCCCGTTGCTGGCCACTCTTGCGAAGGATATCAGCAGACCCGCCAGCATCAGGAAGTAGATCACCGTGATCCACGATATCGTTCCCATGTCGGTACCGAAGTCCCTTGCAAGCGTCGGCAGAGCGACATTCACTATGCTGCCGTCTATTCCGTCGACAATGGCAGCGAACGCAACTACCAGCAGAATCATCGTCGTGCTGTTCCTGTTAGATGCGCCCATGATGTTGCGACGCTTTCCTGATATATTGAAATTACCCTCGAACGAAAAGAATAACGGACCGTCCAGACCCTGAAAAAATCTACGTTGATTATCGTACCGAAAGTTCTTTTTATAATGTACACTGAATAGGGATTATTATGCGTTGGATGCTCAGAGGTAAAATCCACAGAGCCACCGTTACGGAGACCAGGCTCGATTACGAAGGAAGCATCACAATTGATGTTGAACTTCTGGAAAAAGCCGGTATCTGGGTCGGAGAGAGGGTCACCATTGCCAACGTTAACAACGGTGCCCGTTTTGAAACATACGTGTTCGAAGGCGAGAAAGGCAGCGGAATAATAGCCCTCAACGGTGCCGCGGCACGTCTGGCCTCCGTCGGTGATAAGATCATCATCATGGGTTACGAACTCACGGATGAACCCATACACGCCAAAGCCGTACTTGTGGATGAGAAAAATCACATCGTCAGGGAAATCATCTACTGATGTACAGGATATTCTCTGACGGGGGATCGAGAGGCAATCCGGGACCTTCCGCCTATGCAATTGTCGTGACCAAGGACGGAAGAACGATACACGAACATTCCGAGTTCCTCGGTATCAACACGAATAATTACGCCGAATACCGCGGTCTTATCGCTGGAATAACGAAAGCCATCGAGCTCGATGTGAAAGAAGTGGAGTTCATTATGGATTCCGAACTCGTCATCAAACAGATGCGCGGGGAATTCAAAGTAAAAAGTGCCAACATCAGGAGTCTCCATGATGATGCGGTCGCGCTTTCATCCATGATCCCGAAGGTAACTTTCACAAACGTAAGGCGTTCGGAACTGATGATACCTCGTGCGGATGCCCTTCTCAACAAAGAATTGGATATGCACAGCGGATGATCATTTTCCGATCGATGCGAGATCTTCTATCTTGACGATCCTCTGTTCGCCCGTGGTCATATCCCTTAAAGTAACGGAATTCTCCTCGAGCTCTTTCGATCCCACGATAACGGCATATTTCGCACCTGCCGATGATGCGTATTTCAGGGATTTCGCCATTTTACGTCCCATTATGTCCACATCCGCGGAGATGCCCTCACTGCGTAATTTCCCGACTATCTCGAATGCTTTGAGCCTCAGATCCTCTGATATATACAGGACATAGGCATCGATCCCTTTCTTTTCGTAAGGGATGCCTTCCCTCTCCATTGCCAGAAGTATCCTGTCGAACCCTATTGCGAAACCGGTGGAGAACACCTTTTCTCCGCCGAAGAGCTCCGATAAAGTGTAAGAACCTCCGCCGCAGATCTGTTTCTCCGCCCCCAATGCGGGTGCTTCGGCCTCGAACACCATTCCGGTGTAATAATCCAGACCTCTGACGACACCGAGGTCGATCTCGATATCTTTAACGCCCATTGCGGAAAGTATGTCGAGAACGTTCCTGAGATATGTTCCCGCTTCTCCGGGGATCTTGTCCAAAACAGATGCGTCACCTACGGTCTCGGTGATATCGAATATACTTTGGGCCTCGTCCTTTTTCACTCCCAGGTCGGAAAGTATCGGTGCCGCTTCGTCGTAAAGTTTCTTGTCGAGTTTCTGAAGGACCTCGGCCATCCTCTCTTTGGGAACGCCTGCATCGGTCAGTTTCTGTCTGAGGACACCGATGTGTCCTATTCTTATTTTGTAATCCTTAAGGCCCAGTGCTTTGATCATTGCCGCTGCTGTTGCTATAACTTCGGCATCGGTCTCGGGCGTGGCACTTCCAATGACCTCGGCACCGAACTGGAAGAACTCCCTGTATCTTCCGCTCTGCGGCCTCTCGTATCTGAAGCACTGTCCGAAATAGAATATCTTGATCGGTTTAGGGTCGTTGCTCATTCCGTTAACGAACATCCTGATGGCCGGAGCAGTCATCTCGGGACGAAGTGCCAGATCCCTGTCTCCTTTGTCCTTGAAAGCGTACAACTCGTTCAGTATGTTCGGACCTGACCTCAGAATGAAGAGCTCTGCCTCTTCGAAAATAGGTGTTTCCGTCTCGCGGAATCCGAACGTATGCGCAGTGTTCCTCAGAGTGGCTTCATAGAATCTTCTTCTTTCCATCTCGTCGGGAAGGAAATCCCTTGTACCGCGCGGACACTGAATCATTATCCGTCGCATGTTATG
>JAISJG010000004.1 GCA_031261625.1 Candidatus Methanoplasma sp.
GTCATCGTCGTCATCATCGGAGCCCTCATCGCTGTCGGCCCCGGAAATCTCGACGCATTCGCCATCTGCGGATCCGCACACATGGGAGAACCGGCTTGTCACACGACTGCGGCATATGAGAGGGTCGTCGGTGCGATCATAGTCATACTCGGAGTTGCCGGGATAGTCTCCATTATAACGAATCAGGCACCCAAAGTGAAATCCGTAATCGGTGTACTGATCCTGATCCTCGGAATCGTTTCGTTGCTCGTGGTCTACGTCATAGCACCTGTCTGCGGACTTCCGATGACCTGTGCCAAACACGCCGGACCTGCCCTCGCTACTATAAGCGCGATACTCATCATAATATCTGTGATATACATCTTCGTGGTCAGCAGAAAAGGAGAGTCCGGGACACAATGAACTTAAGACAGCTTTCGATCCGCAACCTGAACGGCAAACCGTTCCGCACGGCAGGACTGATAATCATAGTGGCAACGCTCGCATTCACCCTGTCTTTCGGATCAGTATTAGTCCAGAGTCTGGAGAACGGTGCGTCCAATGTCGAGGAAAGAATCGGCGCGGATCTGCTGGTAGTTCCCATAGGGAGCGAATCGAAAGCCGAAGCCGTACTTCTGAAAGGAGAACCTTCCACGTTCTACATGGACAAAGCGGTTCTCGACAAAGTACTGACTGTCAAAGGGGTCGCCCAGGCGTCCCCGCAATTCTATCTTATGTCCATCTCGGACGATCCGTGTTGCGATTATCCCGTACAGATGATCGCATTCGATCCCAAGACGGATTTCACTATAGCTCCGTGGATCGCCCAGACCTACGGTGGCGAGATCTCCACAGGAGATATCATCGTAGGTTCGGAGATCATCATCCGCGATGATGGGAAGGTCAGATTCTTCGGCAACGATTATCCGGTCGTTGCACAGCTCGGACGTTCCGGAACGGGAATGGATGCATCGGTGTTCATGACCCTTGAGACGATGCCTCAGCTCATAGCGGGCGCCGTAAGTTCCGGGTCGATCGCGGGGGATGCTGCAGACAAACTTGATTCCATCTCAACCGTCCTTGTACGTGTGGAAGAGGGGGTCGATGTCGCCTCGGTCGCCCTCGATATAAGCATATCGGCAACCGAGATGATCATGGTCGACGGTTCCCCCAAGCTCGTGGGTGTGGACGTCGTCCAATCCACCAATGTCGTGGCCGGTCTGACGAGTCAGATGAGCGCTTTGGTAGGATACGTGAGCGTATTCCTGATAGCTATATGGGTACTTTCGATAATCGTGCTTGCAGTGATCTTCTCGGTGACGATCGGTGAGAGGAAGAAGGAATTCGCGACATTCAGGATGCTGGGTGCCACAAGAAAGAAACTGGCAAGTGTCGTTCTCTACGAATCGGCACTCATCGGTCTCATCGGCGGAGTCGCAGGAGTTGCTGTTTCCGCTGCAGTCATAATACCGTTCAGCACGAACATAGGCAAAGCTTTGGAATTACCATATGTAATGCCCTCATCCCTGGAACTGATATCGATATTCGTTCTCGCTCTGGTACTGTCGTTCGCCATAGGCGTTCTTACGTCGTTATGGTCGGCCGTCAAGATAAGCAAGGCCGATACGTACGTAACGATGAGGGAGGGAGAGTAAATGCCCCTGCTGGAGATCAAAGACCTCACCAAAGAATACAAGAGAGGCACCAGGACCTTCAATGTTCTGGACAATGTCAATCTCACAATGGAATCGGATGATTTCATAACTCTCATCGGTCGTTCGGGAAGCGGCAAAAGCACACTTCTTAACATCGTAGCGGGATTGTTGAAACCGACCGGCGGTTCCGTGACCTACGACGGAAAGAATATCTTCGAACTTAACGACAAAGACGGGTCCTTCTTCAGGAACTCGAAGATCGGGTACATCCCGCAGGGACACAGTCTTCTGGCCAATCTCAATGTATTGGACAACGTACGCCTTCCGTACAACATATTCAAGCGCGAAGGCGATGCCACAGAAAGGGCGCTGAATCTTCTCGAACTCACCGGAATATCCCCTCTCGCAGAGTCTTTCCCCAGACACCTGTCCGGAGGGGAACAGCGCAGAGTGTCTATCGCCAGAGCACTGATAAATTCCCCCAGCATAATCGTCGCCGACGAACCCACCAGCGACCTCGATGTGGACACCACGAAAGAGATAATGGAACTGCTCCGCAGCATCAATGACAGCGGAACTGCCATATTCATGGTCACACACGAACTCGATACCATCGGATACGGCAAACGTCTGTATTCCATGGATGCGGGAAGACTTACCGAGAAGAACGTCTACGGGACCGCTGTATCATACGCATAAAATCATATCCGGGAGCGTTAATACGCACTTATGGTATTCGACGGCAGATGCGGGATTATCGAAATAGACGACGACACAAAGACGGTCGTGTTCGACACCTACAAACTGAAAAAGATCTCCGGTACGAAGATCGCACCGATCCTCGGTCTGAGCGAATATTCCACTCCGTTCAAGGTCGCCTGCGAGATCGCCGGACTATATCCCGGTGACAAAGCTAACAAATACATCGATGCGGGGAACATTCTGGAACCGGTACTCAGGAATTATATGGGGAGGAACACCGGTAAACTGTCATCCCTTCTGAGCATCCCCGAAGGTTCCAAGGTCGCCGTGGAGGAACCCGCCCCGAAAGAACAGTGCGGATACGACCATTTCCATAACAGCAAGACATTCGGCGGCATGGTCGACGGATACATTCTGAAGGACGGGAAGAGAGACTCCATCCTTGAGATCAAGACATCCCACGACAAAGAGAACTGGAAGGACGATAACGGCGGATATACCAACGTTCCCATCGGATACATGCTGCAGGCATCCCTTTATGCCGAACTGTCGAATCTCGACCGTATCGTTTTCCTGGTGGGATTCCTGGAGGAGGCGGATTACGCCAGACCCAAACTCTGGGTACCTGATGAGAACAACACCGAGATCGTCATCAAAGAAAAACTCGACATGACGGGATACATGAAGGACGCCGTCAAGTGGTACAACGAGTACATCAAGAACGGTTACACCCCGGAATGGACCGAGAAAGACGCAGAAGTCCTGAAATACCTCAAGGCGTACAAAAGGAAGTAAAAAACGGACGGGAAATGACCAACGACGATTACCTCAAATGCAAGACGTGCAGATTCTGCATACACTCAGGTGAGGTATGGGCCTGTTCTCTTACTGGTTCCTCCACAACAAAAGAAGGAACCTGTGGAAGATACCGTCCGGGATGCTGCGAGAACTGTACCGGACTGGTATTCACAGAAGGTCTGCCGTTCTGCATTGTACACGATAATGCAACAGACACCCTGAATGTCTGTTCGGATTACGATCCCTGCGGAAGACGTTCGTTGTAAAGCCGGATGCGTTTGATGTGGAATTAACCTATTCGGCCTTTTAAATCTTTAAAATACGGGGAATTAAGCGCAAGTCTTTTAAATAAGGTCACAGTATCCGATTTAGGCATTCAAGATATCGCTCCTGGTCCGTCGTTAAGAAAGGCAGAGGTAGAGTATTGGGAATACCCAAAAATAAATCAGAGGAATAGAAAATGGCCTACGGAAACAACGGAGGAAACAGGGGAAATTACAGAGACAGGGACGCACCCAGGGAGTTTTTCAAAGCTACCTGCTCGGACTGCGGAAACGAATGTGAGGTGCCTTTCAAGCCCACACAGGGAAGACCTGTCTATTGCAGGGACTGCTTCAAGAAGCACCAGCCGGAAGACCGCGGCGACAGGCGCAGGTTCTGAGCGGACATAAGTCCCAAACCCCTTCAAAAACAACTTAATCTTTTTGATCTGGAAGTTCTGCTTTCAGATCACAGATCATTTACGCCCTTCGATATGAATTATTCACGGCCATTTTATGGTCCAAGACAATCTATCGGGACAACCATCACGCCGTCCTCGCGCACGTGCGCTATACCGCCTGTGGCACATAATATCATCAGGAACGATGGATCAGGGGAATCCTCGCTCATCTTCTTCTTCAGTGCCAGAAGATTGGCCGCAGCTTTATCGAACTCGAAAACTCCGAGTTTCACTTCGATTGCGCCCCACCTGCCGTCACCCAGTTCCACTATGGAATCGATCTCGAGGCCGGTGTTGTCTCCGTAGTAGTATACCTGTCCGCCGAGCGCGGAAGAGTAAACACACAGATCCCTGTAACACAATGATTCGAACAGGAACCCTGCGGTATTGGGATCGAACATGAGTCTTTCTGCATCCGCCTTCATGGCAGCGACAGCAATGGACGGATCTGTAAAGTGCCTTTTGGGCAGTGATCTTATGCGAACACGCGAACGTAATCTGGGAGACCATGCCTCCTGTTCATCCAGGACGAACATGGACCTGAGCGATCCGATGTAGTCTCTGACCGTCTGTTCCGATATGTTCCTTTCGCGGGATACGTCTTCCACAATAACGGATGTTCTGACATATGTCGCAGTGTTCCTTGCAAGGGATCTGAGTACCAAAGACATAATGAAAGAATCTCTTTTCTTTTCGTCAGTGCCCGATATTTCGGCATTTATTACAGAATTAACATACTCCCTCGGTATGGTGATCGCCTTTTCGTAACTCTTCCCGATTGCAGATGGCCATCCGCCTCTGCAAATGAGGCGTACCGCTTTTTCATAATCCATGGATGAAAGATGCGACTCGAATATCACACCGTCGAACAGTGCGGAAAGTGAAACATGTCCGTCACTGTCTCCTGACTCGAACAACGACATCGGACGCATATTCACTCTGGCGAATCTTCCAGTTCCCGTATGGGATACCGACCCTTTGAGGGGATCCGCAGACCCGGTGAATATGAATTGCCCCGGCTCGGCACGGTTGTCTATGATCCTGCGGGCCACGTCCCATAATTTAGGTGCATCCTGCCACTCATCTATTAGGCGCGGCACATCTCCTTTCAATGCCAACGCCGGATCCAACTTTGCAACGTCGGTATTTATGTCCGTTTCGAAAGACGACTTCGAATGATGCAGACCCGTCCATGACTTCCCGCACCATTTCGGACCTGTTATGAGCACCCCTCCAAATATCGATAATAGTTCCGATACACGTGTATCCACTACTCTCGGTAAATACTTTTGAGACGTACTGTCCGCCGGAGATCCTATGGATGCCATGACCAGATATCTGGATTCGGCTAAATATAACTTTTGTATTAAATTTTATATAACTCTAGTATTCATTTTTGATATAACTCTAGTATTAAATTAAATATAACTTTTGCATTAATTCCAATAGAGTGGACAGCATGCTCCGAAGGTCGGACCACACAAACAAAATCAGATAATTAAGAAAAAAGAAAGCGGGGGGTTTATTCCCCGCGGTTTGATCAGTTCACGTTGGAGACTTTTTCCATCAGTCCCTGAGACTGCTTGATCTCGGAGTCTGACAGCTGGATCTTGTTCTGCAACTGGTACTCGGCGTGCTGCTCGAGGCAGTCGACGGATGCAACGAGGATACCCTCATCCGTTGCCGTGAACTTCACCTGTATGGGTGTGTTCTTGTTGACCCCTTCCGGAAGTGCGACCTCGAAATCTCCGACGGCGTATCCCTCGATGAGCTCGATCCTCTTTCCTTCGGAGTTGTTGGATGCGGAGTCCTCGAAGATCTCCACTTTGATCGAGGACTGACCGTCTTCGACCGGGAAGTAGGTCTTGATCGCTACGATCGGAAGGACTTCGTTCCTGAAGATGATGTTCGAGATCTTCTCGGAGTCGTCATCGTAGACGGCTTTGATACCGAATGATTTGCTCAGAACGTTGTGGACCGATATCTCTCCCTCTGCGGGGACGTATTCCTCTCCCTTTGCTACTGCCGCTGCAACATCCTCTTCCAGGTTCCAGTTGTAGGCGCCTGCGAATATGGCCGCTCCTTTTGCTATGGACTGGTCGGGATCGAACAGGCGTATGTTGGCGTCGGGGTACTTCTCGGTAATGGCGCTCTTGACCTGGGGCATCCTCGATGAACCTCCGACGAGGATGACCTCGTCGATGTCGCCGATGGTGAACTCCTTCGATGCCAGTGCCCTCTCGATGAGTTCGATGGTGGTCTGCATCAGAGGCGATGTCGCTGCCTCGAACTCCGCCCTTGTAACGGTGTAAACAGCCTTTGTTCCGCCTACGGTGAGGGTTCCTTTCGTGGACTCCGCGGATGACAGTCTCTTCTTGATCGTTTCCGAATCCAGGATGAGGGACTGCTTCACATCGTCGTCGGCATCCAGCTCGCTCTCGTCTATGCCGTTCTCTTCGATAACTTTCTGTTTTATGATCTTGGTCAGTGCCTGGTCCCAGTCTTTTCCTCCGAGGAGCCTCTCTCCGTCGGTTGCGACTGCTGTGAACGCTTTTCCGTCGATCTCGAGGATGGTAACATCGAATGTTCCTCCTCCGAGGTCATATACGAGCACTCTCTTCTTCCCGTCTATTCCGGAGCCGAGTCCGAATGAAATGGCGGCTGCGGTGGGTTCGTTGATTATGGTAACGTCTTCGAGTCCTGCTACGGTCCCTGCGAGTTTGGTGGCATCCCTCTCGGTCTGTCCGAAGTATGCGGGGCAGGTGATGACCGCCCTCTTGATGTCCGTTCCGTGGTTTTCGTTGAAGTCGTTGATGATCTTCCTCAGTATGGCCGCAGAAAGTGTGACCGGGGTGTATCTGTCTCCATCGATATCGACTTCGTATTCCGTTCCGATCTGTCTCTTTATTGCGGTGACTACTCTCTCCGGGGGATACATTATCGCCATATCCTTGGCCGGTGATCCGACGATGATCTCGCCGTTCTCGTTGAAGAGTATGACCGACGGGGTCGTGTCTTCCTGTTCGAAGTTCTTCTCTACGACGGAGTCTCCTTCGTCGTCTATGTACGCCAGGCACGAGTATGTCGTTCCCAGGTCTATTCCTATTGCAAATTCTTTTTCGCTCATTCTTCATCCCTTCTTTCTTCTTCGTTTTCTGCTTTTTCTTCTGCTTTTTCTGTGAACTTATAGATGTTCACCCTCTCTTTGAAAAGTACGCGCCCCCCGTATTCGTATCCGTTGGACACCCTCTCCGCTATTTTGCCGTTCAGAGATTCGTCTTCCGTCGGTATGACGTCGACTATCCTCTGGTGCATGGTATTAAGTCTGTCGTACTGGAACGGTCCGATGAACACGCCGCAGTCGGAGAGTATGTTCTCCATGTCCACGCCGTACGCCTCGAACGAGTTCAGTACATCCTTGGCGGAGAAACTGTCGAGCTTCCCCTCCACCCCTTTGCACAGTTTAAAGAAATCCTCCCTCATGGTGGAAAGCTGCTCTAGCATTCCCATGAGCTTCCTGTTGGCCAGCTCCGTGTCGCGTTTGCTGACGACCGCAGCGTACTCCTTCAGCTGTTCTTTCGTTGTGGCGTATTTGGAGATCTCCGAGCTCAATGCCGTAACGACCTCTCTCAGTTCTGCCACTTCCCTCTCCAGAGCGGACGTGTCCACGGCCGCTACCGCAACAGGTATCTCCGCTTCGGGTTCCTCTTCCGGTACCGGTACGGTCTCCTCCCATGGGTCGGGGATGGGTTCGCTTGTGACGACCACGTCCTCTACATAAAATTCCTCTTCTGTCACGGTCTCCTGCTCCTCTTCGTATGTCCCTTCCTGTTCCGGTTCTTCCTTCAGCTCGGTGGACCCCGTGGCCAGGAAATTCTTCAATTTACTGGTCTTGCTGAACTTTTTCTCTGTCATCTGTTCGTTTCCTCCTGGCTTTCGCGGTAGAGCAGCCATATGAACGGATCCTCCACCCTCATGGGCGAAACCCCTCTTGTCAGCATGGTCCCGGAAGGGTTGCTTCCCAGGGACGATACGGCGAAGTAAGACGAATCCCTGAACTCCTTCACCGTCTGGGTGAAGGATCCGGAGACCGTTCTGCGCATGTATTCCTCTATCTCCACACTGATCTGCTCGAAATTGTCCATATCCAACTTCCCCCTGACACGGTCTATGTAAAGTGACGAATTGAGTCCGAAGAGGATGTTACTCTCCTCGTCGTTCTCCGGCACTTTCATCAGGATGTCGCTCTTTGTAAGAACGACGGCCAAAGGTATCGGTATGATCTCCTTCTGCCTCAGGGAATGGTTGGTGCGGATTATGTTCGCGATGTTGGACAATATATCTGTGACGTTCTTCCCCGGCAGCGGTTTGTTGTCCATGCGTATGCGGGTGTTTATGTACGGGATCTGCAGAGGATCCACAAGGAACACGATACCGGATGCGATGGAGATGAACGAGTTGAGATTCAGGCTCATCATCTTGTTGGCCGAATCGAGATCCTCTCCTGCGGTATCGAAGAACACGAGGGTGAACACCTTCCCCTGAGGGAATATGGGGTTGCCTTCGGGGAATCTCAGATAGTAGATTATAGGCTCCCTGGCCTCTCTGCTGTCCTCGAAGGACAGGGTGGGAGCGAGTTTCCTTCCTTCCACATACAGTCTGTTGTAGTATATCTCGCGGTATTTCTGGGTGGTCCTGTCCCCTCCGGGCTGCATCACAGCCCCGAACTCAGGTGAGAACGAGTTCATCAGCTGGTTGATCAGTACCGCGATGTAGTGGCTCTTCCCTGCTCCTTTGGGACCGAGGACCACGAATACCGTGTTGCCTTCCTCGGCTCCCGGTTCTATCCTGTTGTGGCATATGGGACACAGTCTGGTGTAGGCCGGCCTGTTGCATATGTTGCATATGCTCGACGAGTTGCGTATTATGTGTTTGTTTGTTGTGACCGGCGCAGGTCCTGCGGGGTCCTTGCCGATGAAGATGGAATTCTCGATGTCTATCTCCTCTTCCGCGTTCCTCGACAGATATCTGAGGGAATCCTTGTTACCCGATTCTTTGACCTCTCTGAGGAATATCTTCGTGCATGCCGGATTGGAGCACTGATAGTGAATCCTGTTGAGATCTATGGACTGGAAACAGAACGGACATGTGTACGTGACCCCAGGGGCCTCGCTCTTCTTGGATTGGGATTCTTTCTTTGCCATATTTCTCATCTCTCCCTGTAGATCGGGTGTATGAACCTGAAGGTGTTGTAATCCTCGTCGTTATCGAAGAATACCCTTACTTTAGGCAGATCCACATTGTGTTTGCTTGTGAACGATATCACGACTTTTCCGCCCGAAAGCGGTACCGGGCGGCCGGACGACCATATGGACTCCCCGTCGTGTCTTTTCAGCGGTATGCCTTCTTTGACAAGCACGGCGGACATCGCCGGAAGTTCTTTCACGTAGGCACTGGTCTCGATGCTGAGATCGACCTTCGATTCCGCTCTGCTCTTCTCGATCTTCATGCGGTATGATACTTTGGTGCAGCTTCCGGAGTATACGTCGAAACATATCCCGCGGGAAGTCATCTTCTCTCCGGTAACGTCGTAAACGGCGTACATAGTGATGATGCGTTTCTTGGAGTTGCCCATGGGGACGCGCACTTTCTTGTCCGTGTTGTAGGCCTCGCGTGTGACCGTAAGTCTTTCGGCGTGCAGATCGTCCGGTCCTGCGGCGGGAGCGGATTCCATTACCGCGAGTATAGCGGACTCCGCACCTGTGGGCCACGTCATCGTAATATCGCAGTCGCTGCCGCTTATCCTCTTCTCCACGTCCCTGAACGGTTTCAGATTGGCCACAAGGATATCCTTGCCCCTGACGGCGACCTTTCCGGCCGGTATCATGGGGTAGATGAACTGTACAGTACCGTCGGGGAGCGAGAACTTCACTCCGTCGGCGTAGACCTCGTTCGGCTGTATCTCGTGCATCCATGCGTTGAGGTCCTCGATCTTGACGGTACGGCCGGTGAGTTTGACCTTTGTCGGCGAGGAATAGAGAACGACCTTGTCTTTGTTCTTCCATTTGGCGGTGAATGAACCGTCGGACCTGTTCCACCTGATCTCCATGTCCTTCACAGGCTCAGGGAGTTTGGTGGTAGTGAACGTCCTGTCAGTTCCCATGGAACGTCCGACTTTTCCCTTGTTGCGGTATTCGGCAACAAAGAGATAGTGATAGGTCGCTCCGCCTTTCAGTCCGTAATCGTCAATGACGGTTCCTCCGTCATGCTGCAGTTCCACTTCCTCTCCGGCTCCTGCTGCGGTCGTTCCCTCTTTTCTCCAGATACGTACTCTGGAGCAACCTCTCGGTTTTTCGTAGGTGAGTCTGAGTCCGCCCTCAATGGGCTCGATCGTAATGTTCTCGACCTCGGTGTACACTGTCACCGGACCGTAGGATGCGGCATCCCTGGAAAGGATGCCCCAGCGTTTCGTGTATATCGAGTAATATAGATCGACACCGGGTTCCGGTGCCTTGTCCAGGAACACGCTTCCGGGGATCTCCGCAAGAGGTATTGTATCCTCTGTCACCACCGGGAGGGTATCCCTTCCTCTGTAGATGCAGAACGTCATCCCCTGTCTTTCCGGGGGAATGGCGAATTTGACCAATACTTTCCCTTCGCGTATCTGCGCATTTGCGTCTGCGGGGGATTCCGGAGGATGCTCCTTCATCTTCGCTTTGGCGATGGGATGGTCCGGGCACGCTTCCACCGCAGCGACGTACAGCGGCATCTGGTTCTCTATCCTTCCGGATATGGATGCCCTTTCACAGAGCTTGGAGGCTTCGGAGACCTTCTGGAGGGATTCTTCGTACTTCCTTGATATTTCGATGTTGTTGGTTATCTTGGGGAAATCGATCTTCGCGCTGCCGATATACGATTGTAAAGAGTTGTAGCGCTTGAACGCATACATCTGGTCGATATTGCTCAGGATCTCACTGTATTTGATGCTGATGGGTTTCAGTTCGTTCTTCATCGCCGGCAGGGTCTGATACGTGGAATACACGCGCTCGATCTTGGCAAGACAGTCCGCGGCCTCGTCCACCATTCCGTAAGAGATGGCAGTTCTGAATTTCTTCTCCAGATCCTTCGCTTTGTTCAATCCGCCTTTGAAATCGAATCCGCACTTGATACATGAGGCGTTGCTGGCCGACTGATTGGTGTTACATTGGGGGCAGCGGGTCTTTATGCTGAAACCGCAGGCGGAACAATGCATGACATTGTCCCCCGTCTCCACCATCGCACCGCATTCCGGACATGTTGTAAGCTTACTGTCGCGGGTGGAGAAATTGGCGAGATACTTCTTCTTGACACAGTACTCTTCCAATATCGCAATGGCCATGGCCGAATCGACGCTTCCGCTCTTCAGATATCTGTTGAGAAGGTCGTCGATATACTCCCTGGTGAACGGCTGGCTGTAATCCTCGTCCATGGCGAGTTTTGCGGGAGCCAGTACTTTCATGCACTTACCGTATTTTATCAGGATGGCGAGATCCTCGGAACCTATCACGAGCTTCAGCGATCTGAGCGACTGGATGTAGGAGTCCTGATTGGGGAGTATCTCCTGCCTTACGTTGCTTACTCTTTTTTCGCATTGTTCGAATGCGGATCTTATCTGGGGGAGCGGACTGTTATCCGTAAGAGGCGAGACATTTATCTCCAGTCCCGAATTTTTGATCAGTTCGTTCAGCAGTTCAATGGGAGTGTCGGCATTGACATCCCTGAGTCCTTTGTATGCTGTTATTATCTTATCCGAAACGGGGGACGGCACCGCGGCCTTTCTGATACCTGCGAGACTTATGAGTTCTTCTTTTGTAACTCCTTCCCACTGCAGTTTCTTTACAAGTCCTTCCGCGGTCCCGGGAAGCAGTACTTTGCTTCCGTCATGTAACGTCACAGCATCCTTGTTGAGCCTGGATGCCTTTGCTTTCAGGAGTTTCAGTCCGGCCTCGAACTCTTTGGATTTGAGAACAGGGTCCTTCATGACCTTTCTCATGTCAGGGACGAGGTCCAGCCACTTCCCTATCTGGAATCTTTTATCGAGATCGTTCTGTTTGTCAGTGCGGTCCTTCTTCCATTTGGTTTCTTTGGCTGCGATCTTCTTCTCTATCGCATCGTAATTGAAAGAAGACTCTTTATTCGGGTTCAATCCGATCAGACGACAGTAGTTTTCTCTGTCACTTGTCATCGGAAAACCTCAGCGCGTCCTGACTCTGGCTTCTGTGTTCTCACGTATGCCTCTCGAGCCTGCACTCTCGCGCATTCCCATCGAGCCTGTGTTAACGGCTGTCGCGATCCTGCTGAATGTCTCCCCTAACCTGTCGAGCGTGGTGAACATTGCACCTTCCTCGACGGTGGCGATCTGTTTAAGGAACGAAGTATCCGCATCGGCGAATCCCACGGCAACGACTGCTACGTTGGAATTCCTGCAGTTGATCGCCTCGCTCACCGCGAAGTCCCTCTTTCCCCATATCCCGTCAGTGAGGACCAGGATCATCTTGCCGCCGGGGCTTCTGGAGAGCATACTGGTGGCCGTCCCCAGGGGGCTGGCGTCCGTACCTCTTCCGTAGACGTTCACTTTGAGATTGTCCAACGCGCTTATGATGGTGTTGGGATCGGGCGTCATATCCCTTATTATCCCTATCTTGTCGCCGAATCCGACGAGTCCGAGCTTGGTGTGCTCGTCTGCGACACTGGAAACGAAATCGGAGATGGTGTTGCGCACTCCGTCAAGCGAATTCCTCATGCTTCTGGACAGATCGACGCAGATGACGATATTCTTCGCCACCGGTCCGCCTGTCGCTGCGGCAGGGTCCTCGCCCATCCATGCTATGTCGTCGGGAACGGGGTCGGAATCCACCTGGAGGGGATTTCCGTCCTGGAATGCGGATACGTTGACCACTCCGTTCTCATTGTAATTGTATTCCACGTCTATCTTGGTGCCGTTACCGTCGTTCCAGAAGCCGCTTATCACGACTTTGGCAAGAACGTAACAATCAAGAGGCACTCTGCTCTCTCCCTGTAGGGTGTAGACTTCGATGGTGTCCGTCATATTGCCTTCGGTTATCTTGAAGGGTTTTCTGACAGATGCAGGGACTTTGGCGTTCCTTTTGATCATGACCTCGTTGACATATCTCTTACCGTCGGTGCTCACCGAAAGCGCTCCGAGACTGTGTGCGGTCACATCGGATACCTGAACGGCCCTGAGACCGGTGGCGGTGCTACTGTAGAGCTCTGCGGTTATCGCAGCACCTTTCGCGACCGCGAGATCGGTATCGGAGTGCACTACGACTTTCGTACCTGTGTATTCTTCAAGGAATTTCGCTACCTGGGGCATCCTCGTGGATCCACCTACCAGGAGAATTTCGTCTATCTCGCTCCACTGGGCACCGAGATCGGTTATGAGTTTGGAACAGACGTCCTTTGTTGCACCGAGAAGATGCTGCGTCTTGCCGTCGAACTGGTCGCGGGTGAGTGTGTATTTTCCTATATTGCCGTCGTATTTCAGCTGGATCGTAACGCTATCCGTCTTGGTAAGTACCTTTTTATAATTCTCGGATGCAACGATGAGCTCGTTCTTGGTGGACTCATCGTCCCTGGGATCGACACCGAACTCGTCGAGGAACTGTTCACAGACGTATTTCGCTATGGCCGCATCCCAATCCTTTCCTCCGAGAAGGTGGTTACCGTCGGTACCGAGGACCTGGATGTTGCCTTTACTGACCTTGACAAGGGTGACATCGAATGTCCCTCCTCCGAGGTCGTACACGAGCATGGTCTTGTTGGTCTCTCTGTTGTATCCGTACGAGATGGCTGCTGCGGTAGGCTCGTTGATGATCTTGAGGACCTTGACCCCTGCGGCCTCTCCGGCGCGTATGGTCGCTGTCCTCTGGAAATCGTTGAAGTATGCGGGAACTGTGATGACCACTGAATCGATCTTCTCTCCGGTCTTCGCTTCTGCATCGGATATCAGCTTTTTCAGAAGAATGGAAGACAGCTGTTCTGCGTTGTATGTCTTTCCGTTCGCCTCGACGGAGTATTCGTTATCGCCCATGCCGCGCTTGAAGGAGGCGGCAACGATGCCCGCCCCTCCCGCCTGCATGTCTTTAGCGTCCTCACCGATGAGAATCTCTCCGTTGTTAAGGAAACAAATGACCGACGGGGTCAGTTCCTTTTCGAACGAATTGTTCACAATCTCCGGTCTGGAGGTTTTTTTGTCATAGCGTGCTACTGTCGAATACGTCGTACCGAGGTCGATTCCTACCTTCATTTGCATCCCATCAAACCGTATGCTTCGCACAATATAAAATAGGTTTGACCGGAACTACGAATATCGTAATCGATACTATGGAAAGATAGGAAAAACTGACCCGAAAATAAGTAGCTACGAATTTCGAAAAATGCAGTGTTCCAGCATATTACGGTTCCGGCAATCGGATAGTTCATAACACTGTATGCGATACACCGCCCATGGATAAGGAAACGGCCGACAGGAAATGTGCACTGGCCTTCGCGCTAGCGGTGGGCATGGACGTCGGGAAGGACCCGGTCGCGGCTGTCGAAATTTTCAGAGAGGTCGCATCCGAAGGATACCCCAACGGACAGTTCGGTCTTGCCGAACTTCTGATACACGGCGAAGGCATAGAAAAGAACGAACCCGAAGCTGTCGGACTTTACACCCTGGCCGCGGAACAGGGACATCCGGAGGCTTTGTACAGGCTCGGAACGATCATTGCGGACAGCGATCCGGAAAATGCGGAAACATATCTCAAAGAAAGCGCATCGCTTGGAGTATCCGCCGCATTATCCGCGTTGGGGAATCTTTATTTCGAAAATGATCCCGCAAAGGCCCTCGGATGGTATGTCCTCGCATCGGAAGCAGGAGATCCCGCCGCGGCTTTCATGGCCGGATACATGTACGAAGAAGGCATAGGAACCGAAAAGAACATGGAGACCGCAACGGAACTTTTCGGATATGCAGCTAAAGCGGGACTTCCGGAAGCGGAACTGAGATATGCCCACCTTGTGGACGAAGGGACCGCACCCGGAGACAGGAAGGATTGTTTCCTGTGGTATTCCCTTGCCGCGGAACACGGGATGGTATCGGCCAAATTCAATCTGGCTTCGATGTACAGCGAAGGGGACGGCGTCGGAAAGGACGAGCACAAAGCGTTCCTGCTTACGAAAGAAGCAGCGGACGAAACGCAGGACAGTACTGCATTGTATGTCGTGGGTGCGATGTATCTCGAAGGTCTGGGGACCGAGAAGGATACGGAGAAGGCCATGGGATATCTCAGGAAGGCCGCGGACGGCGGTCACGAAGGCGCCGCCCAGGTGTTGGATATACTGAGAAGGGGACAGAATACACAGTTTGTCACAATAGACGGAACGGAATGACCTCTTTCAGGCTTTTCACGTAATAAGTAGGCTCGCAGTCCTGCGGATGCTCCCCGTACCTTGTCACCAATGCCGTATCTATACCGGCCCCCGATCCCGCCGCGATATCCGCCACACTGTCACCGATCATGACCGTCGCTTCACCGATGGCATCTATTTCGCGGATGCACAGGAGCACCGGTTCTGGGTCCGGCTTCGGGACCACGACCCTCTCGAGACCTACAAAGGATCCGAAAAGACCGGAGACACCGAGATTGGACAGTATGTTCTTTATGTGCGGAGTACCGGAATTGGAGACCACGCCCATACTCTTCCCGGCGAGGGCGAGGGCCATGATGCATTCCCTTGCGTCCGGGAAAAGATCCACGGATTCGGTGTGGCATTTATCGTATGTTTTGAGAGCGATGGCATAGAACTCCCTGAATTTGCATGGAGTCGGATTTTTACAGTGCATATCGAAGACGACTTCCAGCGGAGTACGTATGTATTCATGGTACTTCGAAGGATCGTACGGCATGTCGAATTCCCTGAATGCGGTGCGGTATGCTTTCTCGTATCCTTTGCTGGAATCAACCAATGTGTTGTCCAGATCGAAGATGTAGAAATCATACTCTTTCATACCGTATCACCGTGATCAAAGGGGGTTCCGTATCAACCGCATACAGACTGTATCCTATTTCACTTTTGTTACGGGTGCGGTCCTGTTCGTAACTGACACGTTTATGTACAGTCTCATTGATTCAAGCCCCGATACAAATGAAGAACGACATCGAAATAGGCGAAGAAGCTGTCGTAAAGCGCATAACCGAAGTCGCGGAGTCCATAGGTATTCCCGCAGACGAAATAGAACAATACGGCAAATACATTGCAAAGGTCCCGTTGGACGTACTTTCCAAATTCGATAACAACAGGAACGGAAAACTGATCATGGTCACCGCAGTGACCCCGACCCCCGCAGGCGAGGGAAAAACCGTGACCACCATAGGCCTCATCCAGGGCCTCAGCCGTATCGGAAAGAAAGTGGTCGGTGCCCTGAGGGAACCGTCCGTGGGACCGACTTTCGGCGTGAAAGGAGGAGCCACCGGCGGAGGATATTCCCAAGTATATCCGATGTGGGATATCGACCTGCATTTCACCGGTGACATCCACGCGGTCACATCGGCCCATAACCTTTTATCTGCGGTTCTGGAAAACAATCTGGTAAGGGAGAATCCTCTCAACATCGACCCGTCCCGCATTATACTGAAGAAAGCGGTCGATATGAACTGCCGCGAACTCAGGAACATAATCGTCGGTCTCGGCGGAGGAAGATCCACTGGCGGCGTACCGCACGAAAGCGGATTCCTGATCACTTCTGCGTCCGAGATCTCGGCGATACTCGCACTCACGTCCGGATACGAGGACCTGAGGGAAAGACTCGAAAGGATCGTCGTCGCCTACACATACGACGGCGAAATGGTCACCGTGAAGGATCTCGGGTGCGCCGGAGCCATGATGGTACTTCTGAAAGATGCCATCAAACCGAATCTCGTCCAGACTCTGGAAGGCCAGCCCGTGTTCATCCACGGATTCCCGTTCGCGAACATTGCACACGGAAACAACAGCGTACTTGCCACAAGATACGCACTGAAACTCGGAGATTACACCGTGACCGAGGCGGGATTCGCCGCGGACCTGGGCGGAGAGAAGTTCATGGACATCGTATGCAGACAGTCCGGATTATCTCCGGATTGCGTTGTAATCGTCGCTTCCGTACGCGCTCTGATGACGCACGGAGGAGCGAAACTCGATAACCCCGAGACCCTGACGAAAGAGAACCTCATCAAAGGATTGGCGAACCTCGACAAACACATCGAGAACATCAAAGGATACGGCGTTCCCGTTGTTGTTTCCATCAACCACTTCGCTTTCGACGATCCGGAGCACATGCAGCTGCTGCGCGACCACTGCAAGGACTTGGGCGCACACTGTGTCCAGTCCGATGCATACCTGGAAGGCGGAAAAGGAGCCGAGGAACTTGCAAGGAAGGTCGTCGATGTCATAGAGACCGGAGAAAAGAACTTCAAACTGCTCTATGAGGACAGCGCAACACTGAAACAGAAGATCGAGACCATCGCAACGAGGATATACGGCGCAGATAAAGTAACGTACTCCTCACCCGCGAACAAGACGCTGAAGGATCTTGAAGAGAAAGGATACGGGAAACTTCCGATATGCATCGCGAAGACGCAGTACTCCCTGTCCGAAGTCGCCGACCTCAAAGGGGCACCGAAAGGATGGACCCTCAACGTAAGAGAGGTGACGGTATCCGCAGGCGCGGGATTCGTGGTCCCCATATGCGGTACGATGATGCTGATGCCCGGACTTTCCGGTACGCCTGCGGCGCTGAGGATGGATCTCACGGCGGAAGGAAAGGTCAGAGGACTGAAGTAAATTTATCAGAATCTCCGGCCCTCCAAAGGGCCGGAGTACACTTTCTTTGGTTGTATGTTCTGAATCAGATGGGAAATCTCTGATTTATTACTCTATTTCTTGTTAGTATTTTTACGGTTCGAAGTACTGACTACACTTCTGATATATAAAACTCAAGATAAAACAGGCAAATTCGATAGTTTCTTGGTTTTTATATACGATTTTGTACAATAGTGATATCAGTGCGTCTACGGAAATGCCTGTAGAAAGTAAAGGATGGGCGTTTTAGGTCGGAGACGTGGGGCGGGGATCAACGGAGTGATTATGATGAAATCAAAAATAATCAGAATAATGCCGGTGATCACGGCAGTGCTCGTGTTGAGCATACTGTTCGTATCGGTAGTGGGAGATGACGACTCTGTCAATGCAGAGGACGGAATCCCATACATAGATGAGAACGGGGATCTGAAATACAATGATGATGCGGTAGAGATCACAAATGGAATGACGGAACTCAACGATAGCGGACCGAACAATGGTTGGTACTATCTCGACAGTGATGTTTCGACTACGAATCTCAAAATTATCGGTAATGTGAAGATCATTCTCGTCGACGGTTACAAATTAACGGCAACTTCGAGCAACAGTGCCGCGGCAATAGGAGTAAGTGCCGGAAACACTCTGACCATTTTCGGTCAGTCCGGCGGAACAGGTGAGATCGTTGCAATCAATACCGGCGATCCCTACGGAGGCCCCGGTATCGGCAGCAGCATCGTCGGCGATGACTGCGGGACAGTCATCATAAACGGCGGTAAAGTGACCGCGACCGGCGGTAACAATGGTGCAGGTATCGGTGGCGGTAACGGCAGAAACGGCGGAGATATCACAATAAACGGCGGTACAGTGATCGCAAAAGGCGGTAATTATGCTGCAGGTATCGGCGGAGGCCGTTCCGGAAGTTCCGGCGGCGGAAACAGCGGTAAGATCGTCATAAACGGCGGCAATGTGACCGCAACCTGCGGTGCCAGCAATAACGGTGGTGCGGCCGGCATCGGTGGCGGAGACGGATTTGATGCATATCTGGGAGTAGGCGGATACGGTGCAGGCGGTAATGCCGATGAGATCATAATAAACGGCGGTACTGTGAAAGCGACCGCAAGTGGTTACGGTGCAGGTATCGGCGGAGGCGCAGGCGGTAACGGAAAGATCACCATAGGCGGTAATGCCAATGTGGAGGCGATCTCGGCAAGTGCCGGTGCCGCTATCGGTGGCGGTTTCGGCGGTTACGGCAATGTCACAATAGATGACGGTACTGTGAAAGCGACCGGCGGCAGCTATGCGGCAGGTATCGGCAGCGGTTATGATGCTCCGGGCGGTAATGTCACGATAAACGGCGGCAATGTGACCGCGACCGGCGGTTATTACGGTGCAGGTATCGGTGGCGGATCGTCACACGCCAGCAATTTAACCGGCGGCAATAACAGCAATATCACAATAAACGGCGGCAATGTGACCGCGACCGGCGGTTATTACGGTGCCGCTATCGGTGGCGGATATTTCGGCGATAACAGCAATATCACAATAAACGGCGGTAATGTGACCGCGACCGGCGGTAGCTCAGGTGCAGGTATCGGTGGTGGCTACAAGGGCAATAACAGCAAGATCACAATAACCGGCGGTTTCGTAACTGCAACAGGCGTTTACAGAGGCGCGGGCATAGGCAGCGGATCCAACGGTGACGACATGGTCGCCATCATCTCCGGCGGTACTGTGATAGCGATAGGCAGCGAATATGCGGCAGGTATCGGTGCCGTAATGAGTTACGGAACTCACGGAACCATTACCATCACCGGCGGCAGCATTTATGCGAACAATACCGACAACCCCCCATATGAAGGCGGTATGCCGCGCCCCACGAACGGTACGGATCCGATATACATGAACACATTCACCATAGGTGACGGCGCAGGTCAGAAGAACAACTATCCGATCACTGCGAAGAACATCGCAAGCGCACCTTACTATGGATTGAACGACACGTTCACAAACGGTAACGGCATAGTATACTTCTGGTTGCCGGAGAGTGCATCCAAAGAGTTGGTGACCCTGACCGCAGACGGTCTGGAACACATGAACTTATTCGTGCGCCCGAGTGATGACGGCAATGCACAGACGCTCTATCTGTACAATATCAGTATAACATCCGATGATCACACCGAAACGGATTACGGTGTAGCAAAGGACTTCCGGGTAACCACGGTCTGCAGCATCAGTGCGTTCGACATTACATACTCATTGGTCGGAGCGCCCGCGGGCGTGACCATCGACAGCAATACGGGCCTCATAACAATCCAGGGCACTGTCCCTGCGGGTGTGTATCAATTCGTTGTGAGAGCAACCACGATCGTAGATGATACGGATCAGAATTTCACGCTGACGGTCATCCCGTCGGAGTATACCATAACGGCCAACGCCGATTCTAACTCGAACATAACGCCTTCGGGTTCACTGACGGTAGCGAGGCACGGAAACAAGGCATTCACGTTCTCTGCAAACGTGGGATACAGAATATCCGACGTGATCGTGGACGGTGTCTCCAATGCTAATGCAATAGCTGCTGGAACATTCACATTCAGTAATGTGATAAGCGACCACACGATCGATATCGTATCTGTGCCGGAGTATACCATAACAGCCAGCGCTGACGGTAACTCGGTCATAACCCCATCGGGTTCACAGATAGTGGTGGAGCACGGGAACATGACGTTCACATTCTCTGCGAACGCAGGATACAGAATATCCGACGTGATCGTGGACGGTGTCTCCAATGCAGCTGCGATAGCTGCAGAAACATTCACCTTCAGTGACATTACAAGCGATCATACGATCGAGGTCGTATCAGAAGCTGTAGTACCTTCCACACCTACCCCCGGCGTACCTCCGGAGTACACGATAACCGCTGTCGCAGATGACAACTCCAAAATAACACCTTCAGGCTCACAGATCGTGAAAGAGCACGGAAACAAGACGTTCACATTCTCTGCGAACGCAGGATACAGAATATCCGACGTGATCGTGGACGGTGTCTCCAATGCTAATGCAATAGCTGCTGGAACGTTCACATTCACTAATGTGACGAGCAACCACACGATATACATATATACGGAAAAGGCAGCAGGCCCCGCTCCCGAGCCCGGTCCGAATGACGGATCCGCGGGCGGTTCCGAAGAGGGTACCGTCAACGGCCCCGCAAGCACCGGCAGAGGGAACGGAGGATGGGCGGTTGCCAATCTGATCCTTGCCATACTCACAATCGTCGCAGGGATCGTTGCTCTCTATTCCGGAAAGAACCGCAGCGTCGAAGGGGACGGAGAAAAGCGCTCCAAGAGAGCGTTCACGTTCAGAGCGATAAGTGCCGTCGTCGGTGTGGTATCTGTGATCGTGTTCTTCCTTACGGAGGATCTCACGAGACATGTGGTACCGACGGACGAGTGGACACTGCTGATGATCGTACTCTTCGTTATCGGAGCGGCGGTCTTCATAATCAGCTTCGGATTCGACAGAAAGGACGAAGACGATGCTGACGACAGCATGTCGTACTGAGCGTATCGTTAAACCAACGGAACGGTGAGAACCGTTCCGGAAACCATTTCCCTTTTTTTTCCAACAGAGAGATTATGCTTTTTCGTAATCCGCGGACGGGATAACCACCTTGTCGGTCATGTCGTACCAACGGACAGCTTCATCATGATCCTGAGGAACACCGTCGCCGGACTCGTACATATTCCCTAAAAGTATCTGGGCGCCTTTGTGACGGTTCATAGCCGCGGATATAAGCCAGTTAACAGCTTTTTCCGTGTTCTGTTCGACCCCGCATCCTGTTTTATACAATTGTCCGAGAACGAACTGCGCCTCGTTGTGTCCGCCCTCTGCCGCGAGTTCGAACCATTTGGCCGCAGCGTGATAGTCTTTTCCGACACCTTCGCCGTCGAAATATATCTGCGCCAATGAATACTGAGCCCTGGCATCCCCGTTCTCCGCCGGAACGGTATATAGTTTAGCGGCCATTGCAGTATCCTTCGGTACGCCGTACCCTCTGTTGTAGATCTTTCCCAAAAAGTACGTCGCACTCATGTGGCCTTTCTCCGACGCACGCTCGAACCACGATCTTGCGAGATTGAAATTCCTGTGTATGCCCTGGCCTCTTGCATAAAGGAGTCCCAAACAGAACTCCGCATCGGCGACACCCATGTTGGCCTGGGTGGAGAGAATAGAGAAGGCTTCGTTGTAATTCTCTTCAGAACGCGTTCTGATGATGAATTTCGCCCATTCGAGGGGTTCCAACTGACTTTCGAACGGTATTCCCGAACTCTCCTCCATGGTACTCAATAAAAAAGGACGATTATAACTCTTATGTTTCAATTGCTCTGTCCAGCGACCAAAAGATAAAACATTAAATTAGAGACGTATACTGTCGGTTCATGACAACGGGAGCCCGTCAACTTATGGATTGTTCGTCAGTCGATTACAACCTGAAAGAAGCAGCGACGGTGCTCGAGACCCTCTCCGCTGAAGGAGACAGGGAGTCGCAGTACCTTTACGGACTGTTCCTTTACACCGGGACCCACGTCCAGAAGGACACAAAAGCAGCGGAGGAACTGTTCGCTCTTTCCGCGGCCGCAGGCTATAACGATGCGGCGGTCCTGAAAAAGGACATCGATAAGAACGGCAGCGAGGAGAGTATCCTTGCTCCGCTGATCGGACTCATACTGAAAGGAGAGCAGAGGAACACCGACGCCTGCAGAGAACTGTTCGAACTGTACACCAACGGAAAAACTCCTGTATCGAAAAACCACGCCGAGGCCGTCAGATGGTACACCGTCTGCGCCGAGGACGATGATGCAGTGGCACAGAACACCGTGGGTTTCATGTACCTCATGGGAAAAGGCGTCAAGAAGGACAAAGCGCTTGCGATCCAGTGGCTTAAAAAAGCATCCGATAACGGTAATGCGGATGCAATGTACCATCTCGGGGAGATGTTCGACACAGGATTGTGCGATGTCGAACCCGACCTAAAAGAAGCGATCAAGTGGTATCAGTTGGCCTCGAACGCCGGAAGTGCCGACGCCCAATTCACCCTTGCCGGCATCCATATGATGCAGAAGACCAAATATTTTGACGTGAAAAAAGCCGCCGAACTTCTCGATAAAGCGGCAGCGAACGGCCATTCGGAAGCACAGTACCAGTACGGTATGATGCTGGCATACGGACAGGGGATCAAAAGAGACCCCGTAAAGGCAGCAAAATTACTGGAGGCCGCCTGCGAATCCGGATTCCAGCAGGCCATGGTCGATTACGCCAATCTAAGATTCGAAGGGGAAGTCCTTGAAAAAAACTATGCGTTATCCGCGAAATGGTTCAAACAGGCCGCCGATTCCTGCAACGGGTACGCACAGTACGCATTGGCATGTATGTACGGTAACGGCTACTATTTCGAACAGAACGACGATACCGCAGCGAAATACTTCAGAGATGCGGCGGAGATGGGAGAAGTGAACTCCCAGTACTGCCTGGGATGTTTCTGTTTCGAAGGCAGAGGCATGGAGAAGGATCCTATCGAAGCGGCGATGTGGTTCGACCAGGCCGCGGACCAGGGACATCCGGGTGCGAAAGCGTTCCTGGGGATGATGCTCGTGACCGGTTCCGCCGGACGCACGGATCCGGAGGAAGGTATGCGCAAGCTTACAGAATCCGCAGACTCCGGATACTTCGAAGGCCAATACTATCTCGGCAAATTATACATGGACGGGGAATTCGTAACCAGAAACATCCCCCGTGCCAAAAAGTACCTTTCCCTCGCCGCGAAACAGGGTGATCCCGATGCGACGGCCCTTCTGAACAAAATCAAAACCGATAAGATGCATTGATATGCTTACAGGTCCTTACGGCATTCTGCGAAATGAAGAAAATATTCAAAAGTGCGGAGAACGGCGACCCGTATGCCATGCTGGGACTGGCTTACATGTACCACAACGGCAAGAATGCGGACCCCGATCCCGAACTTGCAATGAAATGGTATATCCGGTCCGCGGATTCAGGCTGCTCCAGAGCGAAGTGGGAACTCGCCAAGATCTTCAGGGATGGTTCCATCGTCGAGGCGGACGAGAAACTCCATTTACATTATCTCAGAAAAGCATCGGATGCCGGTGTCCCCGAAGCACAGATGAGACTGGCGACTTACTACCTCGGAAGGGACATCCTTCCGTATGATGAGAGGATAGCTTTCGAACTCGTATATTCTGCGGCCGAGAAAGGACTTCCCTTCGCACAGTTCATGGTCGGTTATATGTTCGGAATGGGGATAGGCACCAGTCCGAACCTTACCGAAAAGGAGATTTGGTATTCCAAAGTGGGATATTCCGGGGATGCCGACCTGTTCTACCGCATCGGCAGGAGTTTCGAGTACGGCAAACTGGGATTGCAGAGGGATCTGTTCGAAGCGGGAAGATGGTACAAGTTCGGAGCTGACATGGGGCATGAGAAGTGTCTCGTCTGCTGGCATTCGGTACTGGTGGCATTGGACGGCGGAAGTGTGGATTCTCTTCAGGAAAGGGAATTCAAACTCAGCCATACCGAAACCGAGAAGGAACAGGCCGTCAGGGATGCCGCTCTTGCCGTGGCCGACCAGTTCCTGGACATCGGTGACGAAGAGAACGCTTTCATAAACTATCAGAAAGCGGCCGAACTGGGAAGTCCCGTCGCGATGTTCACTCTCGCCTCGTTATACCACGGAGGAGGATCCTTCGTGAAAAGGAATGACCGCATGGCCATAGACCTTCTTTCCAAAGCATCCCATGCGGGATCGGAGGACGCACAGTTCCTTATGGGCAATCTGTACGAAGAAGGCGGCCTGGGATTCAAACAGGATACGGACGAAGCGATAAAGTATTACACCCAGGCTGTGGCCAACGGATACCTTACCGCACTGTACAAACTCGGACTCTACATGGAACATCCTGAAGAATACGTAAGAAAACACGCCAAGATAAGACGGTGATACAATGGGATTCAAAGAGGTCATGGAAGCCGCATCCGGAGGAGACCCGAACGCTCAGAACGCCATGGGATACATCTTCTTCGAAGGCAACGGTGTCGAAAAGGATTATGAAAAGGCGTTCATCTGGTTCGATCTCTCCGCAAGACAGGGGGATCCGGAAGCGCAATGCAACCTGGGATTCATGCTCACGCACGGATACGGTGCCAACAAGAATTTCGAAGAGGCTTTCGATCTTTACAAGAAATCCGCCGAACAAGGATACGCAAGGGCACAGTTCAATCTTGCGAACGCCTATTCGGAAGCCATCGGTACGGAACAGGATTGGGTCGAAGCCCTTAAATGGTACACTGCAGCAGCGGAGAACGGCAGCGTCCTCGCACTTTACCGCATAGGCGTCATGAAAGAGGAAGGCCGCGGGATTCCGAAAGACGAACCTGTCGCAGCGGAAATATACAGAAAATGCTCGGATGCCGGATTCGTTAAGGCCTCGATGCGCCTGGCATCCATGCTTCTGGACGGCCGCGGGATTCCGAAGAATCCCGATAAGGCGTTCAAACTCTATCTGGCACAGGCCAACGACGGTAATACGGAGGCCATGTGCGCCCTGGGAAAGATGTCCCTTTCCGGAGAGGGAATGCCGAAAAGTAAGACCAATGCGCTCAAATGGCTGAAAAAAGCATCGGCCAGAGGCAATGACGAGGCCAAAGGAATACTGGCCTCTTTAGACTAACAATTTTAACCTTTGGTACAATACGGAAAATTATGGTTTCGAAGGACGAACTGCTGTACACCGAAGACCACTTATGGATCCGTGCGGACGGCGACATCTATACGATCGGTATAACCGAGGAAGGTCTCGACGAGTTGGAGACGGTTCTGATAGTGGAGATCCCGAAAATAGGCGAATTGGTGTATGCCGGACAGGAGATCGGCAGCATAGAAAGCGTCAAGACCGTATATCCGATCCTTTCACCCGTATCCGGAAACATATCCGACAACAATGCTATACTGATAGATGATGTCGAACCCATTTCGGGATCACCATACGAAAGAGGGTGGCTTCTTCGCATCGAAGCATCGAAACCCCTGATCACGAGGAAATTCCTGAACCGTTCGGAATACCAGGAGATCTTCAGAAGATCCTGTTCCCGGTAACATCGTTATTATTTGTGTGCTCACTGCGTAACACGATTTTCCAATGTGTGTTAACAGAATTAAATACATGAATGTGATTTCCGAAATCAGATGTTCCATAAGGTGACGTACAACCGGATTTATGATTTTGCCACAGTACACAATTACGGTTGCACGTTCAGGTGCCCGATCTGCAGCTACAAACTGAAGAGCGGACCCAACGGAACGCCCGGCCTGGCCTATCCCCGCCCCGAGAAATATCTCTCGGCGGATGAGATCAAGGATGCCCTTCTCTCCGTGAATCCTTCGTCCGTCCATTTCATGGGCGGCGAACCCACTGTTTCCAAGATGCTCCCGGAGATCCTGGAATTCGTCAAGAAGGATATGGGCGCAGAGACCATGCTGGGACACACCAACGGCATCAATCTTTCCATTCCGAACCTTGACGGTGCCAACGTAGGCCTCAAAGCATGGTATGAGGACGTACACCTGAAAGTCACCGGGATAGAAAAATCCAGGATCTACGATGAATTCACCGCCGCTGCGAAGAGAGGGATGAAACTCTCCGCGAATATCATCTACATTCCCGAACTGGTCGATGTGGATCAGGTGGCGGCCGTGGCGGAATATGTTTCGCAGTTCAATCTCCCGTTCCACATAATGGGCTATATCCCCGTACCGGGACAACCTTACCGCAGACCGACGCTCGAAGAGATGAAGAATGTCCAGAGGATCTGTTCTGAATTCGTTCCTGACATCAAATACTCCTATCTTTCCCCGGAAGATGTCCTTTCTCTGGATAGGGACGATGACCGGTTCGATGTGAGGGTCATAGCGGGTACGAAGAATATCAGAACGCTTGTCCCCAACACCGGATCGGCCTCTGCTCTGTGAAATCCGGATGTAAGTTGAAACACTTGTATTTCTATTTGCAAGTGGAAACACTTACACAGTATCCATGAGATTCATAATGCCCAATGTTGTGCATCGATGTCAAAAACGGTTTATAGAAAAACGCACTAACAAACATCATATATCAAACGGTGCCCCCTATGAGGATGAACGATTATCAATTGGAAAAGATCACAGACCTGTTCTCGAACCTCAAAACCAGGAGCCCGTTCTACGGCGAGAAATTCAAAGATATCGATCTTTCCAAGGTCAAGACCCAAGCCGACTTTGAAAAACTGCCGTTCACCGATAAAGCAGACCTCAGGGATGCCTATCCGCTGGGCCTTCAGTCGGTACCGGATAAAGACGTAGTGAGGATCCATTCCTCATCCGGAACCACAGGCACACCCGTGATAATACCGTACACCGCAAAGGATGTCGAGGATTGGGCCGTCATGTTCGAGCGCTGCTTCAGAATGGCAGGCGTGAAAGCAGAGGACCGCGTTCACATCACACCGGGATACGGTCTTTGGACCGCAGGTATCGGATTCCAGGCAGGTGTGGAGAAACTCGGGGCCATGGCCATCCCGATGGGTCCCGGAAACACCGAGAAACAGCTTAAAATGATGGTGGATCTGAAAAGCACGGTATTGTGCGCAACATCATCCTATGCACTTCTTCTCTCGGAAGAGATAGCGAAACGCGGGATCAAAGACCAGATCAAACTGAAAAAGGGAGTGATCGGGTCCGAACGTTGGGGAGACAAGATGAGGCAGAGGATAGCCGACGACCTAGGAGTGGAACTTTACGACATCTACGGTCTGACCGAGATATACGGCCCCGGCATCGGTATAAGCTGCAACTACGAGAACGGCATCCACATGTGGGACGATTACATCTATTATGAAGTCATAGACCCGAAAACGGGAAAGGTCGTTCCGGACGGAGAATCCGGAGAACTGGTGATAACCACTTTCCTGAAAGAGGGCGCACCTCTCATCAGATACAGGACACATGACATCTCCAGAATAATCACCGGAGAGTGCCCCTGCGGTTCAAGATACCCGAGGATCGACATAATCACCGGACGCACCGATGATATGGTCAAGGTAAAGGGAGTCAACATATTCCCTGCTCAGTTCGACGAGACCCTTAGCTCGGTCAGCGGTACAAGCAGCGAATACCAGGTTATGATAGACCACCTTGACGGAAAGGACATCATAACTTTCTTCTTCGAGACCACCGTTCCGGCGGAATCCAGGACGGATATAGAGAAAGAAATAGTCAGCAAGCTGAAATCCGTTATCGGGATCACGGTCGTTCCCAAAGCGGTGAACGTTGGGGATCTTCCCAGAAGCGAGAAGAAGACCAACAGGATCTTCGACAACAGATATTGACGACCCTCCGTCTAGAACACAATCGATCGGTGTCAACCAGATTAATTGTTGTTATTTAATCTTCATAATATAGTGTGCCAGCGCATATTATTAAGAAACATAGTATCAGAATAATATTTATTAACTTTGAGTAATTCTACGGAATATAGGGTATGTGGTACTAGACGGCCGACACACGGCCGGTGTAGTTTTTGGGGGTAGTTGCGAAGCCTGACGGCTGTGCAGCGTATTTACGAAGGAGAATAGAACATGCAAAATAAGATCCATAAATCAACATCCACATGGGAGGGTGTGAAATGAAATCCGCACTTAAATCATCGGTCACGAATCCCAATTTCCAATTTCCCGAGGGAAGTATCACGATCCAATCGTTTGCGGACGACGATAATATCCATCTGGTAATGGACGATGGGATGGGTAACAAAATATCATTACCCTTCGATGAGAAACAATTCATCGAATTCGTCGGAAAGTTCGATATCTATTCCGATACAGACTGAATCGGGTGCCGCATGAATGCGGCATCCGACCTTCTTTTTCCGAAGTAATCAATGATCCGGGTGATTCATCTCTTGCTTCCGCCGATCATGACAAGATAAGCGAGAAGTGCCTCGAGCTGTATCCTCTCGTTGCTTCCTTCGACTATACGGAACTCGATCTCTCCTGTTTTATCCATAAGCCTGACTTTTTCCGAGTCTGTTATGGCAAGATCGAACAATGCGTGGTGGATCTGACGGATGATATCCTGACCGGATAGTCCGTAAAGTATCATGATATCGTCCAATTTGTCCCTGGCTTTGGTAAAGTTACCGGCAAGCGCCGTCTCCAGCATCTTCTTCACTTCTTCGGGATTCGCGAGACCTGTGGTCTGATAAATCGTCTCTAAAGTTATTTTCTTACCGAGGGATGCTGCGACCTGCAGAGAATTGACGGCACGTCTGAGATCCCCTCTTGCCACATGGACGAGTCCGTCCAAAGCATCGTCGTCGATGTCGGCGTTCTCCTTGGTTATTATCATCCTCAGATAACCCTCCACATCCTCCTTGGAAAGCGGACTGAATCTGAAAACGGCACATCTCGATTGGATCGGATCGATGATCTTCGACGAGTAGTTGCATGAAAGAATGAAACGGCATATCCTGGAGTATTTCTCCATCGTCCTTCTGAGAGCGGCCTGTGCATCGCTCGTCAGTGCGTCCGCCTCGTCCATGAAGATTATCTTGAACTCCGCCCCGCCCAGAGGTGCGGTCCTTGCGAACTCTTTGATCTTTCCTCTGACGACATCGATACCTCTCTCGTCGGATGCGTTGAGTTCTATGAAATTGCCCTGCCATTCGCCGCCGAACATCTCTTTGGCCATTGCCAGGGAACAGGTGGTCTTTCCGGTACCTGCGGGACCGGTGAACAGAAGATGGGACATGTTCTTCGATGCGACGTATGCTTTGAGCCTTTCGGTGACGTGCTTCTGACCTACAACCTCGTCAAGCGTGTGCGGCCTGTATTTCTCGGTCCATATCTCGTTCATATGTAACGTGTCGCGATAGTATCCGACACTCATAAACCTTGTTCTTAATGTCGAACACTTTCGATAAAGACAAAGAATAGATTATATCGTGGCTTTGCCATCCCACGGCCATATGAAAGTATATGATGCCTACAAACTGGCGATAGAAACTGGGATCAAGAACGACCCCAGACCCAAGGAAGAGGTTCAGATAGCCCTTGAAAACGCCAAAGAGGCGTACGATAAACTCCCGTCCGACGAGAAGGAATACTTCGATCAGGAGAGACTTTGGAATCCGTATGCTGATTCGCGTTTCTCATGGGGCTCGGACCTTGCTAAGAAAACAGATGCGAAAAGGCTCATGTGGGGCATAGACATCGGAACCGGAGAGATACTCCTCGCAGACCGTCTCAAAGAAAAAGGAGAGACCATCTCAGCGGTCGTCGCACACCACCCTATCGGAGTGTCCAAAACTCCGTTCCCGGAGGTCATGTGGATGCAGACGGATATGTTCCACGATGTCGGAATACCTATAAACATAACAGAAGGCCTCATAAAGGGAAGGATGGACGAGGTTTCCAGGAACGTCCTGGGTTCCAATTACAACCAGTCCGTCGATGCCGCAAAGCTCCTGAACATCCTGATGTTCAACATCCACTCCCCGGCCGATAACATGGTCCAGAATTATCTCGAAGCACTTTTCGACAAGGAACAACCGAAATACCTCGAAGATATCGTGAAGATTCTGATGACCGAACCCGAATTCCAGCAGGCCGCGAAGTACAACGATCCCCCGAAAATAATCGTCGGAGGAAAGAAGAACCGCTGCGGAAAGATCATCGCCAAGATGACCGGCGGAACATCCGGACCCAAGGAGATCTACGAGAAACTCGCGGCCGCCGGTGTAGGAACGGTCGTCGGAATGCATTTCCCCGAGAGCCACATCGAAGAGGCCAAGAAATACAACATAAACATGGTGATCTCCGGACATATGGCCTCGGACTCACTCGGAATAAACAGAATATGCGACGTATGGCAGAAGAAAGGCCTTGAAACCTTCGGATGCTCGGGATTCACACGTTTCAGCAGGAATTGAGGATGTTCGATAAGCGGTCAACGGTGATCAAAGACGGGACGAAACTGTCCTTCGAATATGTACCGGAGAAACTGGTGCACAGGGAAGAGCAGATGCACCGTCTGGAAACACTGTTCCAACCGATGATAAGAGACGGCAGTCCGTGCACGGCATTCCTTACGGGAAGCGTCGGTACCGGTAAGACCGTCACCGCCAAACGTTTCTGCGAGGACATGAGGAAATACTGTTCCGTGAACAGCAAGCTCATGAGCCACACCATTGTGAACTGCAGGATAAGAAGCACCGAACACGGGATAATCCTGCAACTCCTGAGGCACTTCGACCAGAAGTATCCGGACCGCGGTTTCTCGGCGGACGAGATGCTGAGATCTCTCCGCGCCCATATCGAGAAGGACGCCAGACCCTTCGTGGTCATCCTCGACGAGGTCGATGTGCTCCTGAAGAACAACGGCGTGGATCTGATTTATCAGCTTTCCAGATTCAACGACGAGATCAGACGGCCTTCATCCATATCTCTGATAATGATATCCCAACTTCAGATCGCAGATAAGCTGGATGAGGCAAGCTCGTCGAGTTTCAAACGTGCCAACACCATAAAGTTCGACCGTTACACCAGGAACGAACTCAGAGATATCATAGAAGCAAGGGCCGAGGAGGCCCTCATTCCCGGAGCGATAGCCTCCGATGTAATGGACCTTCTGGCGGACATCTCCAAAGAATACGGGGATGCCAGATTGGCCATCGAGATCATCGAGAAGGCGGCATACATCGCAGAGGAAGGGGACGAAGGAAAGATCACTGCCGATGATGCAAGATCGGCGAATGCGATGATCTACAGCAACGTGTCCGAGAGCAAACTCGCCGGTCTGGACCTCAAGAGGAAACTGGCGCTTTTGGCAATAGCCAGAGCAATGAAGAAAGAGACATACGTGAGCATAACGAACGTAGAGAAAACATATGCTATCGTCTGCGAGGAATACGAACAGGCCGCAAGGAAACACACCCAATTCTGGACGTATGTTCAGGACATGGAGAAACTGAACATTCTGGAGACCGTTGTGAAGAGCGAGATCGACGGCGGCCGGGTCACGTACATCTCGATACCGAACATCCCGCCGAAAGAACTCGCCAAAAAGTTGGAGAATCTTCTCGACAGCCCCTTGAGCTCAGAAGAGTACGAGTACTGATAACATGAAATGCGATCTCTGCCCGCACGATGCCGTCACGTTCATAAAATACAACGGAACACACCTGTGCGGACAGCATTTCATCGCATATTTTGAAAAAAGGGCTAAACGCGAGATGCGTAAACAAACAAGAATCGTCTCCGGTGACAAAGTGGCCGTAGCCGTTTCGGGAGGGAAGGACAGCATGGTCACCCTCCATATGATCAATTCGATATTCAAAGAAAGGAACGACGTGGAGGTCCATGCGATATCCATAGACGAAGGGATAGAAGGATACAGACCCCCCAGCATCGATATCGTCCGCGATTACTGCAACGAGAACGACATACCTCTGCACGTGAGATCGTTCTCTGAGATAGACATAACAATGGATGCCGCGGCACCTGTGTCCGGCGACAGCAGTCCGTGTACGTACTGCGGAGTGTTCAGAAGGAAATTCATGAACGATGAAGCAAGAAAAATCGGCGCGAAGTATCTTGCCACAGGTCACAATCTCGATGATATGGCACAGTCGATAATGATGAATTTCGTACGCGGGGATGTGGAGAGGCTTGCAAGACTCGGCCCGCACACAAGGATCCAACCCGGACTCGTGCCCAGATTCCATCCTCTCCGTCTGATACCTGAAAAAGAATCCCTTTTGTACGCCATAGTCGCAGGAATACCGTTCTGGGACGGGGAATGCCCGTATTACCATGAAGCACTGCGCAACCAGTACCGCAAAGTGGTCGATGAACTGGAAGCTTCATCCCCCGGGTCCAAGTACGGAATAATCTCATCGTACGATACGTTACGCCCGATGCTGGAAAAAGGGGTCCCGCACACGGAACTGCATTTCTGTGCGTGCGGAGAACCCACTCTCGGAAAGAGATGCAAAGCGTGCGAGCTCCAGGATGTCCTGAAGAGCAGACTTACAGGTCTCTGAAAGGTACCAGGTCACAGCAGGTGCATTCGATGCACATGGTGTGACATCCTTTGGAATCCAGATTATATTTCTCAAGATACTCTTTCAGCATCCTTGCGGTGGATATGGCACGGTCGGGATCCACTTTCGGAACATTCCCAATGGCGGCTTTCAGACTCTCGCCGTTGTACGGGTTGTATCTCAATGCCCTCAGGGTTGGAATAACATCCCTGGAGCAGATATTATCGATCATGCTGCAGAGTTCCTCGTCAGTCTCTCCCAATCCGAATATGATGTTCGAGGTCACCGTTCCCCTTCCGAATATCGGAACGGCCGCATCCAGCATTTCCAGGATACCGTCGAAATCCAGCTCCGGACATACTTTTTCGAACAATTCTTTGGTCGAAGCCTCTATGTTTATCTTTATCTCGTCCGCTCCGGCGTCCTTCAGGGCACGGATCTGTTCGGCTTTGGAGACATAAGGTTCCACACCGATCGGCTTGTCTGGGAACTCCGACCTCAGTGCCTTTACGCACGAGACCATTTTGTCGACGGTCTCTTCGATGCTACCGACCACACCGCTTGTAAGCGATATGGAAAGGACATCTTTGGTCTCCATGGCATCTTTCACCATGTCCACGATCATCTCGTCCGTGAGACCTTTGGTTATTTTCTTATCGAGCCTTGGTGAGGCGCAGTACGCGCAGTTGAAAATGCATCTCTGATCGAGATTGAAGAACGCCTGTTCGGGGCAGTGATAGACGACGGGTCTTATCTGAACGCTGTCCAGGAACGGCTCCCCGTTCCTTGTCAGAGAGAGGACACCGTTGTTGTCGTGCAGTTCGAACTCTCCCGCTTCGTAGGATATACCCTTCTTCACGCGGTATTTTCCGAAAGTGAACACTGCCGAAGTGGATCCGGCACCCGGACCGGCGGTGGACCTGGAGAGCCTGTACGGCATTACGAATCCCTGCGGCAGCTTTATCCCTCCGCCGAGACTCAGTTCGGCCTTCTTCCTTATGTTTACGTCTTCTTCCATTTTGCACCCTCTGAAGTGTCTTCCAGGACGATTCCGGCCTCTCCGAGCTTATTTCTTATGATATCGGCGAGGTCGTACTGTTTTCTGGACCTAAGTTCTTTGCGGAGTTCGATCAGGATATCCATGACCGAATCAAGTGTTTCGTTGTCTGCGGAATTATCATCCTTCGGAAGTACTCCGAGGATTGTGTCGAATTCCTCCAGAAGCATGACGGCCTTGGCGGCGGACCCTGCGGATATTGTCTTCTCACCCATTGCCTTGTTGGTGGAACGGACCAGTTGGAATATCTCCTCGATCGCGGCGCGGGAGTTGAAATCGTCATTCATCGCTTCGGTGAATCCGAATCTGGTCTCTTCGAGAAGCTCTTTGATATC
>JAISJG010000020.1 GCA_031261625.1 Candidatus Methanoplasma sp.
ATACGTTTTCCGTGTTTCTGAAGACATTTGCCGACCCACTCCCGGACGGATCCGGTACTTCTGTCAACAGCGGCAGCGGCCTCACGGAACGTCCTGCCGTCGACGATCATCTGTATCGCTTTCATCTGACGGGCCTGTTCCGATTGCTCAAGTTTATATGCGCGTTTCTGCTCTCTCTTCTCCGGGATTCTTTTTGTCATGTTTGGTCACATTCCAAAAGGATCCCCCCGTCTTTAACCCGCACTCTTAGCAACAGCGTCCGCGCGCGGACGCTGTTGCTGTGAGTTGTGCGGATTATTGTTTGTCAAAACACCGCATTAATTACGGAGTATACTGCAGGTATTCTCTGCAACAGATAAAGAAAAACACCGGACGGGATGATTCCCGCCCGGTACGGAGGTATGTAGGCTCACTGATAGATGGTGTCGACATGGCACGGGCCCACCATCTGCCGTGTTTTTTCGAAATTCAGAACGATCGACACAATTCAGTGTTATTATTCTTTCATTTCGTGTTACTAATAGCGGTGCGCATATAATATGATTTCCACAAACCCGTCTGTTCATGATACTCGTTAAATATCCCTGTCAGGATTAAGCACCGGTAATCATGAACGAAGTCAAAGCTGCGCTCGTCGGCGCCTGCGGTAAAATGGGTTCTTTAATCATCCGTCGCATTCTGGAGACGGAGGGTATCACGCTCTCGGCGGCATTCGACATAGCCAACGTGGGCAGGGACATCGGAGAGGTCATAGGCGTGGGGAAGCTGGATATCCCGGTTTCCGACGCAAAAGAACTGTCAACCGTTCTGAAAGAAACGAAGATCGACGTTCTCATCGATTTTACTGTCGCTCCCGCAACAGCTGCGAACGCACCTGTGGCCGCTGCTGCCGGGGTCAATCTTATCATCGGTACCACCGGACTGACCGCGGAACAGAAGACCAACATCACCGAAGCGATCATAAATAACAAGGTCGCCGCCGTGATATCTTCGAATTATTCCATCGGGGTCGGAGTATTCTTCAAATTGGTCAGGGAAGCTGCAGAATCCCTCAATGACGATTACGATATCGAGATAATAGAAGCGCATCACAACCAGAAGAAAGATGCACCCAGCGGAACCGCAATGACCGCCGCGGAGATAATCAGCGAAGTCAACGGCGGCAAAGAGTTCGTCTTCGGACGCGAAGGACTTAGCCCGCGCGGTAAGGAGATCGGCATACATGCGGTCAGAGGCGGCGACATAGTCGGCGACCACACTGTGATGTTCATAGGCAACTCCGAACGCATCGAACTGCGCCATCAGGCACATTCGAGAGAGGTCTTCGTAGGCGGAGCCGTCTTGGCCGCCAAGTGGGTAGTTTCACAGAAGAAAGGTATCATCTACTCCATGTCGGACGTGCTGAGCTGAGGATTCAGATCAGTCGGTCCGAAATGGAAGCTCTGTTGCCGGGGATTCAACTTGCGAGGCTAGCCTTTGCTTCCGAATAGATCCTGTTGGCAGGTGCCAGCGTGACCCATCCTGGTTCCAGATGCAGTATGTCTAATTCGAATTTGTCGGCGAATTCATTCAATGAGAATTTGAATTCCTCTTCGTCGCCCAATCCGGTAGGGATGATCATGACCTTATGATAATCACACATGTCGAGGATGGCCTTGAGTTTATCGAAATTCTTTGTTTCCACACCGGTGAACAGTGAATTCTGTCCGAAGAATTCCCTCCATTTGGTGGCCATTGCCGGTGTGTAATAAAGGACACCGACATGTTTCTTCTGGAGTGAATAGTATTTGTCGAAACCGCCTACGGCCACGCCGATACAGTCGTCGCACATTCTTCCGTTCTCGTCCCTGAAGATCGCGATCGGCTTTTCGATATGTTCTGCCGCCCATTCATCCAGACCCTGGTTGGCGTTACCGCACAGTCCGTAATACAATGCGAAGGCATCTACTCTTGATTGCATGAACATTAATGTTTCCCTAAGGTCATTTTTCAGGACCTCAGGATCGGAATGAAGTCCGAGGTCCTTCATCATCAGGACCAGATTGAAACCGCCTTCGGGGATCGTTTCCATGCCGTTGAGGAACATCCTTTCATCCAAAAGGGTGAATGGGATCTTCTTTCTGGTCAGTTTTTTAGAGATATCCACGGAGTTCTTGCTTTCAAGCAGGAATATGTTCTTTTCCTCAGGATCGTTCGAAAGACTGTATATAAGCTCGTCCTCTAAGATCGGGCAGACGATAACACCGAGAGTACCTTTGACCATACTATCATAATGATAGTGCCATTATAAGTTACTTTGTGTGCCTTTCGATTCTAGGTACGCGGAGCGCCCGTGCAGAGTTCAGTATGGCGATGATAGCGACCCCCACATCGGCGAATATAGCTTCAACGAGGGTGATGTATCCGAATGCTCCCAGTATAAGGAACAGGGCTTTCACTCCGAGTGCGAAGATTATATTTTCTATTGCAATGGATCTGGTTTTCCTTGCTACTTTTATGGAAAGCGGGACTTTTGAGGGCATATCGTCCATAATCACGATATCGGCAGCCTCAATGGCGGCATCCGAACCGAATGCACCCATTGCTATACCGACATCCGATCTGGCAAGCGAAGGGGCATCGTTTATGCCGTCCCCGACGAATGCAACGGAGTTGCCTTCTGCGATCAGGCTCTCTACGATACGCATTTTATCTTCGGGCAGGAGTTCGGAATAGACGACATCTATTCCCAGTTGTTCGGCTACGTGTTCTCCCATTTTTCCGGTATCTCCGGTGAGCATGCACACGTTCTTGATGCCGATCTTTTTGAGTAATTCCACGGCTGTTTTGGAGTCTTTTCTCTGTCTGTCGGATATTACCAGATATCCGGCGTATTTACCCGCGATGGCCACATGTACAGCGGTTCCAAATTCTTTCGGTTCATCGTACTCAATGCCCATCTGACCCATCAGGGTATGATTGCCGACAACGACATCCTGACCTCTGACGATAGAGCGTACTCCTCTCCCTGAGATCTCTTCAAGGACCTTCACAATGGAGCGGTCGGTCTCTTTTCCGTAAGATTTTCTTATTCCGTCGGCGATAGGATGGTTGGAATCTATTTCGGCATGCGCTACGACCTCGAGGAGTTCTTCTTCGCTTATGCCGTGAGTGAATATCGCACCGACCTCGAACACACCTTCGGTCAAAGTCCCTGTCTTGTCGAAGACCACGGTATCTATCTTCGACAATGTGTCGAGATAATTACCTCCCTTTACGAGTATCCCTGCGCGGGATGCTCCACCTATTCCTCCGAAGAACGCAAGCGGGATGGATATGACCAATGCACACGGGCATGATATGACAAGGAATGTCAGCGCACGATAGACCCAGTCCGTGAAAGGCTCACCCAAGATGAGCGGTGGGAGTACAGCAAGCACCAGAGCAGCAATGACGACCGCCGGAGTATAGTATCTGGCGAATTTCGTAACGAAGTTCTCCGATTTGGATTTCGCTTCGTACGCATTCTCGATCATGTCCGTTATGCGCATTGCCGTCGAGTCCGCATATTCCGAGATGACCTCTGCAGTAAGCACTCCGTTAACGTTGATGCATCCGCTGAAGAGCCTGTCTCCGACGGTCGCATTCCTGGGGACGGATTCTCCCGTTATTGTGGAAGTGTCGATCGCGGAGTTCCCGTCGATGACCTTCGAATCCAGGGGTATTCTCTCGCCAGGACGGATAAGTATGATATCCCCCACACGGACATCGTAAGGATCCACGATTTCGATACCGTTCTCTGTTTTCAGATTCACGGTGTCGGGCATCAGATCCATTAGCGAGGAGATAGACCTGCGGGAACGGTCCACGGCATAATCCTGGAATAATTCACCCACCTGATAGAAAAGAAGTATCGCCACACCTTCCAGATACTCTCCGACAGCGAATGCGCCCAAAGAGGCGATCCCCATCAGCAGATTCTCGTTGAAAGGTTTCAGATTGTAGATATCCTTGGCGGATGCCCAGAGGACGTCGTATCCGACGATGATATATGACACAGCGAAAAGCACAAGCGAAAATACCGGATCGATATCCTCGAATCTCAGTTCGAGTATTATCGCGGCCGAGAACAATATTCCGGCCGATAGTATTCTGGCAATGCGCTTTGCGCCGAACAATTCCTCACACTCTTCTCATTCTCACATCGGATTCGATCTTTTTGATCTCCGAAGCGGCTTTTTCCTCTATCGCGGATATTTCGGATTCGTCCGCTTCTATGGTCAGGCGGGTAGTCATGAACACGACGGCCGCGGAGTCCACACCATCGATCTTTTTAATGGCGGTCTCGATCTTCGCGGCACAGTTCGCGCAACACAATTTGTCTAATCTGTACACATATTTCATGGATATCACTCTCTCAGATGTTCTAAAGCGATCTTCAGTAAACTGTTCACATGGTCGTCGTCAAGGGAATAATAGATATTTTTCCCGTCCCTGCGGGAACTGACGAGATTCGACTGTTTCAGGGTTTTCAACTGGTGGGAAACGGCAGAAACGGACATCCCCAGAACCTCCGCGATCCCGCAGACACAGATCTCCCCTCCTTCCATGGCCCACAGTATTTTTAGTCTGGTACTGTCGGAAAGCATTTTGAAAAGGTCTGAAAGATCGTAAACAAGATTCTCTTCCGGCATCCTTTCTTTTGCGTCGGATACAGCCTTTTCATGCGCTCCGGAACCTTTGCAGCCATCGTGGTTTTCGCTCATCATTATCACCATAACAATTGAACACTTGAACAATCACTCAATTGTTTTATTGATTATATACTTTACTGATTGGAAAAAACAGAAACGTATTTTAAGGAATATCAAGTGACATCATATGGAGATCAAATGGGAGAAGGCCTGGGCACCGTCACGAAACTGCAACCGGTGATCATTATCGCGGTTGCGATCATCGGAGTGGTGCTCGGACAGTTGGTTTTCTTCAAGGATAATCTCGGTGTGTTGATGGAACCGTTCCTGATGGTCCTTCTGTTTCTGATATTTCTGAAAATAGATGTTCAGGACATCGGCAAGTCGTTCAGGAATGTGAAATTCACACTCACTTCACTTGCGATCAACTTCATCTGGACGCCGTTCTTTGCTATCGGATTGGGATTGATTTTCTTGGGAGATATCGACATGAGGATCGGATTCCTCATGCTTCTGGCGACCCCGTGTACCGATTGGTATCTTGTATTCACGGCAATGACGAAAGGAAACGTTCCGCTGAGCACTGCACTGCTTCCGTTGAACCTGGTTTTGCAGGTCGTTCTGCTTCCGGTGTACCTGTTCTTACTGATAGGAACGAATTCATCGTTCGACATGGGCCCGATACTGATGAGCATAGTCTATGTTCTGGTGATCCCGTTCGTTCTTGCCAATATCGTGAAGTTCATAATCGTCCGCACGAAGGCGAAAGAGAAGTTCCTGTCCGTGATGGATACCCAGGGCGACAATCTTCAGCTTTTGTTCCTGTGTCTGGCCGTGGTTGCGATGTTCGCATCCCAGGGCGAGATGATAGTAGACAATCCTGTGCTTCTCATAAAGATGCTGATCCCGCTCGGAATATTCTTCATATTCAATTTCATTCTGGCGCAGATCGTAGGAAAGTCGCTCAAGTATCCGTTCCCCGATACGATATCGTTATCATTCACGACGCTCGCACGCAACTCCCCGTTGGCATTGGCCATAGCCGTCGCTGCATTCCCAGACCAGCCGTTGATCGCACTTGTCCTGGTCGTCGGTCCGCTGATAGAACTCCCTGTACTATCGTTGGTCTCGCATGTACTGTCACATATGCGTGTGAAGAGGGAAAACGAGCAGAATGCGCCATTGTAACTGTTTTGATACTGTTATGATACCGATTCATATTTATTGCGGTAAAGCAATTAAATGTGCAGTGGGGAGAAAACCCCTTGGGAACATAGAGGTTATAATATGGGGAAATTCGCAGTTAAAAAAGCAGCAGACGGTCGCTTGATGTTCAATCTGAAAGCAACCAATGGTCAGGTAATCGGAACATCACAGCCGTACGCATCCGAATCCGCACTCAAGAGCGGTATCGAAAGTGTGAAGAAAAACAGCAAATCGAAGGTCGAGGATCAGACTGTTGAAGGCTACAAGGCCCTTACCAACCCGAAATTCGAGATATTCCTCGACAAGGGCGGAAAATACCGTTTCCACCTCAAAGCGATGAACGGCGAGATCGTCGTTGCATCACAGGGATACGCAAGCAAGGCATCGGCCAAGAACGGCATAGAGAGCATAGCCGTCAACGCAGTGGATGCCGAGATCGTATACGAAGAAGAATAAACATTTCAGGTGCGGTGACGCACCGATGATCCTCCTGTATTATGCAGGAGGACATACTCCTTTTTTTGAGAAACCTAACACGTATTAACCAGTGAGTGCATCAGGCGGGTATGCCGATCACAACCGAATCAGCTCTCAATATGCCCAAGACGCTGGGAGCGGCCATATCGGGGATAACAACACCGGAACTTCTGAAGGGAGGACCCGCCACGGTAGATCTCGATTATGTTCTTCCCGGCGCAAAATCCGTCATAATATTCGGAGTACCGTTCAACCAGGATCTCATCGAACCGTATCTTTCCAAAAAGGATTATGCTCTGAACGAGAATAAGATCAGGAATACAACGCTGGCCTTCGGAATAGCATTCGAAATATCCACAGTTCTCACGTCACTGGGATACAAGACCGTCCCTGTCGCTCCGAATTTCGAATTCAGGAAAGATACTCCCGGCGGTATTTTCGACAGGATCCCGTCATCATCGCTCAAACTGATGGCGGTTTCATGCGGGTTGGGACATATAGGACAGTCAGGCCTTCTGATAACGAAGGAGTTCGGTGCGGCGTTTTCATTGGGTGCCGTTATAACAGATGCAGAACTCCAACCGACGCAACCTCTTCCCGAAGAAGAGAATTACTGTGACAGCTGCGGATTCTGCAACAGGTCCTGCGCTGCGAATTTCATCAACAAAGGTGAGATAAGGATAACAATGGGCGGCAGACAGGTCCGTGTCGGCAACTGCAAGCTTGCCGCACGCTGTGCATATGTGTGCGGCGGGATAACAGGACTCCATACGAACGGTGAATGGTCCACATGGTCCGCAGGTAGATTCCCGATACCGGAAGAAGATGAGGAATACAAGACCATATCCAGAAAATATATCGGAAGATACTTGGAAAGAGAAAGGACCGGGGCGATATGTTACAATCCTCTGCTTGCTGGCACATATGAAATGCAATACACATGCTCCAACTGTCAGTTCGTATGCCATCCGGATCCGTCCGTAAGGAAGAAGAGATTCGATCTTCTTGCGAAAAGTGGTGTGATCATCGAAGGTGCCGACGGTATCCCGAGAGCGGTCTCACCGGAAGAGGCGGACAGATTCCTGGCCGAACTTCCAGAAGAAAAAAGAAGATTATACACAGAATAAAAGTAAAAATGGGGTGCGTGACCCGCACCCCTGTTTATTTTGCAGATCAAACAACGATTCCCATTTTTTTGGACAGGAACCTGTGAGCGTAATCGGCCACTCCGACGGTCAGTATCCCGAGTCCTCCGACGATCATCACGGCCGCGAATACGCCCGGCCAATAACCGAGATCGGCGAATTCGGTCAACAGGAATCCCATACCTCCCACGGGAGAAGCATAGAATTCCGCTGCCACGATACACATCCATCCTATTCCGAGACCCACTTTCACTCCGTTCATTATGTACGGTATGGCTGCCGGAAGAACGACCTTGTAGAAGATCTGGAATTCCGATGCACCCAGTGTTTTCGCTGCATCCAGCCACTCCGGGTCCACTTTCATCACACCGAACATTACGTTTGTGAGCATGGGGAAGAATATTCCCACGAACACCACGAGCATGGGTCCGATCTGATATCCGAACATCACGATGAAGAACGGCGCCCATACTATGGGTGCGACCGGTCTCAGCATTTCGACGATCGGAGTTGTGAACATCCTCATTATCCTGGAATATCCGAGCAACAGTCCCAACGGGAGTGTCACAAGGAACGCTATGGCGAATCCTTTCAGGAATGTGACGAGACTCGAGCGTACATACTGCCAGAGGGAGAATCCGGTCATGGAATCCCCCTCTGTTATCAGCCTCACCAATGCGGTCCAGGTTTTCTCCGGACCGGGGAGGAGAGCGGTGTCCGCCACATGGGCTACTACATACCAAACCGTTACGAATACCGAGATCGAGACGAATGCCACTGCGGCCTTCTTCAGGAACCTGCGGTAAGGGTTCGGATCATCGAAACTGAACGATTCAGGTATGTCTATCGTGGTTCTGACCATTTTATGCCTTTATCAGCTCATTGTTTATGGAGTCTACTATTATCGGAGGCTGTCCGGTAACACCGAAGTCCGCTTCGTTGGCCTTCAAAGCCGCAACGACCACGTTTCCGATGGAAACGGAGTTGTAGCTGAAGTCGATACCGACCTGCTCGTAGAACGTCTGGGTCTGTCCCGGAAGGAGTGTGTACGCCAGGTGCACGGGCAACTGGTGGATATCTCCTCCGATCAGTGCGAAACGAACTGCGAAGGTGTCTTTGAACTCAGGCTTGCCTTTGATGGCTTCCTTGAGGAACTCGTCGTTGACCAGTTTCTCTGCGTACTCCAGGGTGTTCTTGAATCCGAGGTCCGATACGGGTATCGTTACCGCTTTGATCTTTTCCAGATCCTCGGTGATGAACGCGATATCGTTCTTCAGTGTCCTCAGAGGGTCGTTGGGATTCGAATCTCCCCAGGAGTACTCCACATCGACGATGGACTTCGAGATATCATCTGCGGTGTAGAGGGTGGAACCCGCAACACGGAGACCTACTTCGAGCGCCTTCAGGTAATCGACATCGTTGGGATTGGTCTTTCCCTTCTCGAGGGCGTTGTTCAGCCAATTCGTTGCTTCTTTTATGGCCCACAGGACCCTGATCACTATGTCCGGGTGTTCCTCGCCGAAGGACTTGTTGACGCTCACTGCGCAGCATGTCTGGTGGGGGAACAGGTCGTTGGTAAGTGCTCCGATGCTGTAGTTGGTATCCGAAGCCACAAGGTTTGTGAGCCTCGGCAGACCGGTGATTCCCGCATCGATCTTCTTATCTTCCCTCATCTGGCTTCCGCCCATGTTGGTGATATAGTAGACCTTTCCGTCTTCGAGGGTCTGACCGTCCACATAAGGTACGAACTTCAATTCCTTAGCCTTATCCGTCTTACTCGGATCATTCAGATAGATCTCGACGATGGTCTTGACCTGGATATGCTGGATCGAGACGACTGAAGGTGTTCCGAAGATCAGTTTGTTCCACGCTTCCGGGTGATATATGATATCTCCCGGTGCTTTTATCGTGAACAGGTCATCGGGACTGTCAATTGTACGCCCCTCCCTGTAGAATATTCCCGAACCGACCGATTCGAGACCGGATATGAAATCGATCTCCTCGGTTCTCTTCCTGTTGTCCAGGAAGAAAAAGCCTGCGGCTGCGACCACGAGGATCACAACGACGGCAACTGCAATTATTTTGAGATTAATTTTGCTCATGTATACACTCGCATTTCCCATATGGATGATGGGTTATTTACCCTTTAAGGAAATATTGACCACGAAATACAATTTGATAACATGGTATCTCCATTATAGGAAAATTGTCTGTTTTAAATCCGATAAAGGAGATTGTTGTAGCATATCATAAACAGTGCTTATGCACACGATGAATGCAACCCAGAAGATAGTTAAATGAGTGCGGATGCCGGGATTCGAACCCGAGTTCTAACCTTGGCAAGGTCAAGTGATAACCAGCTACACCACATCCACACGGATATGCCCACGATTGCCTCGATTGATATAAATGTTCCGTCTTGGTACCGGAAGGAATCAGGAACCCAGAACACTTTTTCAGCCGCATTTCTTTCTGTTTTTCCGAAGATTCTATCGCGTACCCTAGGTAATTATATAAGGAGAAGGCAACCTTATCGCATTGAAAGAAGGTGTCTGCGTCAAAGTCGCAGGCGGTTTGACTTCACAGAAAGTGATGAGTAATGATTTCAAATTTCACAGACCTCGGCATATCCGAAGATATCGCCAAGGCAATGGAAGACATGGGGTGGAGCGATCCGACCCCGATTCAGATACAGGCGGTCCCGCTGGGACTCAAAGGCATCGATATGTTCGCTCAGGCGCAGACGGGTACCGGTAAGACCGGTGCCTTCGGCACCATCGTTCTGCAGAACATACAATCGAAACAGAAGATCCCCTCGGCGATCGTTCTTGTGCCCACAAGGGAGTTGGCCAACCAGGTATCCGAAGAGCTTGAAAAGCTGTCCAAATACACCGGGCACGAATGTGTCCCGATATACGGAGGAGCGAGCATCGAGGGCCAGGTCAAAAGGCTCGAAAAAGGTGCGGACATAATTGCCGGCACCCCCGGAAGGGTAAAGGACATGATCAACAGAAGGGTTCTGAACCTTTCGAACATCCAGATGGTCATTCTCGACGAAGCCGACCGCATGCTGGACATGGGATTCATCGAGGATATCGAGGATATCCTATCATCCATGCCAAAAGAGCGTCAGACGCTTCTTTTCTCTGCGACGATGCCTGAGGACATCAAACGTCTCGCAAGCGACTACATGGTCAAACCCAAGGAGATAAGCGTCTCCAAGGACGAAATGGTCCTCGACCAGATCAAGCAGTTCTATATCTCGGTCGGAAGAAGGAACAAATCATGGGCATTGTGCCGCATTCTCGATATCGATCAGCCGAAAGCCATAATTTTCTGTCAGACAAAGAAGATGGTCGATATCCTCGAGGAAAGGTTATCCAGCCTCGATTACAAATCCGAGGCCATTCACGGCGATATGCCGCAATCCAAGAGGGAGAAAGTACTCAAGGATTTCAAGAGCGATAAGACGGATATACTCATAGCAACCGATGTTGCAGCAAGAGGTCTGGATGTCGATGATATTTCGTATGTTGTCAATTACGACATGCCGGAGGACGTCGATACCTACATCCACAGGATCGGAAGGACCGGAAGAGCGGGGAAAGAAGGCATAGCAGTGTCTTTCATCACCGCCGAGGAAGAATATCTCATCAGGGAGTTCGAGCTCCGCACCGAGATGAAGATCGAGAAGAGGGATGTCCCGGATGCCGAGGAAGGCGCCAAGGACACCATCAGAAGGGTCGTCGATTACGATCAGATATCCGATGTCTACGGAATGGTAAAATTCGAACTTAACCTAGGAAAAGACGACGGGATCGGTAAGGTAAGCCTTGCGGATTTCATAATCCGTGCGGCAAGGATAAGGGATTTCGCGATAGGCAAGATAAACGTCGGACCGACATCATCCGTCGTCGAGGTGCACAAGGACTTCGGCAACAGAATGACAATGGATGTTCCGAAAATGAAATACCGCGGAAAGAAAGTTTTTGTAAGGGTTATTCAGGATTGAGCCGTTCCGCAGGGATGTTCCCCGCAGAACGGTCTTTTCCTGTTTTATTTATGTGATCAGACTTCGATGACCACGAGGACACTGCCGATCTGGACGGTATCCACGGCTTTTCCGTCAAGCATCAGGCGTTTTTCCAGGTTTATGAACTCTTCTCCCACTTCGACGGTAGAACCGTCCTCAAGGGTTAAAGTGACCGATCCGGACTTCAGCTGCGATGCTATGTCCTTAGGGGATGCTGCGGACAGTGCCACGGCGATACCCTTCGCCTGACCTTTGAAGGCAGGTCCGAGTTTCGAGTGGACCGGTTTAACGGCAACGACCTCTTCGGAAAGTTCCGCTTTCGTCGCTATCGTGAGTTCTTTGATCTTGAGCGTCTCGATGATATCGTCTTTCGCTTTCACGAGAACGGCCGCATCCTCACCTATGATCTCGACTTTGGAGAGTTCGGCGTTCAGAGGCATCTTGTTCTCAGCTTTCCATGCACGGATGACGGCCACGGTCTCCGCAAGCCTCTCTCCGAGTTTCAGTGCGTCGTCGTCGATGAACAGCTGTTCGGGCCACGCCGTAATATGTATGCTTTCCGCACCGTCATATTTGGCGAAGTGCTCCTGATAGATGTCTTCGGTGACATGGGGCATGAACGGGGCGATCATCTTCACACAGCCGAGGAACACGTTGTAAAGGGTGTACTTCACAGCGGGGTCCTTCCTGGTCTTGACCATTTCGATGTAGTTGTCCGCGAGGTCATGCCAAACGAACTGTTCCACCTCTTTGATCGCTTTATCGAATTGATATACCTCGAGACTGTCTGTTGCGATCTTGACCGTCTGGGAGTATCTGCTGATAAGCCAGCGGTCGGATGCGCGGAGTCCTTTCGGTTCTTCGGCCGGGACATCTTCGAAGAAGCGTCCAACGAACTGACCGATATTGAATATCTTGTTGCAGAGTTTCCTTCCTCTGATGACATCCGGTTCTCTGAACGCATGATCTATTCCGAGAGCGCACGATGCAGCGAAGTATCTCAGTGCATCTGCTCCGTAATTCTGCAGTATCGGGATGGGGTCGATGACGTTTCCGACCGATGAGTGCATAGGCGTTCCGTCGGGGGCCATGATGAATCCGTGAACCATAATGTCGTTCCACGGACGCGACTGTTCTATCTGTTCCGACCTGAGTATGGAGTAGAATGCCCATGTCCTGATGATGTCGTGGGACTGGGGACGCATGGACATCGGGAAGAACTTCTTGTGGAGTCTTTCGTCCCTTCCCCAGAATGTGTTGTACAACGCGGAACCGGAAGAATCCATCCATGTGTCGAACACATCGGTGCATCCGGTGAATTTTCCGCCGCATTTGGGACATTTGTCCACCGGCGGTGCATCGAATGTAGGATCCACATAACACTGTTCTTCGGTTGCGCACACAGCATGTCCGCATTCGTCGCATTCCCAAACGGGGATGGGTGTTGCGAATATGCGCTGTCTGCTCAGGACCCAGTCCCATTCAAGGGAGTTGACCCAGTCCTGGAGTCTGATCTTCATGAATTCGGGGTACCATTTGATCTCATCCGCCCTCTTGAGGACTTCTTTCTTGAGTTCGATGGTCTTCAGGAACCACTGCGGTACCTGGAGGTACTCTATGGGTGTGCTGCATCTCCAGCAGATGGAGACCTGCTGCGGGTTGTCCTCCTGTTTCACGAGGAGTCCTGCTGTGCGGAGATCTTCTATCGCTGCGTCTCTCGCATCGGCAACTGCCATTCCGGAGTATTTTCCAGCGAGTTCGGTCATTTTTCCCATTTCGTCGATACCTTTTTCCATCTCAAGATGGTATTTCATGACCCATTCGAGATCCTCTTTGTCTCCGATAGTACAGATCATGACGTTCCCGGTACCGTATGCGGGATCCACTTTGGGATCGGCGATGACCTTGACCTTCCTTCCGTAGAGTGGAGTGATAAGGTTCTTTCCCACGAGTTTCTGTTTTTCTTTGTCATCCGGGTGGACAGCGACCACCTTACAGGTGCAGAGGAGTTCAGGGCGGGTCGTCGCAACGAGCACATGGTCGTCGCTTCCCTCTATTCCGAATTTGATGTAATTGAGTTTGTTGACATTGTCCTTGTATTCGACTTCCGCATCGGCAAGTGCGGTCATGCATCTGGGGCACCAGTTGACAGGGAAGTTGCCTTTGTAGACGAGTCCCCTTCTGAAAAGCTCGACAAACGATAATTGTGTGATGCGTCTGTAGTACGGAGCATCCGTCTGATAGTAGATGCTGGGGTCCATGCTCTCTCCGAGTATCTCGAAGTGGTGTTTCATCTCGTCGATGAACCCGTTGGCATATTCGCTGCAGAGTTTGCGGTATTCTTCTCTCGGAAGATCGAGTTTGGTGATCTTGTGCTTTTTCTCTACTTTCACTTCGATCGGGGTACCGTTGACATCGAAACAGAGCGGGAAGAACACGTTGTGTCCTCTCATCCTTTTGTAACGGGCGGCGAAATCGATCAGTGAGTAACCGGTAGCATGTCCCAAATGAAGGGAACCGGATGTATATCTTGGAGGGTTATCGATGCTGAACGCAGGCTTGTCGGATTCGGGATCGAAGTGATAGATACTCTTCGTTTTCCACATTTCCTGCCAGCGTTTCTCGATAGAAGCAGAATCGTATTGAGACATGTCGAACGGTACTCAATCATAAAGTAATAAAAAAAGGTTGTTGGGTCCCGCGCGCGTATTTGCGTGCGGAACCGTTGATGTTTATGCCGTGTTGTTCCTTCTTCTCTTGAAGGACACAGTGGAATCCTTCCTGTTGACAACGAGCTCTCCGATCTTCTTTATCAGGTCGTTGTTGACCTTTATGAGATCCCAACCTACCTCTTTCGAGTTGATCGTCGTTCCGTTGATGAAGAACTTCGCCGACAGGCTGTATTTCTTCCTGTCCCCAGTCTCGTTGTATCTGGCGACGTGGATTATCAGGGATTCGGGTTTGTGTATCTTCGAGATCTTCTGTATCTCCGCCTCTATGTCGGCGTACATGGCCGGTGCATAATCCTTGTCCTCGTCGTCAAGACCGCTGATCTGAACGAACAAAGCATCTCTTTCCCTGCATGCCGAGATCAGTTGGACGATATCGTACTCCGTGAGGATACCGACCAGTTCTCCGTCGGCCGTCACCGGGAGCGTAGATATCTGCTTGTCGTTCAGGATCGCCGACGCTTCTTCGAGATTGCTTTCCCAATCCACTTTCAGGACGGACCTGGTGCAGACGCTGTCCACCGTAAGGTGGGCCTTGGAGCCCTTCTGGAAATCCCCGAGGCCTTTGGCATCGTTCTTCCAGTGGTTTTCTATCACTTCCCTCATACCGACTATCCCGACAGGGATGTTGGCGCTGTCGACGACCGGGACAGTACGAATGTCCAGGTCTCTCATGATGTTGAGGGCATCCTCCAGCATACCGTTGGTATTGACGGATTCGACCGGGGTCGTCATGATCTCCCATGTTTTGATGTCCTTGAGCGCCTTCATCTTCGCGGCTATGGCCGTCAGTCCCCTTCTCGAGACGACACCGATGACCTTCTTTCCGCTCAGGACCGCCAGCTGTCTGCTGTTGTTCGATACCATGAGCTCGGCGATCTTCGTGATTTCCGTTTCTTTTGTCAGCGTGGGAAGGTTCTTCACCACGTTCTTTACTTTCGTATCCGGGGACAGGCTCTTTTTCCTAAGGATCGAGCCGTAACTTATCATTCCGGCGTAGTTCCCCCCGTCCACTATGGGGATCTCCTGGAACCCGGATTCGTGCATTAGCGAAAGAGCATCGGCGATCCTGTCTTCAGGGCCGATGGTGGGGAAGTCGCTGATCAGTATCTCGTTGACGGTTATTCCGTCAATTTGTGATCTGAGTATCGAAAGCTTCTTCATATCTTCTAAGTCTTTGACTCCCAAAAATTTCACCTAACATTACATCGGGCTCATTGCATTATAAATGTTGGTCTGTTGTGATGGAAAAACAGTAATTTGTCCAGACGATAATGATAAAAATCTGTCAAGTGGACAGAAAAAGTGAAAGGGACCTTCGTTCCTCACGAAGGTATTTATACCGAGTTGGTCAGAGGTCGGAGAATTCCGTTCCGGACAGCAGAGACTGGATGATCTCTCCTGCGGAATCCACCGGGATCCTCTTCTGCTGGCTGGTGTCGCGGTCCCTGATCGTCACCGTTCCCTTATCGGGGCCTTCAAGGGCCTCGTAGTCCACGGTGATGCACCAGGGGGTACCGATCTCGTCCATGCGGGCATATCTCTTACCTATGGTGCCGGAACCGTCGTAATATGCCTCTGCCCTGTGGGAGTGGATATCACGGTAGATCTTCTGTGCCAGAACATCCATTCCGTCCTTTTCCATGAGGGGGAAGACACCGACCTTTATCGGTGACACCTCGGGTTTGAGGTGGAGAACGGTATAATCTTCTTTTTTGTCGTAGGCGTATGCATGCTCGAGCACAGAGTAGAATATCCTGTCGAGACCGTGGGACGGTTCGATCACATGGGGGATCACGCGTTCGCCGGAGATCTTCTCTTTCACCCTGACGACTTCGAAGAAATCACCGGTGAGGGTTATGTCCTCCTCTCCGACGCGGATGGTTATCTTTCCGTCCTTCACATCGTCCTTGGTCTTAGACTCCAGTATCTCTGCGATGGCTTTCGCTTTGTCCTTGAACGCAGGTCCGAGCGCTTTGTGTTTCGCTTTGACCTTATCGACCTCGACCTCTTTCGGTTCATCGAACTTCTTGAAGTGAGTAAGCTCGGTTCCGGAGAACTGGGCGTGGCGGGAAAGATCCCAGCACCCTCTGTCCGCTATTCCGGTGACCTCTATCCATCCGTATGACAGGAGGATCTCCGCATCCCAGCAATCCGCGGCATAGTGTGCCATCTCGTCGGTGAGGTGCTGTCTGAATCTGAGTTTTGAGGGCTCGATACCCAAACGGATGAGGAACTTCCTCGTCACGTTGACGAAATATGCAAGAACGCGGTTGGCTATGATCCCTTTCTCGACAGCTTCTTTCACTGTCACGGTGATGGTCTCTTCGCCGGTGTTCGGTATGAGGGTGAGGACATCGTTCTCTATCTCGGGGAATCTGGCCCAATCCTTGTCGGTGGGGTCCACGAACAGTTCGACCTCCATCATGTTGAACTCCCTCATCCTGATCATTCCCTGACGGGGTGCGATCTCGTTCCTGTATCCTCTTCCGGTCTGAATGACCCCCAACGGGAGCTTCTCGCGGTTGTATCTGTAAAGATTCTGATAATTGACGAATATCCCCTGTGCGGTTTCGGGCCTGAGATATCCTACACGTGAGGATCCGGGGCCTATGGTGGTCTTGAACATCAGGTTGAACTCTTCCACCGGACCGAGTGCGCCTTTGCACTCGGGACAGACGATGTTGTGTTTGACGAAAGCCTCGTCCAATTCTTTGGGGGAAAGCACGTCGGGATTGTTGTAGAATTCCTTCACAAGGTGGTCGGCCCTGAAGGGTGACTGGCATTTCGTGCAGTACGTGATGAGGTCTGCGAATTCGTCCACGTGTCCGGAGGCTTTGAAGACCTCTCTCGGGTTGACAGTTTCGGAATCAATCTCCACAAAACCCTCGCCGCCTTTGTACACATCCCTCCAGATGTTCAGGATGTTGTCCTTGAGACTTGCTCCCAGCGGACCGTAGTCGAACATACCGGCGACACCTCCGTAGATCTCGAAGGATGGCCAGATGAATCCTCTGCGTTTACAGACGGAAAGGAGGTCGTTGTTATTGATATCAGCTGTCATTCGAATTACCCAGCAGAACACGGAGAACATCCAGGTCGTAAATCATTCCGACGATCTCATCCTTGGTACCGTGAACGGGTATCTGGCCGAAATCGCGCTGTGCCATTATGCGGGCGACATCGTGGAGAGGTGTCTTCTTGAACACGGTGATCGGGTCTTTGATCATGTAGTCCTTGACCTTACAGTCATCGGAGATGTATTTGTTGGTCGCGGCGTAGAAAAGAGGAAGAACGTTCCTGTATCCGGCGAGGTTGGAATCCTCGATACCGAGTTTGGACATTGCCTCCGCATCCTTTGTCTGGTCGCTGAAAAGGTCACGGTCCGTCAGTATTCCGACGAGTTTTCCGCGTGCATCGAGCACCGGAACGGCGGATACATCGCTGATCCTCATTGCGGTCACGGTGTATGCGAGAGGTTCGTCCTCGAAAGCCGTGACGCAGGTGGTGCGGATCGCTTCTTCTGCTGTCATGACGGTCTTCATGTCCTTGATCTCTTTCAGCAGATCCGTAGGGGTGATGATCCCGACGAGTTTGCCGTCCTCTACTACAGGGAGCCTGTGGATCCTTCTGTCCGCGAGTACCTGGGCGGCCTCCGCGACTGTAGCGTCGGGACCTATGGTTATGCACCCTTTTTTCATTATGAGCGATAACTGGTCTTCGTCGAGTTTTCTGAATATGTCTCTTCTGGAGACGATTCCCATAAGTTTACCGTCTGATGCACGGACGACCGGAAGTCCGGTGAGCTTGTTCCTGACCATGATGTTTATGGCATCGCTACGGCTCCCCGGGACCTCGACTACAATCGGGGCCGCGGTCATTATATCCGCTACTGTTTTCATTGTGGACCGACCTCTTATTCGACCGTTGCCTCACGTTTCTTGATTTCAGGTGTTACGCCTAAAGGGGAAATGTGTATTTCACGGTCTATTTGGACGGTTATTGGCTTGTAGTAAATAAGTCCATTGTTTCTAAAGGTCATATCTACACACAATAATCCCGGTCCAAAAATTGTCTAAAAGTCCAATGGCCAGATCAGACCATTAAAGAAGTACCCCCTTTTGGGGGTAAAAAATCAGAATAATGTAGATCATGTAATGTATTTGACACCGCTTATCAGCAAATATCACACAGACAAAATAACATTTGTATTGATGTTACTGTTTACGGCTTCCGTCGGACCTGACGACCATCACAGGGCACTTCGCCTCTTTGATCACTTTCTCGGCCACGCTGCCCATAAGGAGCTTCGACATACCTGTTCTGCCGAGGGTACCCATTACGATCACATCGAAATCCTCGGAAAGCTGCGGTATCACTTTGAAGGGAGCGCCTTCTGCGATCTTTTCTACAACTTCCACACCGAGTTCTTTGCCTCTTTCCGCGATATATCCCGTTGCATAGCTGCCTTCTTTGTACAATGTCTCGTAAATGTTAACTGCCGCCGAATTACCGGGGGTTTTGGAGTACACCGACTGATCCAGTACATACAGGGCGGTCACGACGCCCCCTGACAGTTTCGCAAGGGCGAGTCCATGTTCCACTGCTGCTTTCGTGAATTCGCTCCCATCCGTGGCTATCAGGATCTTTTCAAAACTGTATTCTGTCATCTGTCACCTCTTTTTCCGAGTGCGGTCACCCTCTCCCGGCTGTCCAGCACGCTGTCCGCCGTCAGTACATCTCTGTAGGGGAGTACAGTGACATCGGCGGGATCGCCTGCATTAAGGTACATCTCCCTCTGCGAATATAATAGGTTCCTCCCGGTCCTCAGGAACGGCTTCCAGACATCTTCGGGATCCCCGCCCTGCGAAACAAGGATTTTTTTGAATAAAGACGCCTCGGACCTCAGGTCCGGGGCACAGAACATCGCATTATCCGTTCCGATAGCCACATCCGCACCGCAGTCCATCATTCTTTTTATCGGTGGTATCTTGCCGAAATATCCGTTCGATGTCGGACATACAACAATAGGAACCTCGGTCTCCGCACATTTTGAGATGTCCCCGTCGGTGGCTTCCAGCATGTGTACAATGAACGCCGGGTCAAGAGAGAGTATCGCGTCTATGTCCTCGCGGATCCTTTCGCTTGCATGTATCGCGAAGATCTTCCCTGAACTGCGCGTCTGGTCCGCAACTTTCTCTATGTATTTGGGATCCATGTCCGATATGCTCGGCAATCCTATCCCGTCGGCAATTCCGAGTATATCTGCTATCTCGTTGGAATCATATTCCTTCGAAACCGGACGTCCGAGTATCACCGCGTCGAGAGACGCAGAACGCAGAAGGGAGCATCCTTTTACGCCGCCTTCTCTGAAATCGATGAACCTGCCGATACCGTTGTTCCTTGAAATATCGGAGTACGACCTTATGTTTTCTTTAAGAATATCGTCTGATACGGTCCTGAGATACGTATGTTTCAGACCGTCCGGGGGCGCGACCGCATCCCCGATGGAAAGTCCAGGGGGTATTCCGAGGCCGTGGTCGGCGCAGTGTGTGTGCGCATTCACCAGCGGGGGAACAACCGCACCCTCGGCAAAAGGTCTCTCCGGAGGTCTGCCTTCGGAGATCTCTGCTATGATATCATCATCGAGAGCGGCATAACCTTCAATGAATCCGTCCTTGGTCAGGATGGAACCGCTCAGATATATCATATAATCCAGATGTGCACGCACGTATAAAGCGGATTTCGATTTACTGTTTTATTGTGTAGCCGCGGACAGCCTACGGGAGGAGGATAAAACCCGTTGTTGGAGGCAAGAAACATCTTTTGTATGGTTCCGGCTGTCCGCTGCGCCCTCGCAAGGGTGCGTGGCAGGTGTTTTTATGTCACTTTTTTGCTTTTCCTATCTTCGTGGCCTCCTTTACCTCGACCAAGCGTCCGGTCTTTACGTCGTAGTAGTAACCGTATATCGGTATGTTCTTCGGCACGAGCGGGTGCCCGCGCAATCTGCGCACATCGTCGATCACACTCTTCTCTAGATTCCCGAACGGAAGGAAATTCACGTATTGGCCATAGTCGGAACCGCCCTCTTTAGTGGCGTTCCTCCATTTTTTACCATCGAATTCCGCGGTTTCAAGGCTATCCGACAGCAGATCCCATATGATCTGGTTGCTGAATGTGAGCATTCCGCAGTCTGAGTGGTGCACAATGAACCATTCCTGCGTACCCAGCAACTTGTGGGATATGATCAGAGAACGGATCGCATCATCGCTAGCTCTCCCCCCCGCGTTGCGTATCACATGCGCATCTCCTTCGGAGAGTCCGGCGTATTTTGCGGGATCCAATCTCGCATCCATGCATGTCAGGATTGCGAAGTGACGTCCGGGAGGCAGAGGCAGCTTACCTTTGTCCCCGAAATCGGCCGCGTATTTGTTGTTGGCCGCCAATACTTCTTTCAATACCTTGCTCAGTTTTTCACGTCCTGTTATTTCCTACTACTCCTATGGGAATACAGAGTTTATAAAGGTTACGATTTTTATCCCTGAGCAGAATAAACGGTTTGGATAAAAATGGCTTAAAAGAATAATTGGGCTTAAAAAACGTTGTTTGCTTAAATATGATGTCGATTTTTGAGCATTAATGTATTTTCTATCAAAGGCTGTTAGGATGTCCAAAATTAGGTGTCCCTACATATACTATATATTACTTATGGTTAGAAATATTCATATATAACAAATTAGTACTAAACTACAAGGTGAGAACCTATGGTAAAGATCATAGCAGCAGAGTGTGTAGCATGCGGAGCATGTGTTGACGTTTGTCCCCAGGACGCAATCGTAGTTGATGACATCGCAGTAATCGACGACTCAAAGTGTGTCGACTGCGGCGCATGTGTCGACGAGTGCCCCTCGGACGCAATCGTTCAGTAAACAAATTCATTAAACCATTCGGTGCGATTCGCGCCGAAATTTCACTTTTTCACTCTAACTCGGTAAACTTGGGTATAATGTACTGACGCGCCTGTCGATCCGTTTCAGATATCTGGCTGAGCCTTTTCGACCGTGTCCCGGTGTGACCTGTTTATAAATTAACAGTTTTATATAGTTATACCCTATATGGTATAATATGGGATGCGAACCGGACAACTGGGCAAGGGAATGGCTGGAAAAACAGAGATCCGAAGGGAGAACAGGAT
>JAISJG010000016.1 GCA_031261625.1 Candidatus Methanoplasma sp.
GTATCGGCGGTATACTTCTATCTGACACTACACCTGAGATTATCCCGTGTCGTCAGGGAAGTACTGAAAATGGAAGGCAACTCACGTAAGGATGTTCCCCGCTGATCAGGCGCTGTATCTTCCGTATTTGACTTCGTGTGCGATGCACAGTTCCAGCATTGCACGCAGCAGTTTCTCGGGATTCTTAGGATCCACCTGGGATATCTCATCCTCGGTGAACGTTCCGTAAATGGCTGTAAGACCTTTTGCAAGGATCTCGAGCTTTTCTGTGATATCTGAACAGTGCTCGTATCTGTAAACGAGAGTGGAAAAAGGATCCGAATCCAAAGTACGTTGTTTTTCCTTCTCGGGAACGTATCCGGAAAGTTCGCCGAGAGCCTCCCGCACTGCGGTCTGACTCTCATCCTGGAAGACGATCCTCATGTACTTGTGTTCCCCGTTATCGTTGCAGAACGGGCATTTAGACGACTGCGAGGAGCGGTCGATGACCCTGTATCTCTTACAATTTCCGCAGGCGACTATGGCGAACATCAGCGGTACTCCGTGAAAACAAGTGCCGCGACGCAGCAACCGAATGTTTTCGGAGGAACGTGCAACTCTTCCGTCACGTACGTTATTTCTCCGAATTCTATGCCGCGGAGCTCGGCCATTTCCCTCATCTTCGCTCCGAGTTCGGATTCCAGGTCCTTTGCGGAACCGCGCAGTCTTCCTTCGGCGACATATCCTCCCTTTCCGTCCTTGCGGAAAGTGTAGGATATCCCAGCCGCGACGGTCTCCCCGCCGATCCCGCGGATCTGTGAGAGAACGCAATGTGTGACGGCGCCCATCGGAAGTTCTGTGATCTCCGTTTTCTCCGCCCCTATCGGTATGACGGATGATACTGCTACAAGGTTCTGCTCGCTGATCCCTGCCTGATGCAGAGCGCGGTCGAACGCGTTGAGATCGGAGACCGTACTTGTCGCCTTTCCGGATGTTATAAAGAATTTCGAAGGGACCAGTTGCATGATATCAACCATAAAGTTGCCGGATATCGGTGGAATCTTTGTTATTGTACTCTTCCTGGGATTTTACTCTGCTCTCGATCTCCTCCGCTTCTTTGTAGAGCGGGGTCGGATCGATCTTCAGTTCCGGGATTATCTTCGAAAGCGGTTCGATGAGGCTCGCTGCGGCCTTGGGATCGGGAAGTGCGGGGTTCGCCGCACACAATATGCTCATGACGTCCACACCAGTGCGGTATCCTTCATAGAGCATTATCCCGGTCACTCCGCGCACCAGTCCCTCGTCCAGTCTGTGTATCTCCAATTCTTCGATCGTTTTTCTTACGGCCTCGGACGATCCGCAGGCCATCATGGTCCTTTTGTCGTCGAAGGGCGGTACGCCTTCAAGTGCGATGATCTTCTTCACTCCGAGTTCGTTGAAAAGATCCATCAGGGCGTAGGTGATTTCGAAGCACTGTTCCGGCTTCGGAGCGACCTCCGATGTGACCACAACGATGCTTCCGCATTTGTCGTCCTTTGTCTCTCTGGCACATCCGTAGACACGCATCGGAGGGTAAGGGGTTCCGTTCTGGATCATACAGTACGGTGGAAGGTCCGGTGACACTATGGCCGCGATGACCGACATTTTCAGTTCCCTCACAATGAGGTTGCCGAGTATCGAACCCACAAGACCGATGCTCGGTAATCCGATTATTGCGATGGGTTCGTCGTAAACATCATCGGTGTATCTGAGAACCTTCGTTTCTGACATACCGCGGGTATGGAGTTGAATGTATTAATTACCAGCACTGCATCGCAGGAGCATGAGCGAACAGAACATTTCACTGGCCAAGACATCTGCGGGGATACCCGTACTGACGGAGAGGATCCCGGGCAGCGGAAGCGCGGGGTACATGGTCGCAGTGGGAACCGGATCGAGGGACGAGACTCCGGACATATTCGGACTGTCACACTTACTCGAACACGTTGTTTTCAGAGAGACGAAAACAAGATCGTCCTACCAGATGGCCAAGGAGATGGAAGGGGCCGGCGGAGAACTTAACGCTTTTACCGGAAGGGAGCTCACGGCATTCTACGGGATAACCATCGCAGAGACCAAGGATGTCGCAAAAGAGATGGTATCGGACATCGTTGCGAATCCTCTGATAACCGACAACGACGTCGATCTCGAGAAGAAGATAGTCCTCCAGGAGCTCAGTATGCTGGAGAACGAGCCGGAATCCTACATACACGATCTTTTCGCAAGGAATTTCTGGAGAGGTCACGCACTGTCCCAGGACGAGGGCGGAGAGATCGAGATAGTCAAAAAACTCGGTTCGAAAGAACTCAGAACATACTACGAGGAGAGATACGGGATCCCGAACATCGCGGTGTTCGCGGCAGGGGATATCACCTCGGAAGACACGGTAGCATGGGCGGAGGAGAAATTCGACGGGCTCACCGGAAAGAAGAAGATCGAGAGGTCGAAACCTCCGGTACCGAAAGCCTATTACAGATTCCATAAGAACGAGTCCGAGCACTGCCACGTGGGTATCGGATTCCCGGCGTATGCCCCGGACCACAAGGACCGCACCGCGGCACAGCTTCTCAGCGGCGTAATAGGGTCGGGAACGAGTTCCAGACTGTTCCAGGAAGTGAGGGAGAAGAAGGCTCTTGTGTACTCGGTGCACAGCATGATCGACCAGCATTCCGATGCAGGGGCACTGTGTGCTTTCATGTCCTCCACGGATGCCAACACCGTCGAGGCCATAGAGACATCCGTCAAGGTGTTCTCCGACCTGAAGAAGAACGGATTGGAGAAAGGGGAATTGGACAGGACACGCAGACTGATCAAAGGTGCGATAGTCAGGTCCATGGAGTCCACGGAACGCAGGATGTACAGGCTCGGAAGGGATTACATGCTGGACGGAAGCATCAAAACGCTCGACGACCGCCTCAAAGCGTTAGACGCCGTCACGGAAGAAGATGTGTTAAGGGTCGCGGACGATCTCATCCACGCGGACAGACTGAACATAACCGTTCTCGGAAAAGGCAACAGGGAGATCAAGAAATTCGATCTCTCGCATCTTGGGATCTGAACCCATCGATGATGTGGAGTACGGCGTCCTTAGCTGATTCCACAGCGTCCTCGACCTCGGAGGTCATGGATTCGCTGACGGTCTGGAGGTCCCTGACCTCCACCGCGACGAATCTGATGGCCAGCGGCATCATTTCAGGTTCCAGTGTCCTTCCCATTTTTATCGCGGTTGCAAGGTTCACGTCGTGTGCGGGAACATCCGCTATTGTGGAATCGAAATCCTCCGGATTGAATATGAGGACCGTTCCGGGTTCGTAATCATACGTCTGTATGGCATCCACGATCACCGCATAACGGTAACCGCGGACCATAGGGATTATCTCGAGGCCACCGACGGCTTCCTGAAGAGTGTCCACGTCTGGTATTTTCAAAGATTCCACAGCTTCGGATATCTTCAGACCGACAGCATCATCCGACATTATCGGGCTTCCGAGACCTATGACGATGATCCGTTCGAGTTTTCCTGCCATCGGTTCAGCAATCCGGAGCGATATATTAGATATTTCTGCATATGATCCCGGGGTACACTCTTTTTCGGGTTGTTCCCATGTGCACAACAATCAGAAATCATCCCGAATATATGTCATCGAGATCGATAAGTCTGATGTCCGAGTCTTTTCCGTATTCTTCGACATATTCCGACAGATCATCATCGAATCCGTATGCAGAGAAAATAACAAACCTGCGGTTGCTCAGATGCCTGATGTATTCTGCTGTATCTTTCAACTGGTTGAGTACTCCGAATCCTATCGGTTTGCGACGGAATTTACATTCACATAACAGTGAGACATCATACCCGTTTTCCGAAACTATCGCGACAATATCCACGTCACGATCCTCGTCACCTGCGCGACCCCACCATTTTCCGATGTCTTTGCACATCATGGTCCTGCATATGTAGTCCGAACATACGTCCTCGAAAGTCATACCCATGCACATGTCTATGTCATGTTCTATTTTCTTGTAGACTGCGGCAGCATCTTCGTTCGGCAGCAGATTAGGACGCCCTTCCAGCACCATGAAATAGAAACGTATCAGACAGTCCTTTATTCTGAATAACGGGTGTTTGGGGGCTCCCACCATCGGATTCACCCTCTCGACCATGTCCACAAGTCCCATGTCCTTGAGATATTTGCCGCATGCCTGTTCTGTTATCCTGGTTTTTTCTGAGATCTCTTTTATGCGGGTGGAACCTCTGGCAAGGAAGTGTACAATCGCTGTGCATGTCGATACAGCTGGAAGTTCTCTTGCGATCATCACGGATGCTTCATCAAGAAGTGGTGAAGGGGACGAGAGGAAGTTCTTTATCACGCATTCTTCGAACGTCTTTCCGTTCATCATTTCATGGTAGTACGGCACACCTCCCACTGCAAGATACACTCTGAATGCATCGATATCGCTCATATTAGGATGAAATTCGCGACATTCCGCAGGAGATAACGGTCCAAGTTTGATGCGCAAAGGAAATCTGCCGTATAGCGGGCGTTTCGGATCCTCGGTCTCATCGGTCATCAAACGTATGGATGATCCGCAGATTATCAGCATGACATCTGCGTCTTGAAGGTCCATATCTATGAAACGTTGTACAGCTGAAGGTATATAATCTGCGGAAGATGAAAGATATGGGAATTCATCAAAAACCAGGATGGTCTTCTTCTCTTTGCAGATCTCGGATAAACTTACCAATGCACGGAACATATTGTCATATGCGCCCGGATCCGTTCCGCGATAGGAGGTGACTGCTGCACGTATAATGTCCAGATTCACGGATTCGGATCCATCTACGAATTGTATGTATATGCTGGGTTTGTCTTCACAGAACTTTTTAATTAAAGCACTTTTTCCGATGCGACGGCGACCGTATATGGCGCACGTGTGTCTGCCAGGCCTGGAATACAGTTCATCGAGATATTCTAGTTCTCTTTTTCTGCCTATGAAGTGTCCCATATGTGCATATCTTCGTAGACATATAATAGTTTAATGGTTTTGAAACTAATTGGTTTCATAATTTTATTTTGAAACTAAATACATTCAAAAATATATTTACAAACTAATTGGTTTCATAATTTTCAAATAAGTTTCAGACGGTTAAAAATCAACACAGAGTCTCCGCAAAAGATTTTCAATCAATGGCACAATGTCCGGACGTGGAACTATCAGTCAGGACAGAACAGATCGTGAACGGCCATGTCATAACCAACCGTCAGTTGGAGACACTTGCGACCGTGGCATCCACCGGCAGTAAGACCGCCGCAGCGAAGAAACTGGGATTGTCCGTTCCTGTTGTACACAGATACATCGAAGCGATCGAAGAGGCCGTCGGCACATCGATAACGATATCCACTCCCAGAGGGACGAAACTCAACGCCGAGGGTGAGAAGATGGTCGAGACATACTTCGCAACCGAACTGAGATGTTCGGACGACCATAAATTCACTATCTGTTGCAGTCCGGTGACCGAGGATCTGCTTATGTCCGTTCTTTCGGCACTGAAGATGACGGATGTCGAACTGGTTATCTCCGACGATATACACAATCTGAGGATGATGAGAGAGAATCTTGCGGATTTCGCCGTCATCGACGATCCGCTGTATCTTTTCGATGCCGAAGAGTTCGAAAGTATCGAGATAGGATACATGGGGATGGTGTTCGTTGACAACGGACATTCCTTCGTACGTTACAGATACGGGGCACAGAGGGTCGCTTTCATGTTCCTTGATACTATGGACCATAAGTACACCATAGATTCGGAGACGTTCTCGCTTCCCGAACTTTTGGGATCCAACAAGAGCTTCTTCGTCGACGAATTCCTTCTGCTGAGGAAAGGACTGAAGCTGAAGAGCGCTGTCGACCCGAAGATCCTCAGACACGCCATAACTGCAATATATCGCAGGGAAACCAAGACAATTTCCAAATTGGTCAAGGCTTTGCAGTCAAGGAACATAAAATAAGCATTACCGTTTAAGGTAACAGGTATTCGGTGTGATATCTTTATTTTATATAGAGGGACATAATCTCCTTTTCCAAGGTGATTTTATGGTTACGGAGATAAAACCAAACCCCGAATTCGAGGCTAAGATAGCCGAGCTCGGCGGAGCCGATGTGAAAATGTGTTTCCAGTGCGGAACATGCACAGCAGGCTGCCCGTCCGGAAGGCGCACTTCATACAGGGTAAGAAAGCTCATGAGACAGGCACAGCTTGGACTCAGGGAAGAGATAATCAGCAGCGAGGAGCTGTGGGACTGCAGCACATGTTACACATGTGTCGAGAGATGCCCCCGTGCCGTGCCGATAGTCGATATCATTGTCGCACTCAGGAACATAGCGGTTTCGGAAGGTCACATCTATAAAAACCACAAAGCGACCGCCACGAACCTCTACAAATTCGGACACACTGTCGCCAACAACGACAAGATCAAAGCACTCAGGACCGAACTCGGTCTTCCGGCAGATCCCCCGACCGTCCTTGTCAACAAGAAAGCAATGGAAGAGGTCCTGGTACTCCTGAACGAGACCGGATTCAACAAGATCGTGGAGTGATTCAAATGGCAAAATACGCATTTTTCCTGGGATGCATCGCACCCCTCAGATACCCCGGTGTAGAGAAATCCACCAGGGTCGTGTGCGAGAAACTCGGCATCGAGCTCGTTGAACTCAACGATGCAAGCTGCTGCCCCGCACCCGGAGTCATCAAATCATTCAGCAAGGACGCATGGATCGCCGCAGCGGCAAGGAACCTCGCCCTCGCTGAGGAACAGGGACTGCCCATAGTCACGATCTGCAACGGATGTTACGGATCTTTGTTCGAAGCGGCCCACGAGCTGAACAACCACCCGGAAGTTCTTGCAAAAGCCAACAAACTTCTCGAGAAGATCGGCAAGAAGTACAACGGGACCACACAGGTCTTCCACTTCGCAGAGGTCCTCTACAGAGAGGTCGGCGTCGACAAGATCAAAGAGAAGATCACAAACCCCCTCGAGTACGGCGTGGCAACCTTCTACGGATGCCACTTCCTGAAGCCCAGCGACATCAAACAGCTGGACGATTCGGAGAACCCCCACATCCTTGACGACCTCGTCGAGGCCACCGGTGCAAAGAGCCTGCCCAGAAAGCAGAAGACCCTCTGCTGCGGTGCCGGAGGCGGTCTGAAGGCAGCCTTCGCAGATGTTGCGAAAGAGTTCACCAAAACGAACCTCGAGAACATCAAAGCATCAGGCGCCCAGTTCATTATCGATGTGTGCCCGTTCTGCCACCTGCAGTTCGACTCCATCCAGGGCGAGTTGGGATACAACATACCCGTGCTCCACCTCAGCCAGCTCTACGGAATCGCTTTCGGCATGACCGAGGCAGAGCTCGGACTTTCGGCGCACGTCACGCCCGTTAAACTTTAAACAGTAAAAAGGGGGCTTCGGCCCCCCACTTTTACAGTATTCTGCATTTTTCCGTTTTAATCAGCCGATTTTATTAATACGGCGCACAGCATTGAACAGTCATTATATCGCATCCGAGCGGTAGACAAGAGGTTCTCGATATGACAGATAACAACCCCCCATCGGTATTGGAGAAAGCAACGGTCTTTCTCAGAGGAGCGGAACTCACCCGCAGGATCACGACGAAAGTCGGAAAAGGAAAGAACACGATCGTTTTCGACGGCCTTCCCGATTCCGTCGACATTGCGAGCCTGAATGCATCCGTGATCTCAGGCGGGGATCTCGTAAGGGTCTCCGGTAATTTCGACAATCTCAAACAATCCAAAGAAAGCGGACGTATCAAAGAACTCAGGGAAAAGTTGGAGAAAGCGGAAGAGGACGTCTCCGGATTATCCGTCCGCATAGAGGTTCTGAGATCGGAGGAGGAGTTCCTGAAACTCAACAGAAGCATCGCCGGAGAATCCGGGATCAAACTCGAGGACCTGAAAATCCTGAACGCATATCAGAAAGAGAGGCTCGACGAGATCCTTACCCAGAGATTCAGAGCACAAAGGGAGATCGTCAAAGCGAAAGAGGTCCGCGACAGTATAGCCGCCGAACTCAACGGGATAGAGCAGAATAAGATATCATTGTCCGTTTCGGTCGAAATAGCGTCAGAGAAAGAGGGCACGGCGGAGATCGTCCTGTCGTATTTCCTGGATAATGCATATTGGGTCCCGCGCCATGAGTTCAGGGTATCCGAATCGGACGGCAATGTCCGTCTGATAGCCAAGGGGGATATCGTCCAAACTACCGGGGAGGATTGGGAGGACATTCTTGTAATCCTGTCATCAGGCAATCCTTCGGTCGGAGGAACGCAGCCCGTTCTCAGGCCGTGGTTCATAGACATAATCCAACCGCATCCGGCCGTGTTGCGCGGGACCGTAAAGGCCATTGGTCCACCGGCCCCGGAATATTCGGATATAGAAGAAGACATCCATTATTCGGAAGGGTCGGCGTCCGTTGAGAGTAATTACGCAAATGCAAAGGAAGGCAGCACCAGCATCGATTTCGAACTTCCTGCGAAGATAACCGTCCCGTCCAGGGACGATCCGTTCGCCGTGGAAATAGCAGCACACGAACTGAAAGCCGAATTACAATATTACAGTGTAAGCAAACTCGACAGGGACGTGTATCTTCTTGCCAAGATCCAGGAGTGGGAATCCCTGAATCTGATCGAGGGTGAAGTGAGTATATTCCAGGGCAACACGTTCGTAGGGAAGACATACCTGGAGCCGGGAAGGACCGAAGGGGCTTTGGAATTGTCTCTAGGAAGGGATAAGGGAATAATCGTGAAACGTGAAAGAGGCAAGGACGTTGCATCCTCTGCGATATTCGGAAAGACCAACAAGGCCGTCCGCGTATGGAATATCACAATTCAGAACACAAGGAAAAGGGACATCGAACTCAGACTTCTCGATCAGATACCCGTGTCGGTCAACAAAAGCGTCGTTGTGGATGTCGTGAACCTCTCCGGGGCCGAGTTGAACAAAGAGACAGGTGAGGTATCGTGGGTTCTGAATATCAAAGCCGGGGAGACAGTGAAGAAAGTCCTGTCCTATTCTGTTACATACCCGAAGGAAGGGGTCGTACCTTTGGAGTGATAATCGAAATCTCATCAAAACCTTTTTCAAAAATCCGTCAAAGTGGGAAGTAAAATACCGTCAAAGTGGGAAGTATAATAACTGATAACACAATCTGGCTATTGTGTCAAACAAATATATGGGCAGAGTGATAGACTCGTTCATAAAAAAACGTCTGAATTCTGCCGGCGCCATTCAGATAGAAGGATCCAAAGGATGCGGTAAAACGAGAACTGCCAAGGAGTTCTCCAACAGTGCATTCTATCTCATCGATCCTAACAATTTAGGAAATCTCGAGATGGCACGTTCTTATCCGGCGGAAGTTCTCAAAGGTGAGGTTCCGAGACTTATCGACGAGTGGCAGTTTGCTCCGATCCTGTGGGATGCCGTGAGATTCACGGTCGATGAACGTGGGAAGAAGGGACAATTCATATTGACCGGTTCGTCCGTACCGCAGGAGGATGGGTATCATCATACCGGTACGGGGCGCATCTCCCGCATTCTGATGCGGCCGATGAGCCTTTACGAATCCGGAGAATCGGACGGGTCTGTTTCTGTTGAAGCATTGTTCAACGGTGATGTAATCCGCCTGAGTGAATCGAAACTCCAGATTTCGGATATCGCCAAGCTGATTGCAAGAGGAGGATGGCCGTCGCCCATTATTGACGGAACATACGATCCTGATTATGCAAGAGATTACGTAGAATCCATCGCGAATAACGAAGTTTCCCGTGCAGACAGGGTAAAACGCGACCCAGAAACAGTGAAGAGAGTAATGCGCTCGATATCGCGCAATATTTCCACATTAGCTACAACAGAGACGATAACAGAAGATGTCGCGGGCGACGGGAGAAGCATATCTAAGAAAATGGTGCAACAATACATCCGCGCACTGACCCGTATTTTTGTGGTGGAGGATGTTCCGGCATGGAACGCATCCACACGTTCTAAAGTTGCCATCCGCACATCTCCGAAGAGACAGATGGCGGACCCATCCCTTGCAGCAGCTGTTCTGGGATTGGATGCCGCCGGCATAATGAAGGACTTCAGAACTTTCGGATTCCTTTTCGAGTCACTATGTATAAGGGATCTGAGAGTATATTCGCAGGTGCTGGGCGGAGAGATCAACCATTACAGGGACAGATACGATCTGGAAGCGGATGCGGTCATCCGCCTTACGGACGGGAGATGGGCGGCCGTTGAAGTCAAACTCGGCGTTGCGGATGTAGATAATGCCGCGAAGAACCTTTTGAAACTCAGGGAACGTATCGACGAGGAGAAGATGAATTCCCCATCTTTCCTAATGGTACTCACAGGTACAGGATATGCATATCAGCGCGACGACGGAGTGCTGGTCGTACCGATAGGTTGCCTTGGTCCGTGAATCATCATTCCTCGTATTGTTATGTAAATAACTGTGGATTATGGTCGGTTTTTGCTCATTATGACGGAAATATAGATATAATCAGGATTCGGATTCCGCGCCCAACGAAAGGGAATACAATGTTTTGGAATGATGGGAAATCATACGATATGTTTATATAATAGCGGTCCATCCTAATTGTATAATAATATCCTAAAAGTGATATTGAAAAATATGCTGGCTAGTCCGCAAATCCACGGATCCGAGTTACAAAGCTATTAATATAGCAATCGAATCCCACGGTACATCAGAATCATGGAGGATTCACATGGCAGGAGCATCACAGGCATCTAAAAAAGCAAAAGGCAATGCAGGCCGTAAGGTCAAGGACAAGTGGAAGGCAAAGGAGTGGTACAACGTACACGCACCCCGCCTCTTCAACGAAGTGGTCATAGGCGAGACACCCGCCGCGGACCCGGAACTCCTCATCGGAAGGACAGCCGAGGTTACCGTTCAGGACCTCACCGGTGACTTTTCGAAGATGCACATAAAGCTCAAATTCAAGATCACAGGCACTGACGGCCACGAGGCTAAGACCCAGTTCACCGGTCACGACCTCACCAGCGATTACGTCAGAAGGCTGACCCGCAGAAAGAAGACGAAGACCGACCACGTCGTCGACGTCACCACATCCGACGGATACTTCCTCAGGATCAAGACGATGTCCATCGCGGAGAGACGCATACAGTCCTCCCAGGAGATCGGAATGAGGCACATCATCGGCATCACACTCGTCGATATCGCCAAAGAGAAGTCCCTCGCCGGCATAATCAAGGACATCATATCCGGAGACCTCTCCAAGGATGTCGCTAAAGCATGCCGCGTGGTCATACCGATCAAGAGGATCGAGATCCGCAAGACCGAAGTTCTCGCATACGGAGAAGGAGAGCCCGAATCCATCGTGGATAACGTGCCCGCACCCGAACCCGAGGCGGAGACCGAGGTCGAAGTAGAAGCAGAGACCGAAGCAGAATCCCCGGCAGAGTCCCAGGAGCCCGCAGCCGAAGAGGTCAGCGAGCCCGAGGAAGAGGCCGAGGAACCAGATTCCGAGTAAACCCTACCGGAATCCTCCAAAACACTTTAAACATAAACCCCTTTAACTCGGATATAGGAAATATGCCGGGGTGGCTCAGCCTGGTGGAGCGTCGGACTCATAGGGTTCTGGTCAATAGGACCTCTTCCAGGGAAATCCGAAGGTCATGGGTTCGAACCCCATTCCCGGCACCAACCTATCTCATTCTATCGATTTCAGTACTTCCCCACACGTCATCGGCTTTTATACGCTTAACGCCGTCACGGTCTCATGAGGACCATCATCTACAGCGGTAAGGGCGGTGTAGGGAAAACATCGGTCGCTGCTGCAACTGCCATAAGATCGGCAAGAATGGGGCACCGCACCATAATAATGAGTGTCGACACGGCCCACTCGCTCGGTGATTCCTTGGGTGTCGAATTATCGTCGGATATAGTCAACGTCGAAAAGAACCTGGATGCGTTGGAACTCAACATCATCCACGAGATGCGGACGAAATGGGTCAGCATTAAGGATTACATCTCGGCGTTCATGCTGTCACAGGGAATGGAGGACATCTCCGCAGAGGAGATGGCGATACTGCCCGGCATGGAGATGGCGGCGGCTTTGTTCTATGTGCTTCAGTTCAGGGACAGCAAGGAATATGATGTGGTCATCATTGATACCGCACCTACCGGCGAGACCCTCAGACTGATGAGTTTCCCGGATGTTTCCAATTGGTATATCGATAAATTGTTCAGTGTCGCCAAAAGGGTCGTTTCCATCGCAAGGGTCACCGTCGGTAAGGTTATGGACATGCCGCTCCCGTCGAAGGAGGTCATGGAAAGCATAGGGGACATTAAGGACCAGATGGAAAGAGTGAAGGAGATCCTGGAGGACCCGGAACAGACGACCATACGTCTCGTCCTGAATCCTGAAAGGATGCCGATAAACGAGACCATGCGTGCTTACACCTACCTGTGTCTTTACAATAAAACGGTCGAGTGCCTGGTGGTCAACAAGATCCTTCCGGCGGATGCCGACGGCGAGTTCCTGAAAGCCAGACTTGCGGAGCAGGAAAAGTATATGGAACTCATCCATCACGCATTCGATCCTCTCAAGATACTCAAGGCGTATCAATTCCCGACGGAGATGAGAGGTATGGAGAAACTCAATATCATGGCGGATACGATCTTCGGGGATTCCGATCCGACCGTGACGTATGCGACATCGAGTCCGATGCGGTTCATCACTAAAAAAGGGATAGACGAACTGCATATCAAAATGCCCTTCGCGGACAAGGGCGGAATAGAACTGTTTAAGGCGAATGACAACTCTATCATAGTAGAGGCCGGCGGTCAGAAAAGAAAGATATCGCTTCCTCAGACATTGTCCAACGCGGAGATGCTGGGGGCCGAATTCGATGATGAAGGGCTGATAGTGAAATTCAAGAGGAAGAAAAATGAGTAACGCAAAAGATCAGAAGAGATACGAGGATCCGGAACTGGAAAAATTCTTCCGTGAGAACAGGGAGATAGTCGAAAAACTGCTTAAAGAAGAGAGGAACCTCATAAAAGAGACCGTCAAGGCCGAGAGGGAAAGGTTCGAAGAATACGTCGGGGACCCGAAGGTCAAAGTAAAGGAGACGGCGAACGATATCTTCGGTGCTTTCACCGATCCGGAAGTACAGAGGCACTTCCTCACGGTGGGGATAGAGCTTCTGCTGGGAGTGAACGCCCTCATACAGGCGGCACCCATACCGGAAGAGTTCAAGGATTTCGTAAAGAAAACAGAGCAAGAGGGCAAAAAGGCAGCGGGTGCGGCCAAAAAGGCCACGAGCGATGTTAAGAAACCGGGTTCCGTCAGTGTTGAGAAAGTGAATATCAAAGGCACTCCCAGAAAGAAGTCCGTCAATGAGTGAGATAACTTTAGAGGACGGAAAAGCAGCGGTCAGAGCGGCACGCAGTGTCGCCGAGGCCGCGACCAGGGGGAAATCCGTCGAAATAGATCTGCCCCAGTCGTTCGACGAGCCGAAAGGAGTGTTCGTCACCGTTTCGGAGTATCCGTCGCATCATCTGCGCGGATGCATAGGTTATCCCGAACCCATTTTCTCGCTGAAAGCAGCGATAAAACTGTCAGCCGAAGCCGTATGCCACGATCCCCGTTTCCCGCCGCTCACTACGAAAGAAGCAGAAGTGTGCACGTTCGAAGTGACGGTTCTGACACCGCCCGAGGCCATAGTATACACATCGCCCGGAGAACTGGTATCGCAGATAGAGATAGGAAGGGACGGACTTACGATCAGATATCAGGAAAAAAGAGGACTTCTGCTGCCACAGGTCCCGGTGGAATGGAAATGGACCGTGGAAGAATATCTCACACATCTTTCCCTGAAGGCCGGACTTTCCGAGGATGCGTGGAAACATCCAGAGGTTGTAATCGGAAGATTCAGGGGTGACATTTATTCGGAAGTATCGCCTAACGGTGAGATAGTGAGGAAGTAAAATGGATCTCGATCTGGTGCTTGAAGGCAAAGCATTCATAAACGGTGAGGTTTCAAATGCCGAGATAGGCATTGCGGACGGTAAGATAGTAGCTGTCGGCAAAGTGGTCAGAGGCGGAGAGAAGCGTATCGACCTCGGGACCGGCAAGATAATCCTTCCCGGGTTCGTGGACCCGCACGTGCATTTCAGGGATCCCGGGATGACTGAGAAAGAGGATTTTTCTTCAGGTTCTCTGTCGGCGATTCACGGAGGAGTGACATGTGTTCTGGACATGCCGAACACCAAGCCTCCGGCATACAGCGTTTCTTCTGTACAGGAGAAGAAATCCGTGATCAGAGGTAAGTCCTATACCGACTACGGATTATTCGCTGCGGTAACTCCCGGTTGCAACGCAGCACTGCTTGCACCCATCGTCGCAGGATTCAAACTCTTCATGGGATCCACCACCGGGAATATCCTACTGAACGACGATGAGGAGATCGCACCGGCGATGGTATCCATCGCAAAAACAGGTAAAAGAGTCAGCGTCCACGCGGAAGACGACAGCCTCATACTCAAAGAACCGGAGAAGAATTGCAGGGACCATCTCAGGAACCGTCCCGTAGAGGCGGAGTACAGCGCACTCAGGAGATTATCCCATTATCCCGGCACGAAGATCAACATCTGCCACAACACCAGTGCAAAATCCGCCAAATTCGCATCTTCGTTCGGATTCACAACCGAAGTGACATTACATCATCTGCTTTTCGAGGTGGATAAATATCCCGGCGCGGAGTACAAAGTGAATCCGCCCATAAGGGATCAGAAAACAAGGGACGAACTTTTCGATATGTTCCTGAGCAACAAGATAACGATGTTCGGATCGGACCATGCGCCCCATACGGTAGCCGATAAAGCGCAGGATTTCGATGCGGCACCCGGAGGAATCCCCGGAGTGGAGACCACGATGCCGATAATCCTCAATCTCGTACGCAAGAACATCACTACGATGGCTCTTGCCGTGAGAATGGGGGCCACCGCACCCGCCGAAGCGTTCAATATCAAAAAAGGGAAGATCGCCGAAGGATACGATGCGGATCTTTCCGTTTTCGATATGCATAAGGTGTCGAAGATATCTGCCGACAGACTCCACAGCAAGGCCGGTCACACACCGTACAACGGCTGGGAAGCGGTTTTCCCCGATACTGTCTTATTGAGGGGCCAGATACAGATGCGCGACGGGGAGTTCTGCGGAGACCGTCTCGGAGAGGATATCTGTGGTTGATTACGAGGTGGATTATTCCGACGTTATCGGAAAGAAAGCTGAATGCCCGGAAGGATGCGGACTTTGCTGTCTGTGCCAGCCGGAAGTACTTCCGCAGGAGAGATTGTTCTTCAGGGAGAAATATCCCAACGATCTGGTGAAAAGCAGGACTCCGGAACCTTATTTCGCATTGGCACTTAAAAAGGGAAGGGGCTCATGTGTTTTCCTGAACAACGGCAACAGGAAATGCAAAGTATACGACCACCGTCCCACCTACTGCAGACAGTTCCCGTATCACATCTATGTGGGGGAGAAAGTGAAGGTGGAGTTGGATCTCTCATGCAGAGGCGTCTGGTCCGGAGCCGGCAACGACGCACTTGCAGAAGCTAAGGAGATCGTAGGTAAAGCGGACGACAGGATCAGATTCGCTCTGAAAGAGGCAAGAAGCGTTTACAAACAGTTCTACGCGAACTGTACCGAGGCGGGGATAATCTCCGATCAGAACGTTCTGAGATCGTCCGTAACTAAGAATCTCAACAATTTCACAGATCTCGGATATCTCAGCAGAGTGATGGAGATGTCCCAGATGGAACCGGTCATGACTTTGGACGGACTTCAGAAAGTATCGGTCCTGGAAAGAGAAGACCTTGATGTGGCCGCAAGAGCTACGGCGATGGAATCCATGGCGACGAACGATCCGTTAAGCGCACCGATATACTGCGATGATCAATGGAACTGGAATGTGTTCCTTGCGGATGAGGACAAAGGCATCGTGGAATGGAACGTTCTGGATGATGAAGGCGATATAACGAAGAAATCGTCCGCATCCATTTATGATATTGCATTGAAACCTCTGGAGGAAGGTGCCGTCGATGTTCTTTCCGATTACATCTCGGTCCTGAACGGAAGGGACAGTTTCATGGGAAGTGTCTTTTCACTGATAGACGAGAACGAGTACGAGGACGATATGGCGAACGCCTACTACGGATGTCTGTCGACGACGATATTGGATCTTCTGTGGAGGGCATCGATGCTCGATCACTTTACGGGGTCGGGAATGGGTGCGAAGGGCATCAGGGAAGCGATCATCTTCTATGATATGGACCGTCTCGATGCCCCCGCGATTGGCGCATTCGTCTGATCAATTGTGGTTTGCGAGTTTTACGCCGAGTTCTTTGCACGCTTTCTTAGCAGCGGTATCAGGTGATTCGTTGGCGATCACTCCATCGGAGACAAGAACCGCACCGTTTTTCTTGCACCGGTCGGTCCAATCCTTCATCCATTCGCCATCGCCCCACCCGTAGGATCCGAACAGTGCCAGGACCTTTCCGTTCAGCTGGGATTCTATAGAACTGAACATCGGCTCGAATTCGTCTTCTTCAAGGACCTCGTCCCCCATGGACGGGCATCCGAACGCTATTTTGGA
>JAISJG010000003.1 GCA_031261625.1 Candidatus Methanoplasma sp.
ATGATCGTCGACGGCAGGACGTTCCGTGAGGCCGCTGCCGCTGTTGACAGAAGTACCGGATCCGTCCGGGAGTGGGTCGGCAAATGTCTTCAGAAACACGGAAAACGTATCGTCAGAGGCAAGATCCGCGTCAAAAAGACCGGATATGTGTTCAAAAACAGGTACAGAACCATGCCGGGAACGAAGAAAAGAGGTCCTCCGAAAGGGGTCAATAGAGAACGTGCGGAGCACAAGGACAAAGTGATCGCCACGGAAAAGGAACATCCTTTCGAAAGAACCGGGCGGTGGTCACAGCACGGGTTACACATTGACCAAAAAGAACGATACAACATAAGAATCAAGTAATGCACAGTCAATCAGGGTACATGGTCAAAGACAAAAGCGCGGGACAGAAGCTCGAAGAGAAACTTCTGTCCAAACACGAAACATTGGGCGTAAGCGACGCTACACTGCTCGAACAGGCCAAAGAATTCTGCGAACCGTATAAGAAATTCCTTGCCAACAAGACCGAGAGAGAAGTAGTGGACTACACCATACCGATACTCAAAAAACACGGATACAAAGAGTTCCAGCACGGAAAGAAATACACCGCAGGCAACAAGGTGTACTTCAACAACCGCGGCAAATCACTGATAATGGTGACCGTCGGAAAAAGACCTGTCGCGGACGGACTGAGGATCAGTGCCAGCCACATAGACAGTCCCAGGCTCGACTTCAAACCGAACCCCCTGTTCGAAGACACGGACATGGCATTCTTCAAGACCCACTACTACGGCGGCATCAAGAAGTACCAGTGGACCGCGATCCCCCTGTCCCTTCACGGGGTTATCGTCCTCAACAACGGTAAGAGCGTCAAGGTCAACATCGGAGAGGATGAGGGAGATCCTGTCTTCTGTGTCACGGACCTCCTTCCGCACCTGGCCAGGAACCAGATGAAGAAAACGGCTTCCGAGGTTGTCGAAGGAGAACAGCTGAACATACTGATCGGCTGCTGGCCTTACAACGATGAGAAAGTGAGCGGGAAAGTGAAGCTCAACATCATAAACATCCTCCACGAGAAATACGGGATAATCGAGAGCGATTTCCTTTCCGCGGAACTTACCGCCGTGCCCGCATTCAAACCGATAGATATCGGCTTCGACAGATCCATGATCGGCGCATACGGGCAGGATGACAGCGTCTGCGCTTATACTACATTAGCGGCCGAACTCGATACAAAAGACCCGGAATTCACCTCGGTCACCGTTTTCGCGGACAAAGAGGAAACAGGATCCGACGGTAACACTGGAATGAGATCTCTTTTCTTCAGGGATTTCATCGAGGATTTCGTCTCGGCATACGGATTGCAGGCAAGGCATGTCCTTCAGAAATCAGTGTGTCTTTCCGCAGACGTCAACGCTGCCGTGGACCCGTCATGGCCCGAAGTGTTCGAAAGGAACAACTGCTCCTTCCTGAATCACGGCCCTGTCGTATCCAAATACACCGGAGGCGGAGGAAAATACTCTACGAACGACGCATCCGCAGAAACGATGGGATTCTTACGCAAGATTCTCGACAATGCGAAGATCCAGTGGCAGGTCGGAGAACTCGGCAAAGTGGACATCGGCGGCGGAGGGACTATCGCGGCGGAGATATCCATACACAACCTGGATACAGTCGACGTGGGAGTGCCTGTGCTTTCGATGCACTCGCCTTTAGAGATTACATCCAAAGCGGATGTTTATCTTCTGTACAAAGCGGTCCACGCTTTCTACAACAGCAACCTTTCAAAATAAACGGGGGAAATCCCCCCATATTTCTTTATTCTTTTCTTCCGGTGTAGATATTAACCGCACCGAACGTTTTGACATAATATCTGGCGTCCTTGAATCCCGCTTTGGTGAACTTTTCGGTCATCACTTTTCCGTGTGGAAATCCTTCTACCGATGATGTCAGCCAATCGTATGCGGGCTGTTTTCCGTCGATCCTTTCGCCCTTGTCATATTTGCGACCGAGTTTGGTCACATGGTGTTTCAGATGCGCATCATAGAAGAATCTCACGACCCTATTGTCGGGTTTGCATAATTCCGCAACAACGACGTGTCCTCCGGGCCTCAGGACCCTGTACATCTCGTCTATCGCTTTCTGTATGTCCGTAACGTTACGGAGCATATATCCCGATGTGACGACATCGAAAGAGTTATCATCGTACTGAAGTGCCAGCGCATCGCCGACATCGAATCTTACCAGGTCGGGAAGATTGCGGCTTGCCATCTTTTCTTGTGCCAGTTCGAGCATCTTCGGAGTGATATCGACTCCCACCACTTCTCCTTCCGGCCATGCATATTCCGCAAGTAAAAATGCGATCTCACCCGTTCCCGTTCCCACATCGAGGCACTTTTTGGAGACAAGGTCCCCGGCTTTTTTCATCATGAACCTGTGCCAACCCTTGATCATTCCCATGGACATCAGGTCGTTCATTTCATCGTAATACGAAGCGATCTCGGTGAAAACGTCCTTGACATATTCTTCTTTCCCCTCGAATTGCGTTCCGTTGATTTTGGTCTCTTCTGCCATCAGATCGCCCCTGCAATCACGTAATAACCTATTAAGTATCCCACCGTGAGAAGCACTCCGAAATGCCAGTTGAATTTGAAACACAACGGAACCAGCAGTCTGCTGTTGCCGTGGTTATCGGGTGCTTTTTTACTGTTTTTAAGAAGAATGTAGAAATCGATCAAAGAAATAAAAGCGAGCGCACATGCCCACGGAACCGACTGCAGAACTATCAACACAGCGAGTATCGGGAATGCGACGGCGTTCAGAACAAGATACAGGAGCATGCTGCCTCTGTATGACAGATAGCTCGACAGTGTCCTGACGTTCGCTTTCTTATCTTCATAATAATCCCTTGTCTCGTTGCCGCTGAGAACGGCGGTTATCAGGAATGCGTTCGGCAGTGACAACCAAAGGACTTCCCATGATATCAGGCCGGACATTGTGTAATAGGTTCCCAAAGGCATCAGGATACCCATCATGAAGAACACACTGATCAGTCCCATTCCGCGGTATTTGTATGATAATCCTACGGTGTACAGTCCTGCACCGGCAAGTCCTGCGATACCGAAAAGGACCATCGCCCATCCTATGTACCAGATGAATACGAGACCGCATAATGCCGTTAATCCGAGACAGGCCATTCCGGCGAAGAAAATCGCTTTCGGTTTCAACGTACCGGAAACGAGTTCCGGGGATCTCGTCTCGTTCTCCACCGTATCCGTGCCTTTGACATAATCTCCGTATGTATTCAGAAGATTGGCTGCGGATTGAAGAAGGATCCCGCACGCCAGCACCATTATGAAGAGCCACCAGACGAATACATCGTCATGGTAGGCAACCACGCCTCCGATCAGTACGGGAATGACCGCCCCGTGCAGAGACCACGGTCTGAAAGCGTTGTACCACCCCGACTTGACCGGTTTAATGTCTTTCTTCATTTCAAAGGTCGGGATTCATCCCGGATTTATGTAGGTTACGCAGAAAGCGTCTCGTTTTGACAGTGTCCTTCGGAAATATCAACCAATACTGTTGCATCAACATTTCTGATGCTTTGTAATTGTTGCAGTTTTGTTATCAACGCTACATCAAAGTAACCAATCTAAAGCATATGTGTCGGTGCAGAATCGGCCATTCACAAGAAAAATAAAGATAATATGCCCCTATAATGAGACTTCATACGCAGAATGTGAACCATTCCTTTGCTGTCCCCGCTTTCATCGGGAAGGATCTCATAAACCACTCTGTGCTCGGTATTCAACCTTCTTAAATAACAACCATCGAGATCACCTCTCAATTTTTCAAAAGAATTTGATTTTCGGAACGGAACTTCGGTTAGTAATTCTAACATATCTGTTGTTTTATCTCTGAGATCGGAAGCCAATAACTCCTGCAGATCTTTCGAAGCCTTTCTTGAAAGACTTACAGTGTACGCTTTATCTGATCCCGTGTTTCCAACTCAGATATGTCTTCTTTCTTCGCTTCTTCGATCGATTCCAACATACCCGGTATGGACAACAGATACAGCGTTTCTTTGATGCCGTTCCAATCCGACTCGCTGATGAGGACTGCGTTTCCGTCTTTTGCAGTGATAGTGACAGACTCACCGGATTGTACTGACCTTACAAGATCATAAATGTCCTTACGGGCCTGCGTTATGTTCACTGTCGTCATACTTTTTGAAGTACATATGAACAATATTAACGTACGTTTTCACGTATCTTTCAGAGTTCTATAAATGTACCACTCGGATCAAGAGTACCATTCTCACTTTGACAATACCCACTCGGAGATATCGTTCAATACAGTTGTATCGACCTTTCCGGGTATTTTGTAATCGCTGTTTCCCGCTATCGCTTCTGTGAACAGGTGGCTGAGTTTCGGATACGTTTTGAAAGTGACGTTGGTTCTGTTTCCCAATAATTTCCTGTATCCTGCGAAATCCTTCTCGACGGATACCTGGAAATCGGCCTCTCCGTGAAGTACCAATATGGGTTTGTCGATCTTCTCAAGATATCCATCTGCCGGGTGGGCTTCCATTTCTTTGAAGTAGTATGCATCCGCCCCTCCGAACAAAGAGGTCTTTTTCGCTTCTTCGTCAGAGAGAGAATCGATATTGTTCAACTGTGATGCTACTGCGGCCACCTGTTGTGCGGCCACGACTTTTGCGGATCCGCTGAGAGAGTCCACTGCCGCCCTTCCCTGTTCTTTGATTATCTCACGGAGAGTGCGTAATGTACCTGCCAGAAGTATCAATCCTGAGAAATTCCCACCCTCGGCATCGATCCTTGGGGCAAGCATCGCTCCCATGCTGTGACCGAGGATGAATATCCTGTTCTTGTCGATGCGGGGATCGTTCCTCAGGATGTCTGCGGCAAGTATCGCATCTTCGATGGTCTCGTTCTCTACAGTTATGTTACCTTCATCGACCATCTTCTGCCCGTGGACGAATGTACGTTTGTTGTAACGGAGGACGGCAATCCCTTTGTCGGTCAGATATTCCGCGATATCCCTGAAAGGGACATTGTCACCGATCCTTTCGTCGAGGTCCTGAGGTCCTGAACCATGAACAAGAACAACGGCAGGAAGATCTTCTTTCGAACCGTCCGGTAATGTAAGCAATCCGTCCAAAGGATAATCAGTTCCGGATCCGACAACAATCTTCTCTTCTGCCATACTGCATCATTGTTATGTTTGCATATAGATTTGACGTTTTCTCATACCGTATGAACTGCAGTGCCACGACATAGAATGCGAGTACACTCCCGGCCATATCCAACACTAACATAGATATTCTCCCACGGATGACCGTTCCTGGAATACCCCGAACATGACAAATCGAAGAAAAAAGACGAACAGTTCACACTCATGATTGTTTCAACAAATCCTATTTATGTGCCTAAAAATATATTATTAAATATTTTTTAATATCAAAAAATATAGTATATTGAATTTATACATACAAAATAATATATTATTTAATATTTTTTAATATCAAAAAATATAATTTATACAATTAATTTGTAGATAATATGATAAACTACTTATTCTTTGAATACGTGGCCACACTATGGGAGAAATTAAGAGGAAAATCGAATCGGACCTGTTGAAATGGAAACATAATGCAGATCGCAAGCCACTGATATTGGGAGGTGCAAGACAGGTTGGTAAAACTCATACAATGCTTCATTTTGCAAAAACCCAATATTCCGACTACATTTACGTAGATTTCGAAACAAACCCCGTTATATCGAGATACTTTAAGGGCAACATTGAGCCGTCCTACATTCTGAGTAAATTAGAATCTCATTTCAAAAAATCCATAATCCCCGGAAAAACCTTAATCATATTTGATGAGATAGAACAATGCGGAAGAGCCCTTACTTCTCTGAAATATTTCGCACAAGATGCTCCGGAACATCATATAATGTGTGCCGGCAGTCTTCTCGGAGTCGCCATAAAAAGCAGAGGTCACTCATTTCCAGTCGGAAATGTGGACGGCCTAACATTGCATCCCCTGGATTTTGAAGAATTTCTGTGGGCAAACGAAGAAACGGCACTGGCAGATTTCATTCGCGAAAGTTTTGATTCGGCAGAACCCTTAGACGAACTATTGCACTCTCTTGCCATTGAATATTATTTCACATATCTGGAGACGGGAGGGATGCCGGCCTGCGTTAATTCGTATCTGGTCGAAAAGAACCCGTCAGATGCAATAGCAGAACAAAATCGTGTCATCAGCAATACCTTTGCAGATATTTTTCAATATGCGGATGGAATGGAATCAATGAAAATCAGAATGGCCTATGAATCGATACCGGCCCAACTATCAAAAGACAATAAAAAATTTCAATATAAAGTGGCAAAAAGTGGAGGATCAGCTTCGTATTTCGGTACCTCCATAGAATGGTTGGTACGCTCCGGCATCGTGAACAAATGCCAACGCATAGAACGTGGTTCCGGGGCAATAAAGGCGTACGCAGATCTGTCTTCATTTAAACTTTACATGGCAGACACGGGTTTGCTGAATAAGTTATCTGGATTGTCGCAGGACATGATAGTACGCGGAGACGAAAAAGTATTCCGGGGAATGATGGCTGAAAACTATGTTTCTCAAGCGTTGACCGCAAACGGATTCGAACTCAATTATTGGACCAGTGGGAACAAAGCAGAATTAGATTTTGTTCTTCAGAAAGCGGGAAAAATAACAGCCATCGAGGTAAAAAGCGGTACACACACAAGATCAAGAAGTTTAGATGAATTCCTAAAATTATATTCTCCAGATGAGGCTTATCGGATAACCATGAAGAATTTTGGAGAAAAAGATAGATTCTATCCTATACCTTTGTACGCAACATTCTGCATCAACTGAAGTTGGGATCAGATCTTCTGCGGCTCATACCTTATGAACGGCAGTGCTATCACTCCTATCAGAACACACAGTGCCACAGTGCAGAATGCGAGTGCGCTTCCGGCCATATCCAACACGAACACGGATATTATCGGTCCGATGCTCGCACCTACGAACAGAAAGAAAGCGTATGTGGATGTAGCGATCCCCCTCTGTTCCCCTCCGAGGTCTCCGACCAACGATATCACCAACGGCAAAGCCAATGATATTCCCGCGACCGTGATCACGCTCGAAATGATCAGAGATTCTACGCTGCCACCTAGACCCAGCAATACAAGTCCGACGATGGCCAATACCAGACCTGCGAATATATTCTTCAGGACCCCGAATCTGCGGGACAGCGGACCGGCCAACGGAGTCAACACCATTCCGATGATACCGACAGCCCTGGCGTTCAGTATATCGCTGTCACTGTATCCGAATCTGTCCGTAAGGACGCTTCCGAGCACTGCATACATCCCCACGAATGCCAGAAGTTCCACCGACGCTACAACGAAAGCGAGTCTCAGCGATGGATTCCTGAAAAGAGGCGGGATCTGTTTGAAAGCCGAGATTATACTGTGACCGTCCGTAGAACGGGCCGGAATGAACAACAGAACAGACAATGCCGTAAGGATATACACCGCAGCAAGGACGGTGAACATCTGATTCCATCCCAACGCGGATGTCACGGCGCTGCTGTACACCTGTCCGATTATACCGGACAGCATGAAACCGAAACTTATGAGACCTATGGTCCCGACCCTTTTGTGGACAGGGAATAACTCTGCGACATATGCCAAAGCCACAGGTGAAAAGGTCGCCGCACACGCTCCCTGTACGGCTCTTATCGCGATCACGGTCGTCAGATCGTTCACTGATCCCAACACTGCGGAAGTGACCCCCAACCCTATCAATCCTGCAACGATGACATTCTTACTTCCCACTTTATGGGCGATCGGGCCGAAGAATATGCATGCGACAGCGAAACTGATGGCGAATATGCTTGTCACCCAGACGGTATCGGTTTCCGGAGCGGAGAAGATATTAGAGAACAGGGATATCAGCGGGATCGTGAGGTACATACAACCGGTGACGACGAATCCGGCCCAGACCAGGACGATGGTCATCAGACCGTAACGTCCTTCTTTGATCCCTGTTCCGAACCTGCCCATGCGACATCACCGAGTATTGAAAACCGATCGGGGCATCCCCGGACAGAGTTAGCAATCTTACCCTTGTAATCGTAGATTTCTTTTTAATTTTATCCTGAACGTACAATTATCTCCACGAGTTCATGACAATATCCATACTATTGTTTATGAAATACTGCATTTACAATTGGTTGATATTAAATATTCAGAAACCGATTGTCTTTCCGATATCAGATGGGGAAAAGAGGGCCTAAGCAGCAGTTCGCGGATATTTCCTGTCCAAACACTGATTGCATTAAATTCGGTATTGTCAACGAAGGGAACATCGTCGGTAACGGGACATATAATACAAGTACAGGACAGGTGAGAAAATTCATCTGCAAGGAATGCGGACGTGTTTTCAACAGCCGCACCGGCACTGCGTACGAAGGGATCCGCAGTTCGGATGATAAATTCGATCTTGCCGTGAGATCCGTCAATGACGGCATGAGTATCCGTAAAACTGCTGAAACCATAGGATGCTCCGCCAACACCGTAAGGAACTGGGTGGAAAGATCCGAAGAATACGGAGATGCCTTCGGATCCGGACTCGAAAAAGATCTGATGTCCCTCGGAGTACCGTTCGAAGAAATAACTGATACCGTTGAAAAAACGATACGCCATACGGTGGAATGGGCCCTGTACACTCTGGAAAAAGGACTTCAGGTCAGAGATCTTGTCCTTAATCCCGAGCTATTATCATCTCATACAGACACAGATCAGCAGAAAAAAGAATCCAAGAACACCGAAATCCGGTGATGTTTTTAAACATCCATCTGCTGATTTTATTATAATTAAATATCAACCAATTGTAAAGTCGCTATCAAAAAATATCAATTAAATATATATCTGACTAAGAATTGCAAACTCTCATGAATGTAAAGAAACTGCTCTGCAGCAGCGCGTTCATGATGAGTTTGGCCGTTATCGTATCGCTGGCTACGAACTTTTCTGACGTGCTTGTAGATGTATTTGCTCCCACCGGACAACTTAACTCCGGCATGAGAAGCAATCTGACCATATTCTTTTTGGCAGTGATGATGACGATATCCCTGTCGAGGATACCGAGTAAAAGCCTGAGCCCTACCGAGGACCCTAAATCCATCGTAAGAGGGATCGTAATGGGACTCATAATACCGGCGATCATACCGATCATCGGATTCCTTCTCCTCAAGCATTACGACCTCGGCGGCATGTACGCATGGGGCCTTGTATTCATTGCAGCAACACCGTTCGCAGCATCGGTCGCTCCGCTGTCGCTGATCATGAGGGGGGACATGGTCCACGCCGCGAGATCCACGATCTACGTCTACATAGTATCGCTTCTCTGGATACCGTTCATCATCTGGGCCCTGCTCGGCGAAAATGTAGAGATGAGCAGCATAACCATCACGGTCTTCGAGGTAATCGGAGTCCCGATAATAGTATCCAGATTCATCACCTGGGTGAAGATCGACAAAACAATAATGTCGATCGTACTGAATTGTATCATCTTCTTCCTTGTATGGCTCTCGGCAAGTGCCGCAGACTTCAGGACCGTAGGCATATGGATCCTCATCGCATTCCTTGTGATCGCCGCACTCAGAACATTCCTGTTAGGAAACCTGGTCAACATCGGTGAGAAGAAGCTGGGAATAAAATGGGACCAGAGGGTCACGGACATCCTGATGACATCTTACAAGAACAAAGGTATCGCACTTGCTTTGTGCGCAGCCGTTCTTGTAGGTCCTGCGATCCCCCAGGCCATGGTCGCCATCACCGCATCCATCGTCATCGAAGTATGCTGGGTCGCGTTCATGGATACTTTTCTCTTCTCCGAAAAGAAGATGAAGATGGCCTTGGCCGAGGAAGAGGCGTCAAAAGTCGCTGAGTCTTAAGGCCGTACGCGAAGATAACTCGGTTATCTCGTCGTCCGGTCCGACGGTCCCGTGGAGCATCTCGCTCCCGGGACTGTAAATCTTTTTCTTTCTGCTTTCTTTCGTATTCCTGTTCGCATAGCAGTAAATACAGTCATGTCCGCATGTGTCGTACCCACCGATATCGATGTTCTTAACGCATTCGCAGCCTTTCCTTATGGGTGATGATATCTTCTCGAAAGGTATTCCCAACGACATCAACATCTCCCTGTCAATGCAACCTTTCGGTCTTATCCCGTATGAAGAAAGATCGTATCTGGCACAGCAATAACTCGGAACTATTCCGTAACGCTCCGATATTTCGGATATCATCTGTCCGAAAGCATTCATTTCCTCTTCGGTGGCAGATCTGAGCATACTCGAATCCGGAGATCTTTCCAGCTTATCGTACATATCAAGGAAACTGAACGTACAACGTTCGGTATATCCCTGAAGCTCACGGCAAAGGGTTTCGAACTTCCTTCTGTGATACCCGATATCGAATCTATCGTTGAACAATACGGGATCGTATCTCCATTGGATGTGTTCTTTGCCTATTCTTTCGGAAAGCCGTCTGAAGGAATCAGCTATATCCGCTTTGGACCCCACTCCGGGTTCCACATCTTTACCGTATGGAGTTATCGTGATCTGGAAAAGATAATTCAGTCCCATTCTGTCGATCTCATCCAAAAAGGGGATGATCGGCCTCGGATCCTTAGTGATGAAAACGATGCAATCCACATTCCTGGGTGTCAGATCCACTCTGTAAACGGTCGATCTGTGCACCGGATTCCTTACCAGCACGTACCCTGCGCGCAGACGGTTCATGAACCATTCCGAATGGAATGCCGGAATATCCGTTCTCCTGCTGGCGCAGATCATCATATCCGGTGTATCAATGGTAGGACATAAGTATTCTCGGCGTCATATACACCTATGACCGAAGGATGCATCAAGACATACATTACCATTGTAGGGACTATAAGCATCTCCGAGGACGGCGAAGGGAATATAGACGGCCTTTATCTTCCCAGCTTCAACCTTCCGATCCTGAGAGATCATGAATCCGATGCCATAAACGAAGCTTATGTGCAGCTGAACGAGTATCTCGCCGGAAAACGCAAAGAATTCGATCTTCCTCTGAAATACGAAGGAACGGAATTCCAGGAGAAGGTCTGGGATGCCCTTCAGAACATTCCGTACGGGGAACTCATCAGTTATTCCGGCATCGCCAAGGTCATAGGGAAAGAGAACGCATACCGCGCCGTGGGTACCGCCTGCGGTTCGAATCCGTTGCCGATATTCATTCCGTGTCACAGAGTGATCGGTTCCGACGGGAGCATCGATAAATATGCCGGCGGTGCCGCACTCAAGAAAAAACTAATCGATATCGAGAGGGATGGTTCTTGATAGATTTCAGAACAATGATCAGGGACAATGCCGACCCGCGCTACAAAGAATTCAATGAATCCATCATTCCCGGCACCGGTCTTTCGTACGGAGTGAGAACTCCCATTATAAGGGACCTTTCTAAGAAGATCCTCAAAGATGACTGGAAAGCGTTCCTGGAGACCGAACCGGAATGCTATGAAGAGAGGACGCTCAGGGCGATGGTCATCGCCAAAGCACCGATAGATACGGACGAACGCCTGGCACTATCGAGAGAATATGTGGAAGGGATCGACAATTGGGCGCATTGCGATGTGTTCTGCGGAGACTGGAAAATAAAACCAGAAGATAAATGGAAGTTATGGGCCTATGTTCTCGAACTGATGGAAACGGGAGAGGAATTCAAGATGAGAGTGTCAGCTGTGATGATGCTTGTACATTTCCTTGACGACGAGCATATCGATGATGTGCTTTCGATACTTTCATCGAGATATCACAAGGGCTACTATTACAAAATGGGGGCTGCATGGGCGTTGTCGTTCTGTTTTATAAAGTATCCTGAGAAAACTGAACCTTATCTGTTCGTCGATACGTTGGACAAAGAGATCAGAAACAAAGCGATCCAGAAAGTGTGCGATTCTTTCCGTGTTGAAAAAGATGTCAAAGAACGGCTGAAAACCAAGAAGAGATCGTACGTGTGAACCCCGTTTTGAAAAACAGTTAGCGGATTTTAATAAATACCGTCTGCACCTTTGATGTGTGCAGGTTCCCAAGAGAAGCTGGCCTCAGGACAGTCTTGGTCCCATCTGAACGGTCAGTTATTGTTGCAGATACGATGAAGTACCTACTTGATTCCTGATGGGATCCCACATCCCCGCTCTCGTCCACTAAAATCAGTTTTTTGTCAGAACGTGAGGTCTTTCCCGAATCACTTTTCGATTCCGGCCCGATCTCTTTCTTCTTATGTTTCCTTCGCAGTGAATGCCCGAAGATACCCTTCATGACCGGCATTCGGCCGATTGCCTTATTATAGGACAATACCACAGTCAGTATATGTATGTGCGAAGGTCTTTGTCGGATCTGTGGGTCTCAGAAAATATTCAGAATCCGTATCAGCTCATCTCTTCGATGATCCCGAAAATCCTGTCGGCATTCTCGTTGCCTACTCTTGCGCCTTTTCTCTCAAGATATGTCCAACCTCTCTTGGCACATTCTTTCTCGAAGACAGGATTGGTAACAGCGATCACTTTCTCTCTCGGGAGAGTACCGTGTTCCAGCATCAAAGCGAACATGTCCTTGGGAACACAGACGATGACCGCATCGAAATAATCCGTTATCATCTCAAGCTGTCCGAGATAGTCCTTCTCTTCCTGTACCCTTTCATAATCCTCTCTCGACGACATCACATCGTCGTACTCCATTACCACATAGTTCCCGGGTACGAATCCGAATTTTGTCGAAATTATGCCGAATGATACGTCGCACATTTTGCGGCCGTCCTTCTCGGCGGTATCGAGTCTTGCCACAAGGTGTTTCACTTCTGTTACGCGGCCGCCGAACATCTCGAACGCACTTGCCAGTCCTTTCTTCAGGAACACTGTGGAGTCGTTGGTTATGACGAATACTCTCTTCATTTTCACACCTTCTTCGATGAGAACCTGTAGGCTATGCTGCAGTTGCCTTCTTCGGATACCATACACGGTCCTCTCGGATTGGACGGTTTGCATACCTTCCCGAACATGGGACATTCCTCCGATCTTATCAGACCTCTCAGCACCTCTCCGCATTTGCAGCCGGCCGCTTCCGCCTCCACTTTCGGCGTTGTTGCGAGGATGTCTTTGTGGACTGTGTTCGCATCGTGTTTTGCGAATTTCGGTTTAAGTGCCAGTGCGCTTTTCGGTATCACCGGGAATCCCCTCCATTCCCTGTCGACGGTATCGAACGTCTCGTCCATCAACCGCTTTGCGATAGGATTTCCGTGTTCTTTCACCAATCTGGTATATTCGTTCTCGACTTCCGCACGGCCTTCGTATATCTGTTTGGTTAGCATGTACGATGCCATGAGGATATCGAGGGGTTCGAATCCTGCCACCACCTGAGGCATATGGTACTTCTCTGCGAAGGGATAGAATATGTCGAGACCTGTGATGACCGCTACGTGTCCGGGCATAATGAAACCGTTGACCTTTGTTTCTCCCATATTGAATATCGCTTCCAGAGCGGGAGGACATATCCTGTGACAGCTGTAGATGCTGAAATTATCCGGAAGAGGTTTCTGCAGAGGAACACATGTGGAAGGTGCGGTGGTCTCGAAACCGACCGAGACGAATACCAGGGGTTTGGTCTGTTCGGATGCCATTCTTACGGCGTCTTCTATGGAATAGACTATACGTACATCGGCGCCGTCGGCTTTTGCGTCGAACAGCGAACCGATTGTTGTCGGCACTCTCATCATATCTCCGAATGCGGTGACCGTTATGCCGTTCCTGGCAAGGGTGATAGCATCGGCGATCTCTTGGCTTGTTGTTACGCATACAGGGCATCCGGGACCCTGGCATATCTCTATGCCTGCGTCCAGAAGCATCTCTTCGAGACCGAATCTCACGATGGTGTCCTGATGGGTTCCGCAGACGTGCATGAATTTGCTTTTGATACCTATATCCTTGATGGCTGCAAGGACCTTTTTGGCGGTGGCTTCATCCCTGTATTTGAACATCAGACTTCCTCCTCTTCTATGCACATATTCTTTACGCAGCAGGATTGTCCTTTGGTTACGGTGACGGGACCGTGACACTTCGGACAGGAGAGCACAGGCATACTGTGGTCGTTGCCTTCGCCCAGATCGAGCATGTCGGCGGGACCGTCGTAACCGCATGATTCGCATTCGAGGATTATTTCCTCATCCTCTATGATTAGTTTGGATCCTTCGAGGATCGTTCCTCTTGTTATTACGTTGTATGCGAACTCCATCTGATCGTGACCGAGATTGGTTAATTTACCGATAGTGAATGTGACCTCTGCAACCGATATCGCGTTATATTTTTCCAATTCTTTGAGAATGGCGGAGACCAGGTCGGAGACGATGGATACTTCGTGCACATTACGGATATGACGATATTATTTTTAACTCTAACAGTCCGACGGATATTTGTTGACTGTTTTCCGAAAAATCACAAATGAAACATCGATACGGAAATGATTGTTAAAAAAAGAAGAAAATTGGAAGGTAGGGGATTGCTCCCCAGTTTGTTTTTCTGTTTTAAGGATGATTCCTTTTTACCTTTTTTCCAGATCAGGACCTGAGCAGCTTGATTGCTACAACGATCATTATGATACCGATTATGATAACGATAATAATCAGGAGGATCTCGATCAGGGTGAGGCTGTTGTCCTCAGCGGGGGCCTCAGCAGTGCTGATTCCGCTTACGACGAAGGCTGCATCTCCGGTTACGGTGTATGCCGCGCCTGCAGTGTAGGATGATCCGTTCACTGTGTAGGTCGGGGTTCCGGTGTATCCGGGGAGTGCCTTTGCGTCGACCCTTATTGAGTCTCCGTAGTTGATCAGAAGCAGCTTGGAGGTTCCGTAGCCGATACCGTTGACGGTCCACTCGACTCCCTCATTGTACGAAAGGGTTACTTCGTACTGTTTGGGGGTGAAGTTTCCGTAAAGGACGGGGTAGACTCCGATGTCAGATCCGGGGTACGTGACGTAGGGCACCGAAAGCTGGCTGTCTATGAACCATCCAACAAGGGTGAAGTCCTTCAGCTGAACAGTTGCGGGAGGAACAACTATTACGGTCGCTCCTGCTGCGGTGTACTCAGTTGCGTAGGTCTTGCCGATGTATTTTGCGGTGTTTCCGACCAGGAAGACTGTCACTTCGGGGGTTCCGGAGATGTTAGAGTCCGAGAAGGTGGATTCGCCATATACAAGTGCGTATGCTGCGGGGTCGAGTGTTATGACACCGTCGACATCCACATTGTTGGTAAGGTCAGACAGGAGAGTAGGAGGTGCTCCGATCGTGAGGATCTTGAAGATCCCAACGAAGGATCCGGTGTTGACAGTAAAGACGGCCGATCCGGTAAGGGTCAGTTTGTCTATGTAAATCTGTCCGTTGTAAGTTCCGTTTCCAAGGATAAGTTCGCCTGCGCTCTGTATTGATCCTTTCGCGTCTGCTGCTGCGGGAGGTGAGAATACACCGTCGATCTTGGTTGTGGCCTTGTCACCGATGATGACTTTTCCGCCTGCAAGGATGTCTATGACTCCAGTGAACTCGTATTCGACACCGTTAAAGGTTGCGATACCGCCGTTACCGACAGTGATGTTGCCTATGATTCCCCTTACGAGGGAAGGTGTGCCTACCGATCCACCGTCTGCTGCGATGACACGTCCGGTCGAGGTGTATGTTCCGTTAACAGTGAGCGTTGCTCCCTTGGCGATGGAGAGTGCGTTTCCGTTGTCGTTAAGTGTAACACCTGCGATGATGGTAACGTCTTTCCTGATCCATGCTGCCCTGAGGAGATCGATAACGTCTCCGCTGGTTGCGAGTCCGATTGCTGTTGCAACGTCGGTGTAGATGATCTTGTCGCCTTTGACGAGTGTGACATCGGCTGTGGGGGCTGCAAAGCCTGCTGCCTCTGCCTTTGCCTTGTCGAAGACTGCCTGTCCACTGTACACATCGTATCCGTCTGCGCGTCCGCTGCCATTGTATATGTCAGTGTTTGCGGGGACAGTCACTATGGGGCTGTGGGTATCGTCACCGATCGTGAGGCTTGCGCCTGCGTCGATGTAGATCTTTGTATCTTTGTCCGTGACTCCGAGGGTTATGTCATAAAGTATGACAACGTCTCCGGAGATGTGGATCTCATCTGATTTGCCGATTGCGTTTGCGAGTGTGAGGTAGTAGTAGGTTTTTGCTGTGGTTGAAGATTCAACGTACCATGCGGCACTGATTGTGTTGCCGAGGGGTTCGTTGTTGAATGTTACGGGTTCGACACCGTACTCAACGGTTCCGTTGTCAAGGACTTTTGCACCGGGTATTGCTGACGAGGTGCCGTAGTTGTATCCGTGTATGACAAAGGGTGTTGCCGTTGCATTCTTGTCGTTGTATGTAACGACTATTTTTCCGATTATGTCAGCGGTTGTGTCTATGTAGACAGTATCGTTGTTGGAGTCAGTGAATGACCATTTGCCGCTGTTTATTGTGAATGCTGCGTCGACATCCTGAACATCGACTGCGGAAACAGGTCTGATCTGAACTGCACCGGTTGCATCTACAATAAGAGCTGCGGTTCCACTGACAACTTTGAATCCGACTGAATCATAGGCGGGATCCTGTATGAACACGTCTGATGCATCGATGGTTCCGAGGAACAGTTTGATATCAGCGGACTTTTTCAGTACGACTATGAAGGGAACGGTGGTTCCGATAACGCCAGTCTCGAATGTGATCCTGTTACCATCGACCTTTGCTATGTTATTGTCGGATATTGTTGCTGCAACGCTGACCGAGTAACCTGCCGATGCAGTATACTCTATTGTTTTGTTGTCAACGTATGTACTGGGCACAGTGAGTGCGTCTACGTCTGCACCCGCCAGATCCAGAAGACCTGCATTTATCCTGTTACCGGACAATGTTGCAGTGTACGAGCTGCCGCTTCCGACTACTGCCAGGCTACCGTAGTAATACTGGTATACTGGAGTTCCGGTTCCGATATCGACTATGAAGAAGATATCCGAGGTTTTTCCAAGCTCGATGTCCTTGAGTATTATCTTTCCGGGGGTCGTGGTTGAATCGTTGGCGACAGGTATGATCTTTTCTCCGTCGAGGATAACAGCGACCGGAATTCCCTGGTTGGGTACTGCAAAGTTGACAGTTACATCTCCCAGTACGGGCTGGATGTCTCCGACAGTTATGACTGCACCATCTGCGATTGTGAGCTTAACATATTCGCTGATCCAAAGATCTCCGTAACCAAGGGTGAAAAGGGTTGACTCAACGCTTGCTGCTCCAGAGAGAGTCAGGCTACCGACGTAGTAGTCTTCATCGGGGTACGCATCATCGTATGTAGGGTCCCAGTAATAGACACCTCCGAATATGGTTGCTTTTGTGCCATCGTATCCGACTGCCAATCCTATTGTGTACACGGACTCGGCAGAGAATGTACCTGCCGTGATGGTTCCGTTGAAGGGGGCGGCATCACCTAAGATGACTGTACCTTTGACAAGGTCGAAACTACCTTCGGGGAGAACTTTACCGATCGTGTCGATGTTCTCTATTACAAAGAAGTATTCATCCCCAGTTGCAACGACGTAAATTACGACATTCTTCGCGTCAGCGATCGTCAATGACGCTTTGAGGTCGTATTTGCCGGTGGTTGCATTATAGTCGCCTATATTGATGGTACCGCTGGATGCTGCGTCTCCCCTAACAATAATCTTTGTTGAGGCGTAGCCATTGCTGTAGAAATTATCTGTGAATCCCGTTACTCCCTCAATATACCATTCCGCCGGTGTTCCTACCGGTATGAACTGGCCTGTGTCTGCGTCCGAGTCGTCGCTCTGGAGGGCTATGCCTGCAAATGAGACGGCTGCGAGTGCAGCTACAACTGCGAGAGCAAGGAACATTTTTTTGTTCATGCTTGTTTTTGTTTTCATTTGGAATCATCCACCTGCCCCGTCCTTCCCTTCCTGAGAAGGGGTCCCGGGGCATGTTGTATTTTCCTCTTGCCTTGCGACCCCATCCGAATCAACAACGGGGGGACCGGACCAAAAAACGGAATGTAAAAAACTGAACGCACGGAGTGTGACCGAAGTCATACCCCTGCACCCCTCTTTTTCCATCCCATCCTTTTTGTCCCGAGCCCGACCGCATCGTCCGCATTTTCATACGGGTACTTTTCGCTGGTCTTGAGGCGTGTTCACTTTGTAGCGTGACGCTACGCTGTGCACGGAGTAGAGTAGTTTACTTAGGGTATATAATACTTGAGGAAAAAAGGGGCGTTATTCTCCTTATATAATATAGAGAAAAGCGCGTGGAGCGCGTGCGCAAGTCCGAAAGGATTATCCGGACTTAGCATCCGTTCACCTGAGGATCAGACTTGCGACGCCTTTGCACTGTTTTATCGCGGTCAGGGCTTCCGAAGGTATCGGACCGTCGACCACGATTATCAGATGTGAATCCATCCTGTTGCCGGGATCGTCCACCACTGCCTGCCTTACGGATATCCCGCGACGGAATATCGCATCCGTTATTCCCGCCAATATGCCGGGCATGGTGGCATCGGTAGGTATTATCTCCAATGTCGTGCACTTGATCTCCGGCGCCACATCGGCCATGAGAAGCATCGACTGGAGCTTGGAGAACACTCTCTGGAGTTCCGGTGTGCTCTCGATTCTTTCAATGGTGGACCTCACAACGCGTCTGTCGACATCGGCCGCTCTTGCTATCGCAACATCCGACTGTTCGATATCGCCGCAGTACGCCAGACCTTTCTCGACACGTATCCCGTGCCTGATCATCATCATGGCTACCTTCTCTTGTGATGGATATCCTCTGAATATTCCCCTGATGTTATCCATAGCACACCATATTCCTGTAAGTATTAATGCCTATTGACAAATCACGAAAGAAATCACATCCCGCTCGGTACTTGACCCCGAAACCGGTCAAAGCATTTAATACGACGAAACCGATGGCGGGAACGGGTGGCGGTTTGCCTAATACAAAGGAACTGAGAGAGCAGATAGAAGCGATAGACGAGGACATCATCGATCTCATAGCGACCCGCATGGAGATCGCGGACGAATTGGCAAGAGCTAAAAAACAATCCTCGCAGGATTATTGGGACAAGGAAAAGGAACAGGAGGTAATCAGCCGTTACCTCGAACTCTGCGAAGAGGTAAGCCTTTCGGAGGCCGAGGCGAAACTGATCGCCGAGGTCCTGCTCAAGATCTCCAAAGAGAGACAGAAACACTTCTTCGACCAGTGATGTCTGCGGCGGGAATTCTTCCTGCCGCAGCATGTTTCTTTTCATTATTTTACTGAAAAATCCAACAGTGCCAGATGTATATTATTTTCTAAGTACGGAAATATCCGTGAGAGCACAGTCCACTGTGCCCGTCCCGTGTGCCGCGGGCCCAAAGGGCCCTTCGGCACACCCATGATCACATCGTCTGAAAGTATCTGTTTTTTCTCTGACATTCGGGGATTCGTTTCTTATTATTTCCTAATTTTATTATTATTCGGTAATCCGTATGCAGTGCAGTAATGATATACCGTATCATCTCTGAAGGAGCCAATCCACCACATAGATTATCGATATGCCATCTTCGGTGAAATGTTTCACGACAGGATCCAATGTCAGTATCGTCTTTGGAAAACTGTCTGTGATCGAACTCAGCACCGGGATCTCCCTTTCCATTGTGGCTTCGTCGCTCAGCGAAAAACAGACCTGATAATATTCTCTGCCACCCACGTTGGGAGAAGCAACGAAATCCACTTCTTTCGCACCGTATTTCCCTACCTGTACGGTGTACCCGCGTCTGATCAGTTCCAGATATACCACGTTCTCCAATACCCTTCCGGTATCTTTCTGGGTGAATCCTACTGCCATTTCCCTCAGACCCGGATCCACAGCATAATATTTCGGCGAGGGATTCAGTGAGGAAGATGACATATCGTATCTGTCGGCACGATAGATTATGAATGCCTCTCTCATCAGATCGATGTATCTGTCCACCAATTCCCTGCTGGCACCCATCCCCTCTACTATATTATTCAGCGATATGGGATTGCCTATGTTATGCATCAGGTAGGCCATAAGCCTGTCCAATTCCTCCATATTGCGTATCTGTCCGCGGGAAGCTACGTCCCACTTTACCACAGATGCATACAAATCACGGATCGCTGTCCTGACTGCTTCGTCACCAAGCGCGGGATTGATGGCTGGAAATCCTCCGTATACCATATATCTCCTGATGGCCGTTGCGTCATCCATCCCTTCTCCGCGGAGTTCCTTCCACTCGGCAAAAGAAAGCGGTAGCATGCTTATGCTGGCGTATCTGCCCGTTAAATAGGTCGTGAGTTCCGAGGACAGCATATGTGCATTGCTGCCGGTGATGTATATGTCCGCATCACCGCTGGATGTCAGTGAATTTATAACCCGCTCCCATCCCTCCGCTCTTTGGATCTCATCGAAGAAAACGTATGTGCTGACGCCTTTCGGGATTACCGGGAATACCATGGCAGCGAGATCGTCCCCTGTCCTGACACTGAAGAATTCCGGATCCTCCAGATTAAAACGGAATATCCTGTCCGCAGGAACACCGTCCGACCTTAGAATATCTATGAATTGAGTCATCAGTGTGGATTTACCGCAGCGGCGGACCCCTTTGATAACTTTGATAAAATCCGTATTATCACGGAAAGCCGACAGTTTTTCTAAATATCCGCTACGTAATACAAATTTCTTGTTCATATCACAGATAATGAACTCAATTAATATAAAATTTATGTTATACACTAAATAATGGATTATGATTATACAAAATCTATGTTATACCCTAACTTTTTATTTAAGATGTCTCTCCAATTGCGCAGCTTACTGTTTCAGTTCCTATCCGTACTATCGGTCCCGCAGGGCCATCCGAACGATTATTTTTGAAAAACGATCCTTATTCAAATAAAATGCACTATAATATATTTTATAATCTATAAGATACATTACAGTTACTATTATGACACATGTTCCGATGGGTGCATCCGCCAGTCTGAAGAAGCTCGGACAGGATATCTGCGATGCCCGCAGACGCAGACGGATAACGATGGCCATGATGTCCGAACGTGCAGGTATCGCCCCCCGTACCTTATCAAGGATCGAGAAAGGCGACCCCGCCACATCCGTGGGTGCATACGCATCCGTATTGTTCGTTCTCGGGATGGAACGCCGCCTGGGGGACCTCGCCGACCCGATGAACGACCCGACCGGCAGGATGCTGGACGAGGAACGTCTCCCGAAAAGGATATACTACAGGAGGAAACAGAATGACTGACGACGGGATCTCGGTTTATTAGATGAAATACTGTCAGTGTTCCATCTTTCTCGGAATCGGTCCTGACCATCAATTCTTTAGTTAATTTAATTGAACGTTTTGCATATGATCATCTCGGGGCGACCAACATACAGGTTTTATTTCCCCGAACGTTCATATTCGTCGCACATCCCGCATACCAGACATCTCTCACAGTGCCGATGTGTAGGAAGACACACTTCCTGCCCGTGCCTCACGATATAACGGTTTATATCTGACCATCTCTCCTCGGGAGTGATACTCATCAGCCCGAACTCCGTCTCCTCGGTGTTTTTCGTATGTACCAGACCCATAAGATTCGATATCCTGTGCACATGCGTATCCACACAGACCGACGGTATCCCCATGGCATAAGAACGGACACACGCTGCTGTTTTCCTGCCGACCATCGGTAATGTCGTCAGAACATCCGTCTCCGAAGGAACAACACCTCCGAAATCCTCTATCAGAATTCTGCAACAATCCACTATCGCCTTCGCTTTCTGCTTCGGGAACCCGGCAGGCCTAACGAGTTCGGCGACCTCGTCCGCATCCGCATTTGCAATGGCCTCCGGCGTATTGTATCTCCTGAAAAGATTGTCCGATGCCTTTCGGGTGTTATCATCGCGCGTCCTCTGCGAGAGTATCGTCGCTATCAGGACATGGAACGGATCGCATTCCCACTCGGGATTCAATCCTTCGGAAGACCTTCCGGGATATGCTCCTTTATCATACTCCTTGGAAAGTATGTCCAATATCCTCACGATATCTTTTTCAGCCATTCCAACGCACCCCCGGCCATATAGAACGAACCGGTGACCAATACCGTCTCATTCCCCTTCCTTATCTTCAACGCACGTTCTATGGCATCTGCGATGCTTTTCTCCACGGTAACATTCTCGGTGTATCTTCCGACCGCTTCGGCTACTTTCTCGGTAGCAGCGGCCCTTTCGGAATCAGGTCTGGCAATTATCACGCGGGACGATATCTTAGCGACACTTTTCGACAGATGCTCTATATCCTTATCCTCAAGCACACCGAACACCGTTATCACTTTGCCGTAAAGTTCTTCAACGTCAGCGGCCAGTCTGTCCGATCCGGCGGCGGTATGTGTGACATCCAGTACCAATGGGAATCCGGAGATCTTCTCCAATCTGCACGGCCAATAGGCATCCTTCAGTCCCTGTTTCATCTTACAACGGATGCATTGTCCGTAGATCCTGAGTTTCGATACCGCTTCTATAGCCAATGAAGCATTCGCCGCCTGATGTCTTCCGGGGATGGAAACATCGTATTTCTCTCCTTTATAAGCGAATCCGACCCCGTCGGTCCTGCTTTCATCTATCTCGATATCCTGCTGAATGACCCTGATCAGCGGAGCCCCGCGTTCGTCCGCTATTCCCGAAAGAACACCGAACACATCATCGCCGTTGACCGTTACGCACGGGACACCTGGTTTGATTATTCCCGCTTTCTCGAATGCGATGTTCCTTATGGTATTACCGAGGAATTCGGTATGCTCCATGCTCACATTCCCGATGACGCACACTTCCGGAGATATTATATTGGTGGAATCAAGCCTTCCGCCCATTCCCACCTCGATAACGGCATACTCGATCTTCTCTTTTTTAAAATGGAGGAACGCAATCGCGGTGGTGACCTCGAAGAAGGTGCAGACCTTCCCCGATGTCTCCATTTCTCTGACATACGGAAGTACCTCTGCTGCAAGTGCCAGCAGCTCATCGTCCGTGATCTCTTTTCCGTCGATCACGATGCGTTCGTTGAACTCCGTAAGATGCGGCGAGGTGTATAATCCCGTCCTTAATCCCGATGCGAGCATGATGGAATATATGCAAGCGCAGACGGATCCCTTCCCGTCCGTACCGGCCACATGGATGCTTTTGAAATCATTCTGTGGATCGCCCAACCTGTGCATCAGTTCAGTGATGTTATCCAATCCGAGCTTTATCCCTCTCGATCCGAGTCCGTAAAGCCATTCCAGAAGTTCCGGTTTCTCCATCAGAGTCCCTCTTCCTCGGCAATGATATCGACCCACTCGCCGAATGTTATGCCTTTTGATTTGCATATTTCATGTACCAGATCGATCATACCGGACCCGTACTGTGCCGCCTTTTTCTTCTTCTCCGCAACGAACGGATAACCCATCTCCGATGCTATCTCCTTCAGTACCGATTTCCTGGTCTCGGCATTTTTAGGTTTCAGTATCCCGATATCCACTTCTCCGACTGACTTTATAACATCGGGATCGAGGAAGGGATACAGTATCGTCTTTCCGAAATGATCCGCTACACGGTCCTCATGTGCCAGTACGGGACCTGTGAGTTTGGCGAGATCCTCCTTCATTTTGATCGAAAGTGTTTCGTTGTCCAGTCCTACGTACTTGGAATATCCTGCGAATATCTCATCGGACCCCTGCCCTCCTATGACGATATCCTCTTTGCAATTGGTACAGACGTAGAACAGCGGGGTCTCGAACGATAACGTCAGAGCATTGACGGTTCCCGTAGCCTTCATCATCGTCCTGATGTGGTCTTCCAGATTCTCTCCGGTTATCGGTATCCTGACCCATTCCATTCCCAGGTCTTCGGACATCTGCTCCGCCATCCTCATATCGTAGGCATCCTCGGTCCCAGCAGTATACAGAACTGCAGATCTGGCATATTTCTTCACGAATGCCGCAACAAGTCCGGAATCCAGACCTCCGGAGAATGCCACGGCCACATCTTTCCCTTCCGTTCCCCTTTTTACAGCGGCTTCGATCTGTGCTCCGATGGTATCCGAGAAATTGGACATATTGCGCCTTATCGCCTGCGTACAAATAAAATAAACGGTGGTAATGATAATCCGCTTAGTAAAAAGGTATTCGAAAGACTCTGTTTCTGAATGATATTCTTCGTGGTGTTTTTCATGATGTGTCCGATTTGTTGTGTAAAATAACAAGTGACCGACGTCCTCTCGGATGCCGGCCGCTTGTTGTTTGTCCGTACCATCCCTGACTTTCTTTAGCCGTCACTTCGGGAAGAGCATCCCTGCGGTCATATCCAGGTAATTCTCTCCCGAATATCCCGGATATTTCAGCTTCATGGTCCTCTTGAATGCGGCCGCATCCTTACTCGTTCCGGCGACCTTCTTCAGGGTTTCCAGATACTCCACCTTGGTGCGGGCATTCTCCGAGTTCTCAGGAGTGTGGTGCGATGTGAGGATCATGTCGATACGCCGCACGATGATACTTCTCAATTGGGCGATCTGACAATCGGCCTCACCGGTGCTCGGAACTATCGAATGCACGTCGTGTCCCATCGAATGTATGTACACGGCACCGATCTCCGGGATCTCGATATCGAAAGCATCCTTTGTGGGAACGATGACCATCGTGAATCCTGCGGATTTTATGGATCCTGCATCGATGACCGTTTTCACTTTGTGTATCGAGGAGTCGAACGCTTTACCGAACGCCCCTGTGAACTCATCGACCATTTCTTTGCCTTTGCCCGAATGTCCGAACACATCGGCGTTCTTAGTGGCATACACCGGCACGCTGGGGAAGAAAGTACCTCCGGCCATGTGATAGCTGAGGAACATCGCTTCCACCCTGACCGACAGATTGCATATGTAATCCGACAGCTCTTTGATGTTGTCTTTGAAACACGGTGCTTCTATGATCAGGGCGTGTCCGTATTTTTCCAGGATGAACACTTCGTCCGTCATAGGGTCGTTCGTCTTGTAGGCGTGCAGTTTCGCATCTCCGATCCAATACACTTCCACTTCTCCTTTCGGGAGGCCTATAGTTTTGATATTCTTCTTATTCATATTACTGCCTCCTGTGTCTCCTTTTTTTCGCCGGACTATATGGAAATATCATTATTAGAACGTTTTGTCAGCCCGGGATCCTGTGATAATCCTGTTTTTTAACCCATGTACGTCTTATGCCGACACTGGGAAATCATGCATCGGATGCAATGCTTCGAGATGATTTTTTATGAAAACGTGTAAGTGACTTTAATGAAAACGTGTAAGTGACTTTAACAAATTCATTAAAATTAAATAGCCGACAGATGATTCCATTGCACAGAAAAAGAGGAATTCATGACACTCACACCGAAAGGATACCGGCCCAGATTGGTGGACGGACGCATTGACCTTATATTGAGGTCTTTCGGGGCCGTATGCGTGGAAGGCCCTAAATGGTGCGGCAAAACATGGACATCCCTGAATCATTCCAACAGTGCCGTTTTCGTGGGCGACCCCGAGAACAACTTCGAAAACAGAAGGCTGATAAGTATCAATACATCCTATGCTCTGGACGGCGATATACCTCATCTCATTGACGAATGGCAGGAAATACCTCCGATATGGGATGCGGTGCGCTTCGAAACAGACAAAACATCACAAAAGGGAAGATACATCCTGTGTGGTTCTTCCACTCCTTGCCGCAAAGGTGTGATGCACAGCGGTACCGGGCGCATCGGAACCGTACGCATGCGTACGATGTCCTTGTTCGAATCCGGAAATTCCGACGGTTCCGTATCTCTTTCCGGGCTTTTCAATTCACGTTTCGAGAATACGATACCCAGAAAAACTTCTTTGGATCATCTCATCGGTCTGACCGTACGCGGAGGATGGCCGGGAACAATCGGCATGAATGTGAAGGAAGCCGCGACGGCAGTAGGCAGATATCCTGTGTCCGTCAGTAACAACGACGCATCGAGACTGGATGGAAAGGACCGCAATGCCAGGAAGATACAGATGCTCATGCGTTCGTTGGCCCGTAACGAGAGCACCGTGGTCAGTGACAAAACAATCAGAAGGGATATGAAAGAACACGATGACGAGGACATTTCCGATGTGACCGTGGCGGAATACGTAAGTGTATTGGACAGACTTTTCATGTTGGACGAACAACCTGCTTTCAATCCGAATCTACGCTCGTCGGTCCGTGTGGGCAAATCCCCAAAAAGACATTTGGCAGATCCGTCAATTTCGGTAGCGGTGTTGGAACTCACACCGAAAATGCTGTTTGACGATCTGAGAACATACGGATTCATGTTCGAAGCGATGTGCGAACGCGACCTCGGGATATATTCCGAGGCGAATGGCGGCAGATTGTTCCATTACAGGGATTCGAACGGCCGCGAAATAGATGCGGTGGTGGAAATGCCGGACGGCCGCTGGGGTGCCTTCGAGATCAAACTCGGTACCGACGGCATAGATGAAGCCGCAGAAAAACTCCTTAAAATGAAAAAATTCATAGAATCCTACTCAGAAGGGAGACCGCCATCCGTTCTCTGTGTGATCAGCGGACTATCATCCGGAGCATATGTGCGCGAGGACGGAGTGTACGTAGTTCCAATAACCGCATTGAGAGAATGAGTGTCGCGATCACACCGGATATCTTTCATATCCATCCGCACCCGAACGTCGGATTCCTGAAAGTGATAATTGCAACGGATTTATTAACAGGTAAGAATATCCGTGTGCATGGACGGCGTTACGCGCATCGGTGTTTCATTGGAACCCGAACTTCTGAAGGAATTCGACAAGATCATATCCAAAAAAGGCTACGTCAGCAGATCGGAGGCCATCAGGGATCTTGTCCGCGACTCCCTCGCAGAGAACGAGTGGAAGAACGAAAAAGAATTCATGTGCGGTGTCGTCGTCATGATATACGATCATTCTACGACCGGTATCGGAGAGAGGCTCACCACCCTTCAGCACGGCAAGATGCAGAACATCAATACTTCCATCCATGTTCATTTGGATCATGATAAATGCATGGAGGTCCTCATCGTCGAAGGCGAACTCGGACAGCTCAAGACATTGGCCAACGACCTGTCGGCGATAAAAGGCGTTCTCAGATGCAAACTCACCATGGCGTCGCAGGCCACCGGGCACGTGCATCACATAGGCGTGAGACACTGAACCGCAGCCAGTAACGGCACTTCGGTATCCATCCCAATGAATTAAATAATGTTCACGATATCGGATGACCGAATGAGAAAGCTGATCATAACCGAGAAGGCGAACGCCGCAAGACGGATTTCCACAATATTGTCGGACGGTAAATCGCGCTCGGAATCGGGGGGCGGCGTTACAGTTATCGCTTTTGAAGCGGATGGGGACGAGTACAAGGTTGTGAGCCTCAGAGGGCACATAATGGAGCTCGATTATCCCGAGGACTATAACGACTGGGGAAAAACATCCCCTGTAGAACTTGTATATGCGCCGCAGGTCAAGACCACCCGCGTGAAATCATTGCTTACGAAGATCAGCGACCTTGCGACCGTATCGGACGAGATCATAATCGCGACCGACTTCGACAGAGAGGGAGAACTCATCGGAATGGAGACCGTTACCGCGGTCAACGTCGACATGACCAAGGTCAAAAGAGCGAAATTCAGCGCTTTGACGAAGGGAGAGGTCGAAAAAGCATTCTCGGAACTCGCGCTTCCGGACATCAAACTCGCCGATGCGGCCGAAGCGAGACAGATCGTGGACCTCGCATGGGGTGCCGTTCTCACAAGACTCATATCATTATCGTCCGGACAGGTAGGAAAGAACTTCATGTCCGTCGGAAGGGTCCAAAGCCCTACCCTCAAACTGCTCGTGGACCGTCACGAGGAAATAGAGAGTTTCGTTCCCGTTCCTTTCTGGAACGTCATAGGGAAATTCGGACTCCTTGCATTCAAAGGGGACCATGAAAAGAATCCGTTCTGGAACAAAGAAGAGGCCGACGCGGTACTTCTGAAAGTATCAGCAACAAAGAAAGGTAAGATAACATCCTATGATGTATCCGACAAAGAGGAATACCGTCCCGCACCGTTCGATACCACGACGATGCAGGTCGAGGCCAACAAGATCGGGATACCTCCGACAGTGGCGATGAAACTCGCCGAAGACCTTTACACCGGAGGATACATTTCGTACCCCCGTACCGAGAACACGGAATACCCCAGAAGCCTCGGGCTCAAAAGCGTTCTCGAAAAACTCAAAGATTCCGATTTCAAAGCAGAGGCGGAAGAAGTCCTCTCGCAGGAGACCATCTCGCCTTCCAGAGGAAAAAGGAGAACAACAGACCATCCTCCTATCTATCCGACCGCAGGAGCGAAATCCGACAAAATGAAGGGGGACAAATGGAAACTCTACGAGCTTATCGTAAGAAGATTCCTTGCCACCGTCGGCCCCAATGCCCTTGCGGAGATCACCGAATGCAAGATCGATGTCGCCGGAGAGAACTTCGAAGCCCACGGATACGTTCAGAAAAGCCTCGGATGGAAAAAATATTACAAGAAATACCTCAAAACAACAGAGGTGCGCCTTCCCAAACTGAAGGTCGGGGATGAAATCGACATCCGCGCAACAAGTCTGGAGGAATCCGAGACCAAACCGCCGTACAGATACAACCAGGGTTCCCTTATCCAGGAAATGGACAGACTCCAGTTGGGAACGAAAAGTACAAGGCATGATATCATCGGCAAACTGTTCTCCAGGAATTACGTTCAGGGGAACTTCATGATCCCTACCGCAAGCGGTACGGCACTCACCAAATCGCTTCAGAAGCACGGCGGAGGCATAACCGAGCCTGCCATGACAGCGAAATTGGAAGAAGATATGCTCGACATCAGCGAGGGCAAGAACACCCTGGCATCCGTCGTCGAAGAGTCACAGAAGATGCTTTACGACGTGGCCTCGAAGATCCAATCCGAAAAGGAACAGATCGGCGATGAGATCAAAGCAGCCCTCATGACACAGCAGCACATCGGCATATGCCCCACCTGCGGCAACAATATGACCATCAGAAAATCAAAGAACGGCAACTTCATCGGCTGCGACGGATATCCCGAATGCAAGCGCGCATACCCTCTCCCGAGAGGAGCGCTCATCCAGCCCGTAGAGACGATATGCGAGGTCTGTGGCCTCGGACAGCTGAAGATCGTAAGAAAGGGCATGCCTCCCGTCATTCAGTGCATCGACCCCAAGTGTACGAGCAATACCGACCGGAACAACCTCGGTACATGCCCCACCTGCAATACCGGGACCATACGGATAATGTATTCCAAGGCAGGAAGACGCTTCGCCGGCTGCTCACAGTGGCCCTCATGCACGCAGACCTATCCTCTGAGGCCCAGGGGAACGATAGTCCCGACGGATGAGAAGTGTGAAGCGTGCAACGCTCCGATGATCATCTTCGGCAATTCCAAAGAGTGCATCAGCCCGGATTGCCCTTCCAGAAAAAGATCGTCCCGCGCACCGGCCGCCGAGACTGTCAAAGAAGATGGCGTAGCAACAGGCAAGACTGTTGTCGTCCGTAAGGTCGTAACAAAAAAACCTGCTAAGAAAAAGCCCGCCAAAAGCTGATTCTAACCATATTATATTCTTATCTTTACCGTTGCTAGCTATTCGTTTATTAGTTAACACGATGATATTTTTTTGTGTTACTACAAGAACTTCCGTAATAACGGATTAAATCAGAAAATTTCTTCTTCCGAACCGTCTTCGCGAGGATCGAAGTGTGCGTTAAGAATATCGATATCCCGGGAAATGCGGATATTCCTGCACACAGTGCACTCGACCTCTTTCTTGAGGCTGCATTTGATCACTATGGTACTTTTATCAAGATCCACGATTCTTCCGCATGCACAGTAGATTTTAGTAAGATTTTGGGCGCTGGCATCATCCAATGTACATAACCGTCCATTTGACGAAGCGAATGAAAGACCATTGTAACCGATGAGACTCAAGACTAGCCAACCCCTTTTCGAATAGCTTCGTGCGTCACAGACTCCCATCAAATGCGCGACTTACAGAGTAAGACTATACTATATGTACAGCACATATAAGACTTCCTCCCATCCAACTTTAAAGGGTTTATAAACTGATTACGATGGATTGGAAAAGTATGCGCACAAATAGAAATTATTAAATAGTATAAGTAAGGGGTTTTTGTCGGGAATTGGTTATTTGCGGCCGAGCCGGCCGAGTTGCTCGACGACGCTTTCCCGGATCTCCGCCGGAGATCTCTCCTTTCCTACTCTCTTACCGTTGCGTAGGATCTCCGTCTCGATCATTTCCATCTTTTCTCCGCAGACGCACTTGATGTCGTCGTCCGGCTTCAGGGACACTCCCATATCGAAACAGCGGGGGCAGCGGTATGCGTACTTCCTGCCTCCGAACTTTCCGCGCTTGGAAATGGGCGCTCCGTCCTTCTCTGCGATATCCATCGACAGATCGAGAGTAGGAGCATTGCTGATGGATGTTCCGACACCGAATCCCGATACCGATGTGTCCACGATATCCGCAATCGATTTTTCATCCAATCCTCCGGATACGATGATGTCGACACTTTTGAATCCGTTCATATCGAGTTCCCAACGGACCTCGTTGATAAGTTCCTTGAAGTTACCTCTCCTTGAACCGGGAGTATCGAGTCTTACACCTTTGAGGTCTTTGATCGACTTGCATGCGTCCAATGCTGCCGCGCGCTCGTCCGAGAAGGTGTCGATCAACATTATACGGGGGACCGACGGTTCGATTATCCTGTCGAAAGCCTTGAAAGCGGCCTCGTTGCTCCCCATAAGCAACATAAGGGCATGCGGGACCGTACCGATAGGTTCCTGACCTATGATGTCCCCTCCCATCTTAGAAGATACCCCGTCACATCCTCCGACGTAACAGGAACGGTCGAGAACCCCGGATATCGCGGGGTGCATCCTCCTGTTGCCGAAAGCAAGCACCGTTTTCCCTTTGGCAGCGAGTTTCACTCTTGCCGCCGCAGTAGCGATCCCCGACGGTTGGCACAGCATCCCCAGGATCGCCGTCTCCATGACACCGAAATCCGTGTAAGAACCGAAGATGTTCATCAACGGTACTCTGACGCTGCCCGATGTCCTCGGTTTGAATACAGTACCTTCGGGTATAGCCGAAAGAGAAATAGGAAGGCCTTCGCAGAGACGTATCACCTCTTCGAGACCGCAGAACACCGCCCATTCCCATCCTTTGGGAAGGGAACTTCCGGTGAACTCCGCACACACCTTCACGGAAGAAAGCCCGCTTTCTTCGAGGATGCGCTTGGTACGTTCGAAATAGATGTCCATCGTGTCCCCGCCGCGCACTGCTTTCTCGTCCGCTATGAAGAGGTCCTGCATCTGATTACCTTCCGAATACCTTCTTTCCCGGGAATATTGCCTTAGAACCGAGTTCTTCCTCGATCCTCAGAAGCCTGTTGTATTTGGCCGTCCTCTCACCGCGCGCCGGAGCGCCGGTCTTGATCTCCCCGGTGCCCCATCCGACCGAAAGGTCTGCGATGGTCGTATCTTCTGATTCTCCGGAACGGTGCGATACGACGACGTTGTATCCTGCATCGAAACTCATCTGTGCCGAGTCCTCGGACTCGCTGACGGTACCGATCTGATTGACTTTTAAGAGCAAAGCGTTCGCGGAACCCATTTCTATTCCCTTGCAAAGACGCTTGATGTTGGTCACGAATATATCGTCGCCCACGATCTGCACCTTGTTGCCGATCATCCTGGTGAGTTCTGCAGTAGCCTCGAAATCATCCTCGAAGAACGGGTCCTCGATGCTGATAAGGGGGTATTTCTTTGTAAGTGCGGCATAATGGTCTGCAAGTTCTCCTGCGGAGAGTTTCAGACCGTCGACGCTGTACACTCCGTTCTCGTAGAATTCCGAGGATGCGGCATCAATTGCGAGGAAGACATCCTTACCGGGAGAATATCCGGCCTGCGAGATGGCAGAGGATATCGTCTCCAATGCTTCGTCGACTGTGTTGAGCGGAGGTGCGAATCCTCCTTCATCGCCGATATTCACTGCAATAGCGCCGTATTTCTTCTTGAGCAGGGATTTCAGTTCCATGTATATCTCCGACGATGCCCTGAGACATTCGGAGAAACTGCCCGCGCCTGCGGGGATGATCATGCATTCCTGGATCTTCAGATCCCCTCCGGCGTGTTTTCCGCCGTTTATTATATTGAACATGGGGACAGGGAGGGTCTTGTGGTCCTTTCCTATGTGTTCGTAAACGGATATACCGTTCGCGAATGCACCGGCTTTTGCAACAGCAAGCGAAACAGCAGTGGTGGCATTGCCACCGAGCCTGGTCTTGCTTTCGGTACCGTCCAGATCGTTAAGGGCGTAATCTATGGTCCTCTGTTCCGTGGGATCCAATCCGGTGATGGCCTTGGCTATATCCCCGCGTACATTCTCAACGGCTTTCAATACGCCTTTTCCGCCGTATCTTTTACCGCCGTCGCGCAGTTCATGGGCCTCCCACGAACCTGTGGATGCCCCTGAAGGTGCTATGGCGGTTATCTTCTGACCGCCGACTGTGAGTTCGGCCTCCACGGTGGGATTCCCTCTTGAATCCAGTACTTCTCTTGCCCATACTTTCTCGATCTTCATGTTCATTCCTCGGTTGGATTGTAATAATCGCTCATGTGTTTCAGTATTATACCGCGGTCCTTGTCGGTGAGTTTCTTGGAATCCACGGATGCCAGTATCGTGACCTTCTTTCCGTATTCTGTAGTGAGCACCTGGTGGAGCATCATCAGGACGGAGTTTATACCGTTCCTGTCTATGAGCGGATCCAGGTTATCGAACACGACGACAGGACGTTCGGATCTTGCTATGAACGCCCTTACCTGCTCTATAGCCGTTCCCAATTTGTAGATATCGGAATAACCGCCCATCCATCTGACGGAAAGCTGCAGGGCCTCGGTATTCCCGGTGCCCAGTTTCTCCCTTATGGTCTTTATCCTTCCCGCGGTGACCAGGAAGATGTTGTATCCGTTCCTGTCGAACGAAGATGCGGTATCGTATAACGAACCGGGACCGCCCTGGAAGAAAACATACGATGTGCCGAACTCTATCTTTCCGCCGACACTGCTTGCAGGGTGGCGTTCTTTCAGTTCGGGTTCTTTACCTGCCCTTTTTTCAGCCGCATCGGTTTTTATCACCGATGCCACTTTGTTCAGTATCTCGGACGATCTGAACGGTTTCTGGATATATCCTCTGATAAAAGCGTTGTCGCGGGGGATCTGTTCGTTACCGCTTCTCATAAGAAGAACGTTGAAATCCTCGGACCTGTCCCACTCGTGTATCCTGTCGATTATCCCGAGACTCTCGCCTTCAGAGATGTCGATATCCAAAATTATAACATCGGGATAATCACGGGCTTTGGTAACTGCCGTATCGGCAGAATCTGCTGCATCGACCTCGTACCCTGCCCCTTCGAGTACTTCCCTGAGTACATCCCGAATGGCAACGTTGTCATCGACTATCAGAACTTTCATTCCTATTACTCCAGATAACGGACGCTCGACCCATTATCATTCCTGAACTATATTAAGTAGATGAGCGGGGCTGGAAGCCCCGGGAAAGATTGCGCCCGGGTCCGAATGACGGCACCTTACGTAAAACGCAGGAAACGATTTACTGCTTCCTGCTCTCTTTCGCCTTTGGCCTGAGATTGCTGTATCCGCACTTGCGACATCTGCTAGCCTTCTTTGGGTTGGTTGCGTAGCAGCTCATACAGACAGACTTCTCAAGGAGCCTAGCCTCGGCCTCTTTAAAACGTGCCATCTTTGATTCCTCTGGCAGACCATTATAGAAGTATTATTTAAGGATTCGTCAACTATCATTGTCCAGAAAGTTGTATCTTCTGCTTCGGACTCCTTTTCTTATCAGGATAAAGATAGGTTGCATAGTTGTCATCGATCAGCTCATCTATTATTTTTCTCAATGCCGGGGATACTGCGGAATATCCGAGGGCACGTGACAGGTCCTTTACCGACATGCTGCCATTCTGTTTAAGCGTCTTCAGTATTGCATCTTTATTCTCTTCTCTTCCACGCCTAGACTTAGGATATTCGTTCTGCAAACCGAATGATTCCTGCTCTGATATGAAAAACTCCGGGTGTACAGGCAATATTGTTGTGAAATATGACCGGTCTATATCCGTCTCAAATATTGGAGGGTCCGAACCGTTATCTTTCATGGATCTTATCATTGCAGGAACGCCTGTGTTTCTCCCTTCGATGAGGTTCAATTCCTTTAGAAAGTCCCCTATCCTCCTGTTCCTGTTCTTTTTTGCAACTAATCTCTTTTCCACCATGTCATCATCTGTAATTGACCTGTCTGGACCTGGTATACTAACAATCTCCATTCTATCCGGCGTAACAGTTACCGTTATCGGTTCTGGAATCTGGTAACTTTTATGATATACTGCATTTGAAAGTGCTTCTTCAACTGCGAGATATGGATAATTGAACACCCTTACTGCTCTGGGGTCCCAGGCCACTTTTGTTATCTTTTCTTTAATAATGTAGCTTTTTATGTATGTCAGAGCTTCTCTCAACTGTGCATCGATCGGGCCAGTGAATATCTTCTCTGTCATCCCTTGACCTGTAGGGTCTGGCTTGTCGACAACTTCAATGCGAGCGTATCTGAAATATTCATCTGGCCTATAATTGAAGAACAATAGTCCCACATTGAGGGGTTTGAGGTTTTCGGACGGACCACCGACTATGTGCATATTTCTAGCCAACTCTGAAAGGGACATGTTTTGTGATGGTTTTTGCAAATCACTTTTGACTTCATACAGGTAATTCTCGATCAAAGCAGGTTTCAGATCGTTCAAAGCCGCAGGATTATTTATCCGATCATCGAACGGTATCACTTCTGATATCTGGAAAAGCTCTTTTTCCTCGTTAGAATTTGCACGTATTGTGCTGGATAGTTTTCTAATGAAGTAGACTTTCTCGGATTTTTTGATTTTATCTGAAGAAATTGTAACTGGACATTTATACGGACGGGAATTTCCTCCCGGGACCCAAACTATCAGAATGCTTGCACCATTGTATTCAGTCTGTTCAACAATGGTAATATATCTGGGCTCAATGAGATTGCATTTTTGAATGATATCTTTGTTTATGCTGTCGATAGATTCACGATTTAATCCAGCCACAGGATACTTTGGCATCCCATTGTCCTCTTCGATACCCAGAATTATATAGCCTCCGCCCCAATTGTCAATATCATTGGCAAATGCACATATCGTATGCAATACAGATTCGGGATTCCAATCTCTTTTGTACTCTATGCGGGCACCTTCTATCGTTTTTTTCTCAATCAGATCGTTGATATTGATGGGTAGTGCCATTTCATCCCTCGTAAGCTTGTACTTTAACTTATACTCAAGCTTATACTTTAACTTGTACTATAACTTATACTCAAGCTTATACTGAGTCTGAGTTGAAATGTGCCAACTGTTGTTTCAGATCGGTTATCGCATCCCCGGAACCCGAGCCGATCATCTCATGCGTCACGAAATCGGGAGATATCGCATCCACAAGTTCGACGCAACGCGGATCCGAGAACGGTCTGTGCTGGTCTATCTTCATTATATGCGGATATGAGCGGGTGATGGTCTCCTGCATGGTCTCCCATGCCGGCCTTTCCTCTTCCGGGAATGTGTTCCTGTATTCCGCACTGGTACTGACATGGAAATGCATCGTACCGATGCGGTCTTTTATGCTCTCCGAATAACCGTCGAAGATGTGCAGAAGGCCGTTTATGGCCTGTTCCTCCGTATATGCATCCGGCAGGGTGTTCATCATATGTCCCGTATCGAGACAGAATCCCCAATTATCGAATTCCAGCTTCCTTTCGAACAGTTCGAATTCCCATTTACGGATCATTTTGAGACCCGAACCCCAGAGATTCTCGAAAGCCAGTCTGAAAGGAGGCTCTCCGCCGGGGAATCCGGAAACGACCGTATTGACCATCTCGACGAACGCATCCAATACTTTGCGGTCATCATCGTGAAGGGTGCGTAACATGACATCGTCGATATTCGAGTTCCCTGCGTGAAGGACACCGTATGCCGGATCTATGTCCGCAGCGACCGTGATGAATCTGCGTATGTTGTCCACGATCTCCGCACGGTCCCTTCCGAACAGTACGGGACGGACGCTTATCTCGTTGAATTCTTCGATATCGGCACGCTCTTCCCAACCTCTGTACCAATCTATGGCAAAAGGCAGATGCACCGCCGGGGCTATGCCGCGATAACAGTCGTCGATCTTGTCGTAAAGAGTGAACAGCTCCAATCCGTCGCATCCGATCGCGTTCAGACGCAGGACGGGATCGTCCCCGCTACCCGGTATATCGGTAAGAGGCTGATAGACGGAATAATTGTAGAGGTGCTTCATCTTGATGGAAGAAATTAAAAGAAGTTTGGTCAGATAAGCTCGAACGCCGCATTGATGGCAGCCTCGATGGCCAGAGGCTTGGTGGGACCGCTACCGACGATTAGGACATCGTTCTGCGTCATTCCCGTGTCTTTACGGATTTTGTACGCAAGATTGGGGTCTTCCTTGTCGATGACCCAATCCGGAGGGATTGTAAGAGCCCCGTCACGGATCACGACGGTGGTGCATCCGGATGCTCCGGCCTTGATGCCGGCATCGCGCTGCTGCATTCCGTTGTGTATCTTGTCGGCCACTCCCAGGACCACGACCCCCTGCGAGAATTCCCCGACAGCGGAGTCACCGAGATGTACATCCACGATTCTCACCGGGATCTGGTTGATGAACGCGACCCCGGCTTTGGTTATGGTTATGCCCGTCTGTTTCACGAGTATGAAATTCCATTCTTTCAGTGTATCGACTATCCGGCGCATACTGCCTTCGCCGATACCTACGGTATCCGCGAGTTTCTTGCGTCCGATCCTCTTCCCGTCCGAAAGGGTATACAGTGCCCAGTAGATGCTCGCGTCACTGAAACGGAACATCGGACCGTACTGTGGAACTTCCATTATCTTCATTTTAACTCACCGTGGAAGATCAGAATGTTCTGACCTTACCGTTTACGATAAGCTCTGTTACCTTATCAACGTTGTCAAGCCACTCCGCCGTGATCGACTCCGCTTCTCCCTTCCATTTGGCGAACTTCGGGTTGGTGTCCGCATTGAGTGCGTGTATCTCCACAGCTGCGTTCAAGGGGAACGCGACCGGCTTTCCAATCTGGGAGAGCAGTCTCACGTGGATCTCGGCCTCGGTGGTGACCTTCTTCGCAACATCGTCCGCAATGAGCTTGGACATGATGTTGTAGATCTTTCCGATGTGTGTGATCGGGTTCTTACCGGATGTGGCCTCCATGGACATGGGCCTGTAAGGCGTGATAAGACCGTTGCATCTGTTTCCTCTTCCGACGGATCCGTCATCTCCCATTTCCTGGGACATTCCGGAACATGTGAGATAGTAAACGCCTCTCTTGTAATCATCGCCGGTGTTCACATCGAGCTTTATGTCGACCTTCTCGGATCCGATGACCTTGAGTGCGTTGTCGTAAACGGAGTCGTGAAGCTGCTGTATGGCGGATTTGTATTCGCCTGCGTCCTTGATGTATTTGTCAACCATTGCGCATGCAACGGTGAGTGTGATCGTCTTGCCGACCCTCGACGCCATGACCTTGACATCCTGTCCGGTCTCGGGGAGTTTCTTCTTCAGTGCGCCGTTTATGTATTCCTCTGTTTTGAGTACGAGCTTGTCTGTGACGGAGTACGGAGCATATCCTACACCGAATGATGTGTCGTTCGCAAGGACCCCGGATGCTTTGTAGACACCGGTGAGATCGTCGGATCCCATTCCGATCCTTGCGTCGAGTATGATCTCCGATTCGACATCGAGGTTGGGGAACGTCTTATCGAGATATTTCCTTGCCGCTTTCAGTGCGGTCGGTTTACAGGGAAGGGACTTGAGTCCTTTCTTCTCTTCTTCGACGTGCGTTGTCGCACGTCCCACGAGAAGTATGTACGAGGGATCGAGGATCGAGCCGCCGCCGAATTTGGGGGCCGCCTGTCCTGCTGCGATCTGTGTTTCGTCCGTGTTGTGATGGAGAACGTGTCCGAACTCTTTGATGTACATCTTACATAGAGCCTTACTTACTTCCTCTGCGAGCGCATCGGAGACGCTGTCGGGGTGCCCGATTCCTTTTCTCTCGACGATCTCTATATTCTTTCTAGGCAGAGGGAGTTCGTTGACCCCGCTCACATAAATGTTCTTCTTTGCGACCATGTGCATCACTCATTTTTTTCCGCTGACTGCGGGTTTGAATTCTTGATGGTTTACCTACTAATTAATGTTTAATAAAGTAATTTGATAGAAATAGTCATATAGTAATTTTTTATTTCGTATACTTATGAAGTTTCCGCCCGCAGCCGACATCAGGAAAATGAGGAAGTCGCTAGACATCACCCAAACCGAGCTAGCACGCGAGTCGGGAGTAAGCCAAAGTACGATCGCGAAGATCGAGCGCGGACGCATTTCCGCCAGCTACGATACAGTTGTAACTTTGTTCGAAACACTCGAGCGCATCCACCACAACAGCAGGAAGGATGCCACCGCCGCGGATGTCTCCTCGAAAAGCATCATAACGATTCAGTGCGATGAAAGGGTCCATGCCGCATCAGAACTTATGAGATCCACCGGATTCTCGCAGCTCCCGGTCCTTTCGGGCGATGCACCTGTGGGAAGCATCTCCGAAAAGAAGATATTCGACCTCATGAGAAGAGGAAAAACAATGGAAGAGCTGAAAGATACGGTCATATCGAACATCATGGACGAATCTTTCCCTGTGGTCACGGAGACGACACCCGTTGCATCCGTCACGACGATGATGAGCAACTGCGATGCGGTACTCGTCGCTAAAAAAGGAAAGCTCGTCGGTATGATTACCAACGCGGATATGCTCAAACTGATCTGAACCTGTTCTTATCTACCGTAAAGAAAGAAAAGTCGGCGGCCACGAAAGAGTCCGGGAATATCTCCCTGGCCTCTTTCTCAAGCTGCAGACCGTCTTCGTAACGGTTGCTTATGTGTGTCAGTATCAAAGCTCTGCAACCGTTGTTCTTTGCCGTTTCGGCGGCCTGTGATGCTGTCGAATGCTTGTAAGCGGATGCTTTCTCTTCCTCACTGTGAGAATATGTAGATTCGTGGATGAGCACATCCGCATCTTTAGATGCTTCCGTAAGGCCGGCGCATGGTACGGTGTCCCCTGTATAGACCACGGAACACCCGGGTTTCGAAGGTCCTATGACCGTTTCAGGTGTGACCCCATTAACCGTGGTACCTTTCTGAAGCGCTGCAAAATCCGGGCCGGGAACGATCCCGAGGGATTTCGCTTTGGCTTCGTTGAATTTTCCTTTGGTGTCATCCTCTCTGAGAACGAATCCGATGGACGGGACCCCGTGGTCCGTATCGAAAGATGATACGGAAAAACCTTCGAACTGTACTCTGTCCCCGGGCCCGAACTCCTCGATATCCAGCTTATACTCGAAACCTCCGCCCTGACACGTATCGGATACGGCTTCGATGAATTCCCTGATCCCTTTCGGTCCGCGGACCACAAGAGGATCCTTTCTTCCGGACAGACCCATTGTCTGCAACAATCCAGGAAGGCCGAATATATGGTCTCCGTGAAGATGGCTTATGAAGATACCGACGACCTTCATGAACGAGAACTGCGACACCATCAACTGTCTCTGTGCGCCTTCGCCGCAGTCGAAGAGGACGATATCCCCCTTACTGCGGACCGCGACGCATGACGGCGCCCGGTCCCTGGACGGCAGTCCGCCGCCCGTACCGAGGAACAGTATCTCCAACATCCGGGACACCGTTCATTCGTAGACCTTGTCAAGGCCTCTGTCCGTCTTGGTCTCTTTTTTGAGTGCTTTGTAATGATCTTTGCAAAGGTGTACGCTGCGAAGGTTATCATCTTTCAGTTTGAGTGAAGATTTGGCCACCAGCTTGAGGCTTATGGAGCGTTCCGAATCATTTTCGCAACCTGACACATCGCATGCCTTTACGGTCGTACTGTGTTTTGGTGATACCATACCCCTCAAATCCTCCTGGCGGGATATATTGATTTGCCCGGAATAATGCAGGTTATAGGCTCTCCGACGACGGATCTCACAATTCCTGCCCGAGCAGAAAATCAGTCACTGTGATACATATGATTCCATCGCCCGTCGGGGAAGTCGCATGTTCTGTTATGAGTATTTTAGGAAATGCATCCTTTATCGCAAGCAGGGGGGAGGTTTCTCTTCTCCGTGCATCTTCGTCCGCTATGAACTGCGACACCTGGATGTAAATGTTGTTCTGTTGCTTCGATGCAACGAAATCTATTTCCTGCTGACCTACTTTTCCGACGGTGACCTTGTATCCGCGGCGCAGAAGTTCGAAATAGACAAGATTCTCTAACATCCTTCCGCGGTCGCCGGAACCTACCTCTGCATTTCTGATGCCGAGATCCACGGCGTAATACTTGTTAAGGGTTTTCAGCATATGTTTGTCTGCAACATCGAATCTTTTTACCCTGTACAGAAGATATGACTGCTCAAGCATCGAAAGATAGTTCTCCACGGTGGCTGGTGTTGTTTTTATTCCATTGCTGCTGAGATAATCGGAAATACTCTTTGCAGAGACTATATTTCCGATGCTTGCCAATAAAAATTCAGAGATACGGAACATCAGAGCCGGATCTCTGACGTTATTCTTCAGAATGACATCCGAGGATATGATGGACCTGTATATGCCGTCGATCACATCCATGCGATTCCTTTCGTCGTGAGGCATTACCGTCACTCCCGGGAATCCGCCGTATATCAGATACTCGTTCAGGACCTCTGTTTTTTCAAGACCGTTCTCCTTCCGGAAATTATATATCTCTCCGAAGGAAAGCGGGAAAACCTGTATGACTATCTGTCTGCCCACCAGCTTTGTGCTCAGATCGGATGAGAGCATCATAGCGTTGGACCCTGTGATATAGAGATCGACATCCAGTTCCGTAAAGATGGAGACGGCGGCACTCTCCCATTCCGGGACGTTCTGTATCTCGTCTATGAACACATAATTCCTGCCTTCGCCCAGATTGCTCTTTACAAGGTCAAACAATTCTGCATCGCCGATTATGCTTTTTTTCAGGTCCATACGGTCCAGATTATAATGGTGTACATTGGAGCCTTTAATGCCGTCAGCAAGAAGATATTCTTTGAACATCTCCAAAAGCGTGGATTTACCGCTGCGTCTGACGCCGGAAAGAACTTTGATAAAATCCTGATCTCTCAGGGATATCAGTCTGTTCATGTAACTGTCCCTTGCGATGCGGCCCATATTTATCGTACGGATCTGATTGTATTTAGAGTTTTTATTCTATACTTCAAAAAAATCTTAAAATCAAAAGTTTTTATTCTATACTTCAAAAAATATAAGCCACCGGAAATTCCAGATCTGAATGCACATTATCTTCCGAAATTCAAATCCGAAGAGCATATTGACAGATGCGTGACAGATATCACCCCATCCGCCCTTTCTTCGGATCGTTCCAAACTTGGCAAAGAGATCGAAAGAATTGAGACGGTATGTGCGGATTATGCCCACATTTTTGATAGTTTTGACGAAGCCTTCTTTTGCGTATATTTATAATACTTTTTGAGTATTTGCGGTGATATTCAAAGAGGATTCACATGAGCAAGATCAAAGTTGCTGTGCTGGGCGCCACCGGCATGATAGGCCAAAGGTTCATCCAGATGCTCGAAGACCACCCGTGGTTCGAGATCGAAGGGCTCTACGCATCCGAGAAGTCGGACGGTAAGAAGCTCAGGGATGTCCTGAAAGTGAGGGATTTCGTATTCAAGGAGGAGACTCTGGATGCGACGATAAGGACCATGGACCTGAAGCACATATCGAAAGATGCCAGGATCGCATTCTCCGGTATCCCTTCCGACCTTGCCGGGCCTACCGAAACGGAACTTTCCGATAACGGTGTTGCCGTCTTCACCAACGCGGGTTCCCACCGCATGGACGACCATGTTCCCATAATAATACCGGAGATCAACGCTTCACAGTTCGATTCCATCAAAGACCAGCCTTCCTACAACAAGAACGGCGGATATATCATAACGAATGCCAACTGCTCGTCCACCGGGATAGCTATCCCTCTGTACGCTCTGGACCTGGCCTTCGGATTGGACCAGGTGTTCGTATCCACATACCAGGCGCTGTCCGGTGCCGGATATCCCGGTGTTCCGTCCCTTGATGCCGTCGGGAATGTCGTTCCCTTCATCGATCACGAGGAGGAGAAGATGGAAGTAGAGCTTGCAAAGATCCTCGGAACATATTCGAACGGAAAATTCAACCATGCCGGTTTCAAGGTCCTTGCCAACTGTGCCAGGGTCCCCGTTGTAGACGGACACCTGGAATCGCTTGTGCTCGATCTGAAAAAATCACCGTCCCTTGACGAGGTGGAGAAAGCATTGACCGGATTCCGCGGAGAGGCCCAGAAACTGGGACTTCCGTCCGCTCCGGACAGCCCCATCATCGTAAGGAAAGAGAAGAACAGACCGCAGCCCGCTTTCGATGTCATGGCCGGAACCCCTGAGAGGGCCAGAGGCATGGCATCCACCGTCGGAAGGCTGAGAGAAAGCAACGGATACTACAAAGCGTTCGTCCTTTCCCACAACACCCTGAGGGGCGGCGCGGGCGGATCAGTGCTCAACGCAGAACTTGCAAAGGTCAAAGGCCTCATCTGAGGCCGAAGGTGGGGGACACCCCCCCATCTCCATTTAATCAATAAATCAATTCTGAAGATCGTGACCCGATGGACCTTCACCATCGGCCCCGACATAATTATCACCTTAACACATAAAATAACGGACTTTTCATGCATAACCAATGGAAACCTTATTTACTCATTTTTTATATTGTAATGACGGAGAATAACAGATGACGGTAAAATTGGCTGTCCCGAACAAAGGCAGGCTCAACGAAAGAGCTGTAGAACTTCTTACGAAATCAGGTATAGCCATCGGAGAAGATTGGGGAAGACGCCTTTACGTCACTGCGAGCGACCAGGATCTTGAGATAATGTTCGTCCGCGCTCAGGACATCCCCGCATTCATCAACTCTGGTGCCATCGACTTCGGCATAACCGGAGAGGATCTGGTTGCCGAGTCCGGATACAAACTGAAGAAGATCATGGATCTGGAGTTCGGAATATGCCGCCTGTCTGTGGCAGCACCCGAGGTCTCGGGCATAAAGAGCATCGACGACATACCGAACGGGACCAGGATCGCAACATCCTTCCCCAACATAACAGAGAAATTCTTCAAATCCAAGGGAAAGAAGATCGAGATCATCAAAGTCAGCGGTGCGGCGGAGATCATGCCGTACCTGGGAATATCCGACCTCATCTCCGACCTGGTGGCTTCCGGTTCGACACTGAAAATGAACAGAATGGTCGAAGTCGGAACGATCCTGGATTCACAAGCCGCCGTGTTCACCTCGGAGAAATCATTCTCTTCCAAAAAATCGGAAATAACCGACGTCGTCGATTCCATCAGAAGCGTCATCGAGGCAGAGGACAAGAAATACCTCATGGCCGACGTTCCCATCGATAAACTCGAAAAAGTCCAGAAGATCCTTCCCGGTATAGGCGGTCCCACCGTCCTGAACATCGCCGGGAACGATAAGGTCGTGGCCGTACACGCGGTGGTGAACTCCGCGGATATCTACAAGGCAGTCAACGACCTGAAGAAACTCGGTGCGAAGGGCATACTGACCCTGAGCATCGACAGGCTGGTGGAGTGATGGTCACACGCGACATAATGAGATCCAGCACACAGGATTTCAAAAAGTACTACAATCCGGAAGTAGGCAATGAGCTCAGAATGGATACCAACACCAACGTGCTGGGATCCAATCCGGCCGCAGAGAGATATCTGAAAGAACAGACGTTCGACCTCAACGGATACCCCAACACCTATTCCGACGGCCTCAGGGACGCCCTCGCCGATCTTTACAGACTGGAGAGAGAGAATTTCGTCGTCGGCAGCGGTTCGGACGAGATGCTGGACGTATCGTTCAAAACATTCACCAACTGGGGCGACAACTGCATAGTTCCCGTTCCTTCGTACACTCTGTATGAATTCTTCGTCGGACTGAACGGCGGAAGATCGATAGAATCCGACCTTACGGATGATTTCCAGCTCGATGTGGACAGCATTTTAAAATCGGATGCCAAAGTTGCGATCATCCCTTCTCCGAACAATCCCACAGGGAATTCTTTCAGAAAGAAAGACCTTGAAGAGATACTTTCAAAATTCAAAGGCATCGTCATCATCGACGAAGCGTACGGTGAGTACGCGGACGATTCCCTGCTGTCGCAGGTGAATGAATTCGAGAACCTGATAGTTCTGAGAACATTCTCGAAAGCATACGCCATGGCGGCGCTCAGAGTAGGATACGCCGCATCCAATCTGGCACTTACAGATATGATGAACTCCGTGAAGATCCCGTATTCACTGAACATGGTCAGTGAAAGGGCCGCAACAGCCGCCGTGAAGGATCAGGAATTCATCAGAAAAAGCAAAAAGGTCGTTTCCGAAGAAAGACCGAGACTTGCAGCCGATCTTAAAAAATTAGGATTCGAACCGTATCCCTCGGATGCGAACTTCATACTTGCAAAATCACCCATCGACCACGCTCTACTTGTATCCGAACTGAAGAAGAAGGGAGTGATGATCAGAGACTTCGGAAGCAAAAGACGCACCGAGAACTGCGTCCGCATGACCGTCGGGACATCCGAACTCAACAGGATAATGATCGATAAGATATCAGAAGTACTGGAGGAAAGCAAATGAGGATAACAATGACCGACTACGGTGTCGGAAACCTGCACTCCATCAAAAAAGCGCTTGAGATAAGTGGTGCTAAAGTAGATGTGATCACCGACCTGAGCAAACTCCTCGATGCCGAATGTATCGTCTTCCCCGGAGTGGGGGCTTTCGACAAAACGATGGAAAGGGTTCTTCCCTACCGCGAGGGCATACGCGACCGTATCCTGTCGGGAGTACCAACACTCGGAATATGTGTCGGCGCACAGATCATGTTCTCATCCAGCGAGGAAGGGGATTCCCCGGGACTCGGGGTATTCGACGGCAAAGTGGTTAAGATCAAAGCGGAATGCATCCCGCACATGGGATGGAATGCCGTTGAGACCACGGATCCCCTGTTCGACGGACTTACCGACAACCGCTTCTATTTCGCTCACTCGTATCACGGAACTGCCAACGACATATCGATCGTGAAAGGAACGACCGAATACGAGGGAAACACGTTCCCTTCGTTCTTCAGGACCGCCAATGCCTACGGAGTACAGTTCCACCCGGAGAAAAGTGCCGGTTCCGGTCTGAAGCTGGTGGAGAACTTCATCCGCTTTGCAGAGGAGAACGCATGATCGTAATCCCGGCCGTCGATGTGCTAGACCACAAAGTGGTACAACTGGTGGGCGGCGAACTCGGAAGCCAGCAACTGGTACTTCCCGATGTTTTGGAAACAGCGCATTCATGGGTCGGCAAAGGCGCACCGTATCTTCACCTGGTGGATCTGGACGGTGCATTCGGCAAAGGGAATAACATTCCGATATTCAAGAAGGTCATCAAAGAATGCGGCGTACCCGCCGAGATAGGAGGAGGCATCCGTTCCACGGAAACCGTCGAAGAACTGATATCCGCAGGTGCGGACCGTATCATTGTCGGTACGAAGGCGGTAAAGGAACCTGAATGGCTTGCCGATATCGCAGACAGATTCCCGGGAAAGATAGTTCTCGGCCTTGATACAAAGAACGACCGTATCGCAGTGAAAGGATGGCAGGAGGCCGCAGACCTCACCGTGGAGAAGATGTTCGATATCATCCGCGACCTTCCTCTCGCAGGCGTTCTGAACACCAATGTGGATGTCGAAGGACGCACGAAAGGGATAGATGCGGCTCAGGCCGAGAGATTCATTACGAACTGTCCGCATGATGTCATCGCCTCCGGCGGTGTTACTTCCGAAGACGATGCGATACTTCTGGATAAATTCGGAGCGGTAGGGGCGGTCGTAGGCCTTGCGATCTACACCGGGATCATCAGACCATGGGAATGGAAAACACCGTGGATCTCGAAATACACCGTCTGATCACGTTATGTGAATTCTGTCTGATCCGTATTTCATATTTTTCCTCATGTTAGGAAAACGCAGCGATTCCTGGAAAAATAGGTTAGGAAAATGCAGTTATTTTCAAAAAATACCCTAGGAAAACGCAAGAATTTCTTAAAAATACCCTAGGAAAATGCAGTAATTCTATATGCTGGCTAGTGTATACAATAAATTGTACTAATGTATAGACGCATTTACGATGATTTGATAGAGTGGAAAAACAGCCAATTCCGTATGCCGCTCATATTGGAAGGAGTCAGACAATGCGGTAAAACATACATACTGAAAGAATTCGGAGAGAAGAATTACGCCAACACGGTATACTTCAATTTCGAAGATGATTCGAGACTTAACAGGCTGTTCGAGGATAACCTTGACCCTCACCGCCTTGTGGAACAACTTGGACTCATATCTCAACAAAAAATAGAGCCTGAAAAAACATTGATAATCTTCGATGAGATACAATTCTGCAACCGTGCATTGACCAGTTTAAAATATTTTTGTGAGAATGCCCCCGAATATCATGTCGTATGTGCCGGATCACTGTTGGGTATTCTTCAGTTGAAACCGTATTCTTTCCCTGTAGGTAAGGTCGATCGCCTCCAAATGAGGCCGATGAGTTTCAGAGAATTCCTTTATGCGAATGATGAAAAGGATCTGGTTGACTATCTGGGCAGAATTTCAACAGAGGAAAAAGTACCGGAACCACTCGCATCCAGGTTGGAGGATTATCTCCGTACATACTATGTTGTAGGAGGTATGCCGGGGGCGGTAGATGTCTGGATAAAAACCAAGGATATCATAAAAGTCGAGAAGATACAGGATGCTATTCTGAACGGCTGCATGAATGATTTTGCCAAACATGCATCTCACGAACTCTCCAGACTGACACAGATATGGTCCTCCATCCCCGTTCAGCTTGCAAAAGAGAATAACAAATTCATGTTCAGTCATGTAAAGGCCGGTGCGAGATCCAAGGATCTGGAAGATGCCCTGGAGTGGTTGATAGACGCGGGGCTGGCCTACAAAGTAAAAAAAATCGATCGCCCAGGTGTCCCGCTTTCGATAAATGCGGACAATACCAGTTTCAAATTGTATATGGCAGACATCGGTCTGCTTCGGAAAATGTCCGGAGTACCGCCGGGATTCGCATTCATAGATACACCGGAACACTCTGATTACAGAGGTGCGATAACCGAGAATTATGTCCTTTGCGAACTAATAGATCTGCTCGGGGACACTCCGTATTATTGGAGGTCTGGTGGAACGGCAGAAGTGGATTTCGTTACACAGATAGGAATGTCCACCGTACCTATCGAAGTTAAAGCCGGCAAAAAGACCGCATCTAAAAGCCTTACCGAATACATCGACAGATTTTCTCCGGATACGACAGTGATCACCAGCATGGAGAATATCAAAGTGACATCTGTGCTGTATCTACCGCTTTATCTTATTTGGAATCTCAAAAAATACATGAAATAATTCAATAAATTGGTAGTCTGTAAACTACCAAAAAAAGCCAACCTCGTGAGAACATGTTGTCGATCACTATCGAAGTTACTAAAGTCCCATTGTGTCAGAATACCCGAAAACCACTGCATCGCACGAAATTATTATTATACCGCCATTCCGTACTCCAGATGATATGACGAGCAGGACATCCACGTTGGAACGCGACACAAGGGAGACGAAGGTCTCCGTAAAACTGAACATTGACGGCGATGGGAAGTTCAACGTCGTCACAGATGTTCCGTTCCTCACACACATGATAGAGACTTTCGCAAGATATGCCTCGTTCGACATCGAACTGAGCGCAACGGGAGATAACGAGCACCACATCGTGGAAGATGCCGCGATAACCTTGGGCATCGCGTTCAAGAACGCCATAGGCGACGCTCCGGTGGAAAGAACAGCCACTGTAACGATCCCCATGGACGATGCTCTCGTAACTGTATCGTTGGACATCATAGACCGCCCGTTCGCGGACATAGACAGTGCGGACAGACTGTATCAGCACTTCTTCAGAAGTTTCGCCATGTCCGCAGGACTAACGTTACACATAGTGAAGCTCAGAGGATTCGATGACCACCACGTGACGGAGGCATCGTTCAAGGCCCTGGGTAAAGCACTCAAACAGGCCTCGGTTCCGAGGAAAACGGAACTGAGCACGAAAGATAAAGCCAGGGTGAGCTGAAATGCTCACAAAGAGGATCATACCCTGCCTTGACGTCAAGAACGGAAAGGTGGTCAAGGGTGTGAACTTCCTCAACCTGAGAGATGTAGGATCGCCGCCTGAACTTGCCGAGGAGTACAGCCTTCAGGGTGCGGACGAGATAACGTTCCTTGATATCGCCGCTTCTTTGGAATACAGACAGACCACTCTCGATCTGGTTTCAGAAACAGCAGAGAGGGTATTCGTCCCACTTACCGTAGGAGGAGGGATAAGGACCGCAAAGGACATGCATGATGCCCTGTGCGCAGGTGCCGACAAAGTATCCGTGAATTCCGCGGCCATAAACAACCCTTCGATAATATCAGAATCCGCGGACAATTTCGGAAGACAGTGCGTTGTCGTCGCGATTGATGCCAAAAGGAATGGCGACCACTGGGAGGTGTATTCCCACGGAGGCACCAAACCGACCGGCCTCGATGCGGTCGAATGGGCCGGAAAGGCGGAAGACCTCGGTGCAGGAGAAATACTTCTTACGTCCGTCGATACGGACGGAGTGAAAGAAGGCTACAATCTTCCCCTGAACGCAGCGATATCCGATGCCGTGAACATACCGGTGATAGCATCCGGAGGATGCGGAAGTGCAGAGCACATCTACGAAGTGTTCGCGAAGACCAACGTTTCCGCGGCTTTGGCCGCATCCATATTCCACTCACGCCAATATACCGTGGGTGACGTCAAAACATACCTGAAAGACAGAGGAGTGGCAATAAGATGACCGACCTGGTTTACAAAGACGGACTGATCCCTGTGGTCGTTCAGGACCACCTCACGAACGAAGTCCTGATGGTAGCATGGGCTAACGACGAGGCCGTGAGTCTCATGAAAAGCACAGGCTATACACACTTCTGGTCCAGAAGCAGGAACAAACTGTGGAAAAAAGGAGAAGAATCGGGACACGTTCAGAAGATAATCTCGATCCAAACGGATTGCGATCAGGATACATTGCTCGTAAGAGTAGAACAGACAGGTGTCGCATGCCACACCGGATCCCCTACATGTTTCTTCGAAACGATATACGGCAGCACCGAAACGACCGCTTCCATCATACCGGAACTGATAAGAGTGCTCAAGGACAGACTTGAGAATCCCACCGACGACAGCTACACATGCAAACTCTACAAGGACGAGAATAAGATGTGTAAGAAGATCATCGAGGAAGCGGGAGAATTCGTACTCGCGGTCAAAGACAGAGATACGGACGAGATGGCCTGGGAACTGGCTGATCTGATCTATCACACGCTTGTCGCGGTCGAGAAGACCGGATTGAACGTAGAGGAAGTATTCAGGAAATTATCGGAGAGAGCACAATGAGAGTAGATCTGCACACACACACGATATTCAGTGACGGAGAGCTCATACCCTCCGAACTCGTGAGAAGGGCCATGGTCCTCGGACACGATGCCATAGCACTCACAGACCACGTCGATACGACGAATGTGGATTTCGTTGTTCCGAATCTTGTGAGAGCAGTGGAACTCACCGAGAATTACATACGTGTCATACCCGGAGTGGAGATAACACACGTTCCGCCGTCGCAGATCGCTGCCATCGCAAAACGCGCCAGGAAACTTGGCGCACAATGGATCGTCGTACACGGAGAGACCGTGACAGAACCCGTTGCTCCCGGAACCAACCTTGAAAGCGTGAAGAATCCCGATATCGATGTGCTGGCACATCCCGGATTCATAACCCTTGAAGAAGCAGAACTCGCCGCAAAGAACGATGTCATCCTGGAGATCACCGGACGCTACGGACACAATATCACCAACGGTCACGTCGCATCTGTCGCCAGAGCTGCCGAAGCAAAACTCGTCGTGAACTCCGATGCCCATGCTCCGGACAATCTCATGGATGAGAGCAGAGCACTGAAAGTCGCCCTCGGCGCCGGACTCACCGAGGAAGAAGCGGAGAAGGCACTGCACATCACTCCGTACGAAGCGATAAAACACATTAAATGATCTTCATAACATGCACAGGATCTAACTGATTTTGTGCATGTTTTTTCTATATGTACAAATTTTAATGATTATTGTGTATATTCTTTCCCAAATTCTGCGCGTGTAAGTATTTCTGAGGTCTGAATCGGCCTCTGTTTTTTTTGATCTGGCTGTGTCCGATGCAATATTTCATATACTATTACTTATATACAGTATGTGATAGGTA